>JAKFFM010000010.1:0-1772 GCA_036675075.1 Bacteroidota bacterium
AAGGTTCATACGACTAGGTACACCCAATGGATTCAATACTACATCCACAGGAGTTCCATCTTCCAGGAATGGCATATCTTCTGCACGAACAATTTTCGCAACGATACCTTTATTACCGTGACGACCGGCCATCTTATCTCCCACTTTCAGCTTACGCTTAACGGCGAGATAAACTTTAGCCAACTTCAATACACCGGCTGGTAATTCATCACCGATAGAGATATTGAATTTCTCTCTCTTGTAACGGCCCAGTTCTTCGTTGTATTTGATATTATAGTTGTGCAACAAGATATTGATCTGGTCATCCACTTTCTTATCACCTGTCCAACCCAGCGGATTGATGTTTGCATAATCCAGGCCAGTAAGGTTCTTAGAAGTAAACTTAGCTCCTTTACCAATCTGCACTTCACCAAAGTTGTTGCTTACGCTTGCTGATACATGATCTTTCAATAATGTAGTCAGTTTTTCAAGCAATACTTCCATCAGGTCCGCTTCGTTCTTCTCATGAATTCTTTCCAGTTTATCAATAGCGGCTCTTTCTCTTACTTTAGCGTTCTTATCTTTCTTGGCACGCTGAAACAATTTCTTACCGATAACAACACCCTCTACACCATTTGGTGCTTTCAAAGAAGCATCTTTTGCATCACCTGCTTTGTCACCAAAGATGGCACGCAATAATTTTTCTTCAGGAGTTGGATCACTTTCTCCCTTAGGAGTGATCTTACCGATGAGAATATCACCTTCATTGATAGTAGCGCCAACACGAATGATACCGTTTTCATCAAGGTCCTTCGTCGCTTCTTCAGAAACGTTTGGAATATCTGGAGTCAGTTCTTCTTCACCCAATTTGGTATCACGAACTTCCAGTTCATACTCAGAAATGTGAACAGAGGTAAACATATCTTCACGAACTACTCTTTCACTGATAACGATGGCATCCTCAAAGTTGTAACCCTTCCACGGCATGAATGCTACTTTCAGGTTTTTACCCAGAGCCAATTCGCCGTTTTGTGTTGCGTAACCTTCAGTAAGGAAATCACCTTTCTTAACTTTCTGTCCTTTCTTTACAGCAGGGTTCAGATTTATACAGGTTTCCTGGTTCGTCTTGATAAACTTGGTTAATTTATAAACCCTCAGGTCCTCTTCAAAACTTACTAATTTTTCTTCTTCATCACGAACGTAACGAACATGAATTTCATTAGCATCCACAAATTCTACCACACCATTACCTTCTGAGTGGATCTGGATCCTGGCATCACGGGCAGCTTTTGCTTCCAAACCTGTACCCACAATAGGTACATCAGCACGAATTAACGGTACAGCCTGGCGTTGCATGTTTGATCCCATCAATGCACGGTTAGCATCATCATGCTCCAGGAACGGAATCAACGAAGCACTCAAACCAACGATCTGGTTAGGAGCAACATCCATAAATTCTACATCGTTCTTGTCTAATATCGGGAAGTCACCTGTTTCGCGACTTTGGATTCTATCTTCCTCGAAGTTTCCTTTTTCATCCAAAGCAGTATTCGCCTGTGCGATCTTTGCAAGGTCTTCTTCTTCAGCACTCAGGAATTGTAATTCCTTCATGTTCACTTTTCCTTCGTTCACTTTACGATAAGGCGTTTCAATAAAGCCCATATCATTGATCTTGGCATGCACACATAAGGTCGAGATCAAACCAATGTTTGGTCCTTCCGGTGTTTCAATTGTACACAGACGACCGTAGTGAGAATAGTGTACGTCACGAACCTCAAAGCCTGCTCTTTCAC
>JAKFFM010000044.1:0-1767 GCA_036675075.1 Bacteroidota bacterium
CAATAACGAAAGATATAACCAGACGGTAGATATCTGGAGCCGTGTGGATACAAGAATTACTGAAACATTGATCCGCGAACTGGCAACAGATAAACAAGGGTTCAACTCTGTTTACATGATGCTGGATTCCGGTGCCCGTGGTTCTAAACAACAGATCAAACAGCTGGCTGGTATCAGGGGATTGATGGCTAAGCCAAGAAAATCCGGATCGAGTGGTTCTGAGATCATTGAAAACCCGATCCTTTCCAACTTTAAAGGTGGATTGAATGTATTGGATTACTTTATCTCTACCCACGGTGCCCGTAAAGGTTTGGCGGATACGGCTCTTAAAACAGCGGATGCCGGTTATCTGACACGTCGTTTGGTGGATGTGGCCCAGGATGTAGTTATTACAGAAGAAGATTGCGGTACACTTCGCGGTATTGCGACCACTGCATTAAAAGATAATGAGGATGTTATTGAACCATTGGCAGACAGAATTGCCGGCCGTATTTCATTACACGATGTTTATGACCTTCAGAATGACGTATTGATCGTTGCCGGTGGAGATGAAATAACTCCTGCTATTGCGAAGAGAATTGAAGATGCAGGTATTGAAACTGTAGAAATCCGTTCTGTACTGACCTGCGAAAGCAAACGCGGATGTTGCGTAAGATGCTATGGTAAAAACCTTGCATCAGGCATACGTGCACAAAAAGGAGACGCTGTTGGTATTATTGCCGCTCAGTCAATCGGTGAGCCTGGTACGCAGTTAACACTTCGTACGTTCCACGTAGGTGGTGTGGCTGGTTCTGCTTCTGTTGAGTCTACTTTAATTGCTAAGTTCGACGGTAATATACAGTTCGATGGATTACGTTCTGTAATGACCGAGAACAACGAAGGCGATAAAGTGCAGATTGTAATTGGCCGTACAGGTGAGGTTCGTATCATTGATACAAAGAATGACCGTTTGCTGATCACCAATAACATTCCTTATGGTGCTACCATGAACGTTAAAGACGGGCAGAAAATAAGCAAAGGAGATGTGATCTGTACATGGGATCCATATAACAACGTGATCATGGCAGAGATCAATGGTGTATTGAAATTTGAAAATGTGATCGAAGGTGTTACTTATCGTGAAGAATCTGATGAGCAAACAGGACACAGGGAGAAAGTGGTTATTGAAACCCGTGATAAAACAAAGATTCCATCTATCATATTAGAAGGAAAAGAAATCAAATCATACAACTTACCTACAGGCAGCCATATCATTCCTGATGAAGGCGATGAGGTTAAAGCCGGACAGGTAATTGTGAAGATACCCCGTGTATTAGGTAAATTAAGAGATATCACTGGTGGTCTGCCACGTGTTACTGAATTGTTTGAAGCAAGAAATCCAAGCAATCCTTCCGTTGTTTCTGAAATTGACGGTGTGGTAAGCATGGGTGCTATCAAACGTGGTAACCGCGAGATCATCATTGAAGCAAAAGATGGTGTGCAGAAGAAATACCTGGTTCCATTGACAAGACAAATCCTTGCACAGGACGGCGACTTTGTAAAAGCTGGTAATGCATTGAGTGATGGTCAGACATCACCACAGGATATCTTATCTATCCAGGGCCCGTTTGCTGTTCAGCAATATGTGGTAAACGAGATACAGGAAGTTTATCGTTTGCAGGGTGTGAAGATCAATGACAAACATATTGAGGTGATCGTTCGCCAGATGATGCGCAAAGTAAGCATTGTTGATCCGGGTGATACAAGATTCCTTGAAGATGATTCTGC
>JAKFFM010000023.1:0-155933 GCA_036675075.1 Bacteroidota bacterium
AATTCCTGCCTTTAATAATGCTTCTAACTGATACCTTTGATCAGCGCTGAGTTGAGTGTATTTTTTCGACATAAGCAATCCAAAGATCGCCTTCTCAGCAAAACTTTCATCCGGGGGCCCTTCTAAAGGCCCCTGAGGATGGAAGTTTTGATGCTGTCGCACTTATTACTTGAACTCAGCTTATACTACTTTGGATATCCAACTTTATACATAGTTAATGCTCTTACCTCTGTAGCCAATTCATCATTGTATTTGAATCTTTTTGAATTGAAGGTTAGTTCAATTGCTGTTATGAAGTTGGTGATGATATCTAATATTGCTGCTTCTGATGTTGTTTCCATATAACCCTTTTCATATAAATGTGTTAAGGGTTGAATGGTGTTCTTTGCTTTTATTGAAAGGGGGTTAGAATGTATATTTGTTCAATGATAAGACTACAAAGAGTATTTTACCAATTCCTTTTTTTGATTGCTCTAACTCTTCTTGTCTATGGATTAATGTTAGCCACCCTTAAAATATGTACAATACTATTTGATATTGGATGGGGGTTTCTGTGGAATATCTATGGTTATATATTCTTTGGGTTAGTTCTATTCTATTACTTTACATCTTTCCACAACAAATGGATAACTATTGGTAGTTTCTTAATCAACTTCATTTTATGGGTAGCCGAACAAGTAATAACAGAATGCCATTTTCACAATTCACCTTTTTATCAAAAAGATTCGAACTATTGGCTTGTATTTTTGCTGGGTGGACTATTTTGGGGAATTAATAAAGTTGTTTTGGATGTTATCTTTTTTCAATTCAAAATAAAAATGAAACTTGAAAATAAATTAGAAACTTTTTTAAATAAGCGTTTTGAAGAGATTCAGTAAGCGTGGTTCTGCTTTATACTTGTACTGGGGTCTGTTGATTGTTGTGCTTATTTCAATGGCATTATCATTAAGTGTTGAAGACTGTGGAACTGGGATTGTTGCTATAGCTTTACTTACCATCCCTGTTTCTATTAGTTATGTTATCTGGGGTACTGTTATGTTATTAAAAAAAGATGGTCCTTGTTTTCAGAATGTGTTTTTTATTCTGCTATCTATAATCCCTTCATTTTGTATGTTAATTTTGTCAGGTGTTATAAGACTTTAAAATGAACTTTACAAAAAAGTATCTAGCTAGTATCCAATCCACAGCTTCCATTATTCAAGTCTTTGAATCCTTTGGTTTTGAAGTGAAGGATATGAACCAGTATCAGAATATAATGAATGATTTAATGAATGTTCTAACTGGTGGAACTGGTAAGAAGAAAAGAGGAAGACCAGCTAAGAATGCATTATCTTCTGGTGTTGCTAAGAACCCTGTGGGAAGACCTAGAAAAAAGAAACGTGGTAGACCAGCTGGGTTTAAGGTAACCAAGCCTTACACTGGTAAGAAACGTGAAAGAAAACCTAAATTATCTACACCTGTAGCTGCTGAATAGATGCGGTTTGTTTTATTATTCTTATTACCCTTATGTTCTGTAGGCCAAGATGCACCCAACTGGGCATATCATCAAACCAAAATATCAATAGATACTTCATTCATACTTAAAAGAAAAATTACACTTCACGGGTCAACGTTTAATTATAAACGCCTTCACGATTCAACTTTAGTTGAGTATGGAAATATTAGAAACGGAAAGCCTAACGGAAAGTGGGTATATAGACTAAATAACTTTCACCCTTCTAGTGAAGAACCAATTGCTATTGGCAGAGCTAAAGAAGGTTATAAGGTTGGTAAATGGAAGCATAAAAGGTGTGTATGTGAAGGTATGTGTTACTGCATTTACAAATGGGATAGGGAAAAAAAGGAAAGCAAAAAGACCAATTGTAGAATTTGTGTAGAATAAACATGGGACCCTTCTAGGTCTCTTTTTTATTTACAATCAATTCTGGGTTGAACGTGGTATCGCTAATGATAATTTTGCAGACCCTATTGTAGTTACTATAAAAGCTACGGCTGTTATTGTCAACCAGCAATGGGAAAAAAGAATGATTCAAGAAATGAAACTAGTAAACAGGCAAGAAGCTTACTTAAAGAACTAAATTAAAAAAAAACTTATCTTTTTTCTTTAGGTATTTCAATAATTCCAGTCATTGAAAATATGTAGTTCAGCCAGTAAATTTAGGTTATTCGGGTAATGATGTTAGAACAGACCTTACAATAACAGATGTAGTTAAAAACTATGAAAAAAGGTATGGTGTACTAAAGGAACCTATAAAAGACAGAAAGGAACAACGTAGGCGGATTGAAGCTTTATGCGATATCAGAAATGAAAAGGTTTTAAGTGATGTTAAATCGTCTGACTATACGAAAATCCTGATTTTGTATGGCTTGGGCCATAAGAAAGATATTTCCAAAGGATTAAGAAAAAGCTGTAGCTAATGGAAATGCCCCTGGATGGGCGATTCTTCTAGCTCTGCGGGACTCCTGCCTCCCAAATTCCAATTCCAAATTCATCTATTATAATTACTCAGAATCTCCTCCCGAAACCTTTTATATTTCCATCCAAATTCTACCCAACTCTTCCCATCACTTTCAAATGCCTTAAATGAGAACCGACTGCTTTAAAAACAGTCTGGTATTCCATATAGCGTACGCCAAACTCTTCGCATGTGGCTTTTACTCGTTTACTTAACTCTGGATAATGTACGTGACTGATGCGTGGAAATAAATGATGCTCGACCTGAAAGTTCAATCCGCCTAATGCCCACGACAGAAATTTATTCCTCGTTGAAAAATTCGCTGTTGTTTCTATCTGGTGTGTGATCCAGTCTGATTCTATTTTCGCTGTTTCTGTATCTGGCATAGGAAAGCTTGCTCCTTCTATTATATGCGCAAGCTGGAAGATTATTGCCATGAGCAGCCCGCAAAAGAATGACATGATCGCAAATCCAGTCAATGCCTTGGCCACGCCTAACACAAGAATGGGCATCGCGATAAAAATGAACAGGTAGGTGATCTTGCTAGTCCAGAAGATGACATGCTCTTTCACGTCGAATTTCTTAAGCTTTACATCACCAATCCGTCCTCTGAAATATTCTGTGAAGTTCTTTCCAAAGACAAATGACCAGTAGGAGAAACCATACAGGAAGGGCCCATAAATATGCTGAAACCTGTGAAATGATTTTCTTGGCTGCTGCTCGTTTGTTCGCATCAGCGGGCGTATGTCAATGTCGTCATCATGTCCCGTGATGTTTGTAAATGAATGATGGTTCACATTATGTTTCTGCTTCCATAAAAAGCTGATGCCTCCCATGACATTCAATGTATATGACATCATGGTGTTTACCCATGGCTTTTTTGAATAGCTTCCATGCGCTGCGTCATGCATGACATTGAAGCCAATAAGTGCCAGGTTTAGTCCGAATAAAGCTGCCAGTGTGATCGAAAGCCAGAGTGGCGGGGATGTCAGAAGCAGTACAGAATAAAGAGTTACTGCGACTGTAAGAAGTATTGCTGTTTTTGTGTAAAGGATCTTATTGCCTGTAGGCGAAATTTTATTTGACTTGAAGTAGTGGTCAACCCGGTGTTTCAGGGTGGTGGCAAAGGTGCTGTTCTTGTTTGTAAACGAAATCTTCATGTTGCAGTTCTTTATGTGTGTGGCTCAGAAAAGAATAGGGCTTTACCACTTTACTGCATCAGAGAAATCTTGTTCAGAACGAATGCTAATCGGGAAACGCTATGTAATTACCAGCTTACAGTATAAACGCCGGGATGTCGCATTTATTAGGCTTCCATGGAAATGA
The DNA here is from genome assembly GCA_036675075.1 of Bacteroidota bacterium. GTDB lineage: Bacteria > Bacteroidota > Bacteroidia > JAKFFM01 > JAKFFM01 > JAKFFM01. The sequence goes on from JAKFFM010000023.1 coordinate 3,783, forward strand.
AAAAGCCGTGGATTTAACTCCACGGCTCAGATTACTTTTCTTTATTCTGTCTGCCTTGCTGTTGTTCTTCAGGCTTTGCGGTTTTTTGTCCGGGTTCAACCTGATGCTTTTTATGGCCTGGCTCTTTTATCGGCTGGTGCACATCCGGCTCCTGCCTGCGTTTTCTATCCTGGTTTGACATGATGTTCTTTTTCAGGATTAGGATAAAAGAATGTACCAAATGACTGAGAAGAAAAAATGAATTAAGTCAAAAGTTGTTGGAAAAGGGATTTCCTGTCAATAAGATTTAAGGATCGGAAACGATAGGAAAATGTAAAAATATTTCAGACAAAAACAGTTGCGTTATAACAAAGCATCTGTGCACTTTATCATTCACTTTATATTTTAATCCCCATTACACAAACATCATCAACCTGGTCGTAATTTCCTTTCCATTTTGAAAAGGTGCTGTCAAGCATCGAGGTAACCTGGCTTACAGGCTCTTCCATTACCCGGATCAGATGTTCTTTGAATGCACGATACTTGAATTTTTTTCCATGCGCTCCGCCAAATTGATCCGCAAAGCCATCCGTGAACAGGCAAATTAAATCACCTTTCTGTAGCTGCACCATGTGATTTCTGAAGCTCTCTTCTTCAAGGTATTTTCCGATCGGTTGCTTGTCTGGCCTGATCTCCACAAGCAATGGATTTTCTTCTTCGTTATCTGGAAAAAGCTTCATACGCCCTTTCGATTTAAAGCGTTCTTCAATATGCTGTGGTATGATGTACAAAGGATTGTTCGCGCCTGACCACTCAAGGACATTCGTTTCAGGATCAAAAGCTCCCAGCGAAATATCCATTCCATCTTTCAGATCAAGCTCGCTTTTTTCAAATGCTTCCACCACAAGCTCGCGTGTCTTGTTCAGGATCGCTGCTGGTTCAGTAAGCCTGAATTCTCTCACGCTTCTATTTAGCGCATTCACACAAACGATGCTCACCATCGCACCTGGTACTCCGTGTCCTGTGCAATCCGCTACGGCGAAAAGCACCAGCTTCGTTCCAGTGCCATCTGCATGTTCTTTTTCCACAACTTCTATCCAGTAGAAATCTCCGCTCACCACATCCTTAGGTTTATATAAAAGGAAGCTTTCAGGAAACACATCCGACAAAGCATGCACTGATGGCAGTATCGCCTGCTGGATTCTGCGTGCATACCGGATGCTGTCTTTCAGCTCACCATGGAACATCTCCACAAGCTCTTTCTGTCGTGAGATCTCTTCATTCTTGATCTTGAAGAACTTCGTTTGCTGCTCTGAGAAAATGTTCGATTTGATTTCTTCATATTTTCTGAAGTTCTCGTAAGCGGCTTTCCAGTCTCCTTTTGACTGATAGCAATCAGCAAGGAACTTATATACAGACTGTGTCTTTACAATCGCATTGAATTTAATAGTTGACTGCAAAGCTTCTTCAAAGATTGTGATCGCCTGATCAATATCACCGTGCTTCATAAGCAGCTTTCCATTGAGGATCTGTGATGTTGACGCTGCATCTATGAGGTTGCATTCCTTGCGGAGCTCATAACTTCGGCTGCAGTAATCGATGGCTTTTTCTAGATCACCAACGATCTCGTAATAAACAGCCATGTCATACCAGCTGCGTGCAAGCTGAGAGCCGGGTCTTGCACATGCGATAGCTGCCTGGAACTGCTCTTCACATTTGGTGTATTCTTTTGTGTTCAGATAAAGATTTCCGAGTCCGCTATATAACCTGAAACGAGCTGAACGTTCGATGTTGTCCTTCCCAAAGTTTAATCCTTCAAGGTAATAGCCTTCTGCAGACTTATGTTCACCAAGTGATACATGCAGCTCTCCGAGAAAATAATAGGCAAGCAAGGCATAGGTCGCATAAATTCCTAATGGATTAACGAGTCGCGGAACTTCAAGGAGGTGATATAACGCTTTGTCGTATTGACCGAGGCTCCTGTAATTTCCGCCACAGAAAAGCCTGGCCATTGCTTCAACTTCCTTGTTTTCCCAGTTAACTTCAGGAGGAAGTATGGAAATAAAATTCTTTTCAGCTTCTTCACAGTTGCTTTCAAAAAAGCCTTCAATCGCATTAACAAGACGAATATAATCCTGGGCGTGAGGCTTTTCAGAATTGGCTTCACACTGGCGCCTGACACGTTCCGAATGTTTTTTCAATTCGTTCAGATCACCATAGGAAGCAATTTTCCAGAAATCTATAATTGATTCATGGAGAATATCAGTTTGCTGCTTCTTTGTTTTAAGTGCACTTTCCACATCAATTAAAGGGTTAACTACCTTTAATTTCAAATATACCATCTTGAGAGGGATTGCGGAAAGAGATCATCTCCGAAATTTTACAGAGTGTGCATCGCAAATTATCAGTCCACGGAAAGGAATTCACATGGATTCACGTGATGATACCAGGAGATCGGATTTTAACTGCGAATGCTGAGAATATTATCAGGGATTTTTTTCCTCTTTTGTTTCTTCGTTGATTACCCGTCTTTCACCGGTATCTGGTGTGATGGCTGAATCATTTTCTATTTCCATGTTTTGAGGGATCGCTTCAGTTGGCGGATGAACATCAGCAGGATCTTTCGTTTCAGCACGATCATTACAGCTCAAAGTAACTAAGCCGAGAGCAAGGATGAAAAGGTGGTTTTTCATATTTGTAGTTGGAGTTTAAAGTTCAAAGTTTAATGTTTAATGTTTAAAGTTTAAAGTTCAAAGTACGAGACGTATTGCCACAAAATTAGTACTCATCTGGCAACTGTCAATTGTCAACTCACCTGCCAACTGATTTACATGAGCATCTTTAATGCTTTGGTTTAGAAGAATTATTGCCAACTGGAAACTGGCAACTGGAAACTGGCAACTGGAAACTGGAAACTTCCTACTCAATTTTCTCCCATTGTGTAAACGCACAACCTGTGTTTCTACGCATCATAGATTTAATCCCTGCGCTATGGCTATGTGTTAATCTGCATGAATAAAACAGGTCTGTTTTTTGCCAGAAAATGAAACCGTAAATAATCATTCGGATCCAATTTTATACTTCATCTAAAACAAAACGCATGAACAGGAACACTTCAAGATCATCAAGATTTGATCGTCCGTACAGAGACGAAAACTATGGCTATGGAAATTCGCCATACAACATGGGTTCAACAGGAAGAGGCAATCAGCCTTCCGGATATGGATCTGACTACTACAACCGCGGCAGTGAAAGAAGAAATTTTGAAGGTATGGGTCGTAACGATTACCGTGAACGTGATGAGCCGGGATGGTTCGAGCGTGCAGGTGACAGAGTAAGAGAAGGATGGAATAACCTGAGGGAACGTTTTGATGATGATGATGATAACAGAGGATACCGCACACACTCTCGTTATCAGGGTCAGGATGATGACAGAAACTTTTTCGAAAGAGCTGGTGATAAGATCAGCGAAACATGGAATGACCTTCGTGGAAGGGATGATGATCGCGACTATGATCGTGATTACCGTTCTGGTCATGGTTATGGTGGTTATAATGAATCATACGGCAGAGGAATGTCGGGCTACAACACCCAAAGCCGCGGATATGACAGAGACCGTGACATCAATGAAGGGCGCTCACAGTATGGTAGGAACTATCCTTCACGTGGACGCTATGGAAATTATTAATTCCATTTCGCTCAAAATGAAAAGAGGCTGGTCGTTATGATCAGCCTCTTTTTTATTTAGAGCACGTGCATGAAAATGCCTGGTAGATAAAATGAAATTATCTGTTATCTTTTGTCCTGCGCTTATTTCCCACGCATTTCAGGATGACTGATCTGACGGCCGGTATTTCCTATACTTTGTGTAAGAAAGAACATAAAGAGTGCACCTGCCAGGGTTGCAATGTAAAGTATCCGTGATGCTTTCTGGTTTTCCCTGAAGTCTATAACGATCGTAATCACTGAAAGCAATCCTAATAAAGCGGTCATAAGGATAAACTCATAGGCAATCTGTTGATGAATAATAATGGAGGCCTGGTCTGCATGCTCACTTTCCTGCATGGCTTCTTTTGCTCGAATCCCGGTGAGATAGGAGGGTATTGCTATCAGTGAACTCACGATAAAGGTTGATAACGCAGTCCGTTTAACAGCTGTGTTCTTCAGGATCATTCCTGTTGCCAGAATAATGATGCCTGCAACAACACCTACCAGCGGTAGCTCATTCAGGAGTAAGTGATAATAGGTTGCATCCATTTCTTTTTTTGTTTGTTATTCTGTCATTCCACTGTTGAGCTCTTTTTCAATGTCCTCAAGTGAAATGTTTTCTGCCAGGCCAAGGTTGTTTAGCTCGGCATGCATCTCTTCTGGTGTCCAGTCTTTCTTTTCACCATCATGCAGTACAAAGCTGACACGCTCTTTTAATGGCTGATCCTTCAGGTTCTTGATCCTGGCGTTGCGCATCATTTCACGTTCGTATCGCTGAATTTCCATTTCGACTTTTGAATTCTTTTGAGATTCGTTCATATGATTTCTGTTTGAATGGTTAGTACACTGCAAAGAAGAAACCGAAATATAGTCCTTCTTTGGTTAAGTCTTCGCATCTTCTGGTTTGCGTATCTTTGTCATTCACTTTTCAGCTAAACATTTGACAACGTTCACAGAACTGGGGATCGAAGCCTCTGTAGTAAAAGCGCTTGATGAAATAAAGATCACCTCGCCTACCGATATACAATCAAAGGTGATCCCTTTCCTGCTGAATAATGAGCGGGATCTGCTTGCTGTAGCACACACAGGCACAGGAAAAACTGCGGCCTTCGGATTACCGTTGCTTCAGCAGATCGATGTACAAAGCCAGACTTTCCAGGCGCTTATTCTTTGCCCGACACGTGAGCTCGCACAGCAGACAGCTTCTCACCTGCGTCAGTTTGGTAAATACCTGAAAGGCTTTCATGTAGTGGCTTTGTACGGAGGTACAGACATCGAGAAGCAGATCGATGAGCTGGATCGTTTCCATCCACAGGTCATTGTTTCTACACCGGGTCGCTTTATCGACTTGCTAAACCAGGACATGTTTGATCTTGATTTTATTTCTCATTTCATTATGGATGAAGCTGATGAGATGTTACGTAAAGGTTTCAGGGAGGATATGGATTACATCCGTTCGGGAATTGAACACCCGATAAATACCTGGATGTTCTGTGCGACTAAAAATCCTGAAGTGTCACAACTGATGGAGAACTTTCTTGAAGAAGGATACCATACGATCCAGTCGAATCCTGACAATGCACTGAATCCTGACATAGAACATCAGTACATGGTCTGCAAGCTCGATCAGAAACGTGAAGGGCTTCGTTTTTTTCTCAGGATACATGCGGATAAAAACGGAATTGTATTCTGCAGAACAAAAGCAGCAGTTGATGAGATCACTGCATATCTTCAGAAACATGGCTTTTCCGCTGCTGCCATACATAGTGACCTGACACAAAAAGAACGTGATGCTGTAATGAACCGATTCAAAGGCAATTCACTTCGTGTACTTGTAGCGACTGATATTGCAGCAAGAGGGCTTGATGTGAAGGGACTTGGATTTGTCATTCACTTTCATCTCCCTGAACAGCGTGAGTATTTCAATCACCGGAGTGGCCGAACTGGAAGAGCTGGTAATAAAGGCATTTCACTCTGCATCGTGTTTCAGAAGGAAGTTAAAAAGATCAACGCGATCGCAAACAATTTAGGCCTCCTGTTTACAAAGGTGGAATTTGCTGAACAGGATATTGCTGAAAACGATGCGTACCAGGATGCAGAAGCAAAGCATGAGAATACTTCTGATAAACCTTCAGATGCTTCGACAAATCAGGAGTTTGCCTGGTTCTATATAAATATGGGAAAGGCTGATGATGTGAACAGGAAAAACCTTGTTGATTTCATTTGTGGTGAAGCAGGATTAAAGCCTTCAGATTTCGGTATGATCAATATAGAAAAAAAACGAGCTCATTTCCAGGTTCATCAGTCGGCCATCCGTAAGCTTGTTGCCGGACTAAAAAATATCGTTGTTGACGGTAAGAACCTAGTGCTAACGAGAAGCGAGTTCGAAAACGAATAAACATCCGCATTAAACTCATTCTGTATGGCATGGTAATCGAGCAGGGAAGGCAAAAAAATAAAGATGAATCGAACTCAACGCCAGAATGATCCCAATGATTACAACTTCAGCAGAAACCGCCGCACCGGTCGTCGCACGCTCGACTTCAACGCATTTGCATCCGAAGGAAACAGGTTTGTGAATGAAGTTGCCGATGAACTAGCTACTGACCGTAACAGTGCTGCACGCATACTTCGCGCTGTGTTGCATGCTGTTCGTGACAGAATCCCACCAGATGACGCGATCGAGTTTGCGCAAGGTCTGCCGATGGCGCTTAAAGGGCTGTACATCGACCAGTATGATCCATCCGTAACACCGGTTGTCATAAGAAACGTAGATGAATTCCTGGATTTTATTTACTGGAAAGATGGCATTTCCGCATCGATCGACTTTACGAGCAGGGACTCGATCATTTATGCATTGCAGGCTGTCTTCAGAGTTTTATCCAGGAACATGGACAGAGGACAGGTGGAACAGATCAAGCACATGTTAAACATCGAGATCAGGAACCTGATTGAATATTGACATCATACTAAACATTACGGGAACAACGATCAGTGAGCAAGCTCTAGGACACCCTTGTTCAGCACAAGCTTGCCATTGATCTTTGTACCGGCTTCATTGATGAAACCTTTGATCTCGCGGGTAGATCCTTTTTCAACGAGCAGCAGCATCTGTTGTTCAGACAAGGATTTACCCATGAATTCAAAGGGCAACCTGAACGTACATCCATTTTTCCAGCTCGTGCATCCATAGGCATTATTGCCTTTCAACAGGGTTCCGTTTTTACATTTCGGGCATTGTAGTGATGTCAGCGGCTTTGTAACAGCTTCTTTCTTTTCCTGCACTGCTGCTTCTTCAAAAACAACCTGGTGATCTTTATCAAGCTTTAGTATTCCTGACTTCGCAGCATCATTCACGTTGAGGTTGCGGATCACCGTCGTTTTACCTTTCGAGATCAGCATGCTCACCTGTGAGTCACTGAGCTCTTTACCAAAATAGCTGAACTGCAGTCTGAATGTGCATCCGTTGTTATAACCGGTGCATCCATACGCTGATTTTCCTTTGACCACATTTCCTTTCTTACATGCAGGACAGAGGTATTGCTGTTCTTCCTTTTTATCGGCTTTCTTCTTTTCAGCTTTTGGTTCAGCCTTTTCTTCAATGGTGATCTTTCTCGTTGTTTCACGAAGCACTTGCTGCACAAGATCTGTCACCATAAGCTTCATTTCCTGCAGGAATTCAGTTGCATTGTAATGGCCCTTTTCGATCTGCCGGAGCTTGTATTCCCATTGACCTGTCAGCTCAACCGACTTCAGTAGCTCATTATTGATTGTCTGAATGAGATCAACACCCGTAGCAGTTGGGTGCAGGTTCTTTTTTTCCTTGCGGATATAATTTCTTCTGAACAGTGTTTCAATGATCGCGGCGCGTGTGGATGGTCTTCCGATGCCATTGTCTTTCATTGCATCGCGCATATCTTCATCTTCCACCTGCTTGCCGGCTGTCTCCATGGCACGTAACAATGTTGCTTCCGTGTAAGGCTTTGGAGGATGTGTCTGTTTCTCAACGATCTTGGGCTCATGTTCACCATGTTCGCCTTCTTTGAATTCAGGTAAGAGTTGTGATTCCTCCTGGTTTTCATCTTCAGTGACTTCTTCCTTCTGATAAACAGCACGCCATCCCTGGTCAAGGATCTGACGCCCCGTCGCCTTGAACTCTATGCCTTTCACATCACCAAGCACTGTTGTGTTCGCTACTTCACAATCGGGATAAAATGCGGCAATGAATCGTCTTGCAACAGTGTCGTACACTTTTTCTTCGTAACCATGAAGGTTGAGTGCGGTTACTGATGTAGGAATGATCGCATGATGGTCCGTGACCTTTTTATCATCAAACACTTTGCTGCTTTTCCGTATCGTCTTGCCCAGCAACGGTTGTGTTAGGGCATTGTAGTTACTAAGGCTTCGAAGGATGCCTTCTACTTTGGGGTAGATATCTCCTGGAAGGTATGTCGTATCGACCCTGGGATAGGTGAGGTATTTTCTTTCGTAAAGTGTTTGTGCTGTTTTTAATGTATCATCCGCACTCATTCCAAATCGCTTGTTGCATTCAACCTGCAATGCGGTAAGGTCGAAGAGGCGGGGAGGAGCTTCTTTGGCTTTTTTCTTTTCTACTGATGTAACAGTGAAAGGATGTCCGGCAATTTCAGCGACAAAATTTTCTGCCTTGATTTTTTCATCCAGCTTTCCTTTGTCGCTGCTGAAGAGCACATCACGATACGTTGTTTTTAATTCAAAGTAGGTTGATGATCTGAAATTCTGGATTTCAAGATGCCTGTTAACGATCAGCGCGAGCGTTGGTGTCTGCACTCTTCCAACTGAGAGGACCTGTTTTCCATCTCCATACTTCAGTGTGTAAAGCCTGGTAGCATTCATGCCAAGAAGCCAGTCTCCGATTGCACGTGAACTGCCGGCTGCATACAGGCTGTCGAATTGCGCACCATCTTTGAGCTTTTGAAAACCTTCTTTAATGGCCTCAGTGGTCAGTGATGAGATCCACAGGCGCCTGACCGGGATCTTGCAGCTTGCCTTAGCCAGCACCCAGCGTTGGATCAGTTCACCTTCCTGCCCGGCATCCCCGCAGTTTATAACTTCATCCGCTTTTTCAACCAGGCTTGCGATGGTATTGAATTGCTTTTCAACACCTTTATTCTGGATCAGCTTGATGCCGAAACGTGGAGGGATCAATGGTAATGACGACAGGCTCCAGCGTTTCCACATCTCTGTGTAATCGTTGGGCTCCTTGAGTGTGCAGAGATGGCCAAATGTCCAGGTGACCCAATATCCATTCCCTTCAAAGTATCCGTCTCTTTTGTTGGATGCCCCGATCACAGCCGCGATTTCTTTCGCGACACTTGGCTTTTCTGCAATGCAAACTTTCACTTCTAAATGCTCCCTCTCCCAAATATACTAAGCCATTCAGGAAATCCACCTATAAATCATCAACTGAAGTTTCTAACAAAATAAACCCGGGAAGGCTTATAAATTGTTGGTATTCCTTAGTTTTAGGCATAGCATCAATAGTTGGAAAAAGAAATCGAGGAGCTGATCAATGTGCTCGACCTTCTCATGATGGAGAAGGAAGATGATTACAACCAGTACAGAGACAGCGTATTAAAAGCAAGCATTACACAGCGGAAGAGCAATGGCCTCACCTGGTATCCTGTTGTGATCAATTCAAAAGAGATCGGCCTGGGTGAATACCTGATCCTGGAGCTGGAACGTACTGCAAATTTGAACGAGCCTCACCAGTTCAGTTCCGGAAAATCAGTCGCGCTTTTCAGTAACCGTGATAACCAGGAATCAGGAGAAACATTGAATGGCATCGTGAAGTACGTGAGCGGCAATAAGCTGAAGCTCGCGCTTACAGTGGATGATCTTCCTGACTGGGTGGATGATGGAAAGCTCGGTATCAACCTGCTGTTCGATGAGGGGAGCTACCGTGAAATGGAGATCGCCATGAATAAGGTGCTTAACGCTGAAAAGGGGCGGCTTGCACAGCTCAGATCTGTTCTATATGGTTCAGCTGAAGCACGTTTCGATAAGATAGATCAAACGATTTCATATCCCGAGCTGAATGAATCTCAGAACAAAGCCTTAAGAAATATCGACGCTGCGCTTGATGTTGCGATCATTCATGGCCCTCCCGGCACTGGAAAAACAACCACGCTGGTGCAGGCGATCAAGCATACGATTCAGTCTGAAGACCAGGTGCTTGTTTGCAGTCCGAGCAATGTGGCTGTTGACCTGATCACAGAAAAGCTGGTAAGGGCAGGGGTGAATGTGCTGAGGCTTGGAAATCCTGCCCGTGTTTCAGAAGAGGTTCTCAACAACACGCTGGATGCCAGGATTACAGAGCATCCATATTATAAAGATGTAAAAGCATTTATCAGACGTGCAGATGAATTCAGAAACCTTGCACACAAATACAAGCGAAATTTTGGAAGGGCTGAAAGAGAGCAGCGTCAACTGTTGTATGCTGAATCAAAAAGCATTATGAAAGAGGCCCGTATGCTGGAGGATCATATTCTGGATGAGCAGTTTTCAAAAGCGCAGGTGATCGCGTGCACTCCTGTCATCGCTGCAGGAAGGTATCTTAAAGATCGTAAGTTCAGGACAGTGTTCATTGATGAAGCAGCACAAGCACTGGAACCCATGACCTGGATCGTCATTGAAAAAGGTGAACGGGTGATCTTCGCAGGTGATCATTTGCAGTTGCCTCCAACCGTAAAATCGAAGCGCGCTGAAGCAGGAGGATTTAAAACAACGTTGTTTGAAAAGTGTATCGAACGACAGAAGGTTGATGTCATGCTGGATGTACAATACCGGATGAATGAAGAGATCATGCAATTTTCCAACACGCATTTTTATAATGGAGCATTGCATGCCGATGACTCCGTCGCACATCGTGTGCTGAAAAAAGACACAGAATCTTTATTGCTTTCTACACCTGTTGAGTTTATCGATACAGCTGGCTGCGGATTTAATGAAGAGCTGAACGCAGAAACAAGAAGTCTCTCGAACAGCGAGGAAGCGGTTATCCTGTTCACTCACCTGAAGCAGCTGCTGTCACAGTATTACCAGGATGAAAGTAACAGGGTGATTTCAGTAGGCATCATTTCTCCTTATAAGGAACAGGTGCAGCTTTTGTCTGAACAGCTTGGCACCGACCAGGAGCTTGAAAGCTTTCGTTCACGCATTGCTGTGAAAACGATTGATGGCTTCCAGGGGCAGGAAAAGGATGTGATCTACCTGAGCCTCGTACGCTCGAATGACACCGGAGAGATCGGGTTCCTGCATGATCATCGCAGGATGAATGTTGCATTGACGCGTGCAAAGAAAAAGCTTGTTGTGATCGGCGACAGCGCCACACTTTCATACCACACGTTCTATAAGGATTTCCTGGAGTATGTCGAAAAAATCGGAGCCTATAAAAGCGCGTGGGAATTTATCGGTGGATAATGAATGATGGCAAGGTGCCTGCATATTCTGGTTACATTTGTCCAGGCCGCTATGGTGGACACAACTCAAAACTGAAATGAAAAATTTTAAGAAGCATTATATCATCCCGGCTGAGCCACAGGAAGTTTATTCAGCACTTACGAATCCTCTTGCTATCAAGCTCTGGACAGGAGAAGAAGCGGAGATGAGCACAGAGCCGGGTTCTGAATTTTCATTGTGGGAAGGAAGCATAACGGGAAAGAATATTGAGTTCGAGGAAGATAAAAAGATCGTCCAGGAATGGTTCTTCGGCGAACAGGATGAAAAGTCAATTGTCACCATTAAGGTACATCCTGATAAGCATGGAACGTCGATGGAAGTGTTGCATATTAATATTCCTGATGATGATTTTGAAGATATTATCGAAGGATGGAATAATGTATATGCCGAATCGTTGATCCACTTTTTTAAAGAGTGATGTTCAGGCATATTGGTTACCTGATCTCACAAGCTGCCACAGACGAAAGCTCCGAAAGAAATGCATCCCACCCCGGAGGATATTGATTTGATCCCGTGATCTTTCTGTTCATTCCGGGAATATTCACTTTCAGCTCCCATTGTGTTCCGTCATATACTTCAAGGTCTTCATAGGTTTTGTCCCAGTGCTCAACATGCTCATGAAGGAAGGCTATGAACTTCTGCGCTTTCTGCTTGTCTGCCTGCACGATCTCACAATCACCCAATCCATTGAACTGCCAGGTGTACTCGCAAATAAAAAAGTAGACACCATCTGAAAGCACATGAAAGCTCTGTCCTCCATACCTGCTGATGGAAAAACGTAGTGTAGGCTTGCGGAACCTGAAGTGATCTTCGATCATGTGTTTCCTGATTGCGGAGGTGAGTTCCTGCACATACAACAGGTTCATGCCTTCGGGTGACTGTCCGAGATGTCTGTACCGGCGCTGCTCAAAAAACAGGGCAGCCCGGAGTTCATCTGTCTCTTTTCCTTCAAATGCCTGTACACCAGAGGTTTTGTATACGTTGTACATACTGTTGGCGATATCACCTGTTTCTTCGCTGAACCAGCATCCTTCAAATGAAACACCGAATTCCCTGATCTGTTCCCAGCAGGCATTCCTGCCTGGTACCTCATTGAATAAAACTTTTGTAGCCGTTGCAACCATGAGTCATTTATTTTTTACAAAGCTCCATCTGCAGAAAGTAATGTATTTGCGTTAGCGATCTTTTTTTAAAATCCTGTCATGCCGCATAAATTCCTTTCCCGGCTAAATCATCCATGGTTCATGATCTGTTCGTTTTCAGTAAATTAGACCATGCGTTTCCTGTTGTCCCTGCTATTAATTTCCGTAACTGCCCTGGCCGGAGAAAATCCTTACCTGAAAAAGATCTCACAGACAAGTGGCAATGAAAAGATCACCGCCCTTACAAACTATGTGAATTCCATTTTTCAGGATAGTTCTGAACGTGCCCTTCCATTCGCGGTCATGGCTGAATCCCTGGCTGGGAAGGATAAGGGATCTGAACTTCATTATACCGCATTGTCAACCCTGGCAACTGTTTACCATGATCTTGGTAAATATGATTCTTCACTTGCCGTGGCTGACAGAGGGTTGAGGATCGCTGCTTCAAAAAATGATGAGCTGGGTAAGGCAACCTTCCTCGCTACCTACGCCAATGTTTACAGACTGAAAGGGAATTACGAGAAAGCGCTTGCGAATTACCTCGAAGCCATCCGCATCGCTGAAATGAAAAGTGATACAATGTTCCTTGGATTCCTTTATAACGCGATCGGCATCACCTATTTTGACATCAAGGATTATAACAATTCAGTGAGTTACCTGCGCACAGGCTTAAAGCTGAAGAATGTCCTCAGATCAGAAGATCGTCTGACAGAATATTTCCTGAACATTGGATCTGCCTTCAGTGAGCTGAACATGCAGGATTCAGCCATCATGTACTGGCAACGATGCAATGCGCTTGCGGAAAAAAATGATTACCATGACATGCTTTCTGCAAGCTTTAACAACCTCGCAGGCTCCTATTTCAGACTGGGTCAATATGACAAAACCCTTGAGTATGGAATGAAGTCATTACATCTTGCAGAGAGGTATAAAGACAAGCAGAGCATGACCCTTTACAACACCAACATCGGTGAGCTCTATGCAAAGCTTGGGGATTTTGATAAGGCATTTCACCACCTTGCAATTGGGCTCAGGTACGCCACTGAACTTGGCTATAAGCGACTGATATTATCGTCATATCAGGCCTATGCAGATGTTTATGAATTAAAGAATGATTACAGGTCGGCATTGGATTATCAAAAGCGATACCTGCAGCTGAAAGACAGCATCTTCTCTGAAGAGAACAGCAAGATCATTTCCGAGCTGAATGCAACTTACGAAACTGAAAAGAAGCAGCGAAGGATTGAAATGCTGAGTAAGGAAAGTGCTCTTCAGCGTTCAGAGGTTGAAAAGCAGAAGCTGATCAGAAACTCGATGATGGGAGTTTCATTGCTTATTGGAGGGATGGGACTTATGGTGTTCAGAAGCTATAGGCAGAAAAAGAAAGCCAATGTGCTTCTCACAGAGCAGAAGGAGCAGATCAACATTCAGCGGGAGCTTCTTGAAGTTCGAAACCATGATATCACTGATAGCATCACCTATGGAAGAAGGATCCAGGCGGCATTGCTACCTAACAGAACTTCATTCCAGGGGATGGATCACTTTCTCTTGTTCAGGCCTCGCGATATCGTCAGTGGCGACTTTTACTGGACCGCTGAGACAGATGGTAAAAAGCTGTTCGTTGTAGCGGATTGTACTGGGCATGGTGTTCCCGGAGCCTTTATGAGCCTGATCGGGATCTCGTTATTGAATGATCTCGTCAAAGTGAAGAAGCTCTCCGATCCTGCAAGCCTGTTAAATGCATTGCGCGATGGTGTCATCGAATCCCTTAATGCAGAAGGTCAGGAGCTACATGATGGAATGGATGTTTCGATTGCTCTTGTTGACAGCAGTACAAATAGGCTTTCGTTTGCCGGCGCGAACAATGCAGCTTATCTTCTCAGGAAGTCGGATGGCAAGCCTTCAATCATCACCCTTCCTGCAGATAAAATGCCGGTGGGAAAATACCTTGATGAGTTGAAGCCTTTCCAGAATACCACGATGGAAATTATAAATGGAGACAGGCTGATCCTGTTAAGTGACGGCTTTGCGGATCAGTTTGGCGGGCCACACGGCAAGAAATTCCGTGCGAAACAGTTCAAAGATATTCTGCTTGAATCGGCTTCGTCTTCCATTGCTGAACAGGGTACAATGATAGAACATGCATTCAACAGCTGGAAATCAGAAATGGAACAAGTGGATGATGTATGCGTTCTTGGTATTGAGCTTAAGAGTAGCCATACTTAACCAAGAAGCCACTCCTTAAAGGCAGGTGAACGTTCACTGCTTACAATGATCTCATAAGGTTCTTCAGGATCCATAAATACTTTCACCCTTGATTTTGAATATGCTTCCATCTTTCGGATAGCATGTATGTTCGCGATGACCTGCCGGTTAAGCCGGAAGAACTGTGTTGGATCAAGAAGCTGTTCGAGCTCATCAAGTGTATGATCAACGCTGTATTCCTTAGCATCCTTAAGTTTTGTGAATGTGATCTTTTCTTCAGTATAGAAATAGGCACAGCTGCTGATCTCGATGACCTGGATCGTCTGGGCGAAACGTACGATCAGTCTCTTCTGATAAGATGGCATTCCTCCTTTGATATGCTGAATGAGTGTGTTCAATCCTTTTAGATCGACAGAAGGAGAGTGAAGTTTTTTGAATTTCTCCAGGCTTGACTCGAGTTCCGCTTTCTTCAAAGGCTTTAGTAGGTAATCGATGCTGTTCAGCTTAAAGGCCTTGATTGCGAAGTCATCATACGCTGTAACAAAAATCACAGGACAGCTGACCTCGATCTTATCAAATAAAGTGAAGCTTATGCCATCAGCAAGCTGGATATCTGCAAAGATGAGATCAGGAGCGGGGTTTGAGCTGAACCATGCATAGGCGTCTTCGATGCTTTCAAGTGTCGCCACAACCGTTGAGGATGGTTCGATCTCCTCAAGCTGCTTCCTGAGCCTGAAGGCTGCAGATTCTTCATCTTCAATGATCACTACATTCATAAAACGGGAATATAAACTTTGTAACTGTGTTCGCTGGCTTCTATCCTGATGTCGGTATTTGTAAGCAGACTATAGCGCTTCTTTATATTTTCAAGACCAAGGCCTGTGGATGGTTCAGGCACTGTTTTTAGCTGAAGGTTATTTTCAACCACGATGAAGCTTCCTTCTCTGTAGATCTTAACAACAAGTGGTTTTGCTTTTGAAACAATGTTGTGCTTTACCGCATTTTCAACCAGCAGCTGAAGTGTAAGAGGTGCAATGTTGTCTTCTATAGAAAAGTCATCCTTTCGGATATCAACATGGAAATTATCCTTATACCTTTTCTTCTGTAGAAAGATGTAAAGATCAAGCTGATCAAGCTCTTCAGAAATAGAGATCGTGATCTTTTCCCGCTGCATGAGAACATTCCTGAAGAAATCAGATAGCTTCTCAACGTATTCAACAGCAGTCTCTTTATCCTGTTCAATGATTGCAGATAATGTATTGAAGCTGTTGAATAAAAAATGAGGATTCACCTGGCTCTTCAGCGTTTCGAATTCAAATTCGATCTTCTGCTTTTTCATTTCCTCGGTTCTTTTGATGTTTCTTACACGCCATTTCAAAAAGAGGTAACTGAGTAAGATAATCACTGCTGAAGCAAGCACGATGAACCAGGCTGTCTTGTAAAATGGTGCCTTGATCGTAAATGAATATGTAACAGCTTTAGCACCGTTAAACTGGCCGGTTGCGGATGACCTCACTTTGAATGTATAGCTGCCAGGTGCCAGGTTCGGATAAGTTACTTCCCGGTTCCTGGAGGTGATCCATTCTCTGTCATAACCTTCAAGCATCACCTGGTAAACGACTTCAGAAGGATCATGATACCACAGTCCGATGTAATTGAATGTGATGTGGTTCATGTTGTAAGGTAGTTCTGTGATGGCAAGGGTGTCTTTAAAATAAACGGAAACCGATGAGATCAGTGTAGCGGGCCATACCGGGATTTCGCTGCTCCCAGGCGAATACCGGAGGATCTTTCCTTTTCCTCCGATCCAGATATCACCGATCGGATCTTTATAAATTGAATTAACATCAGGGTCCAGGTTCGTGATTCCCATTTCATCACTGTGATAGAAAACATTGCCCGACCGAATGTTCAGGATATCCACACCATATTTACCTACCATGACGATATTTCCCTGGGAATCGGAAATGATCGATGAAAGTGTATTGTCTCGCAGACCATCTTCTGTTGTTAGCTGCGAAAGCTTTCCGTTTCGGTCGATCCTGCAGATCCCGCCTTGTGCAACAGTGAACCAGATGTCACCATGCTGGCCTTCAGTGATCGAATACACATTGGAACCGGATAGTCCTTGCGCTTTGCCGTAGTTCTTAAATTTCCCGTTTTCCAGGTAGGCTACACCGGCTCCGTCTGTCGCAACCCATATCCGGTCAAGCGAATCGATCAGGATCTTATAAATGTAATTACTGCCCGGACCTTCTTTTCCTGTGTATGTTTTAATCAGCTCGGGTCCTGTTGGTTTGTTGTGAAATTCACTCAGGCCTCCGATTGACGCGATCCACAGTGAGTTGCCTTTACCCGTGATTGAAAAAATGTTGTCATTCAGCAGTCCATCCTTCGCGCTATAATGTTTGACATCTCCCGAAGGTGTGATGCGATACAAACCTTGTCCGTAAGAGCCCATCCAGATTGTGTTGAAAGGATCCTGGTACATGGCAATGATGTTCGCTCCCTGACTTCGTATCGTTTCTGCTGCCAGCTCCCTGGCTTTATCTTTGGTTTCCACATAAAGTCCGTGGCTTGTACTGAACCATAAATCTCCCTGGTGATCCTTTAGCAAGGACTGTATCGAAGCTTCCCCAGTTTTTTCAGAGGTGAGGATCTGTATGGATGGATTGGATGAATAAAATTCAGAGGTTGAATTCACAAGCCATACAATACCTTCCTTATCCAGCATTATATCATGGATGTTCTTACTAAAGGAAGGATTAGCTGCAAGAGGATCAGTAAGCTTTTTTGTATGATGATCATATACCCTTAATCCCTTTTCAGATGACATCCATATTGAACGATCATTCACTGCGATCTCTGAAATTGTTCCGACATCGCCTGTTAGTAGAGCGGGTTTATTATCCTTGCTTATGGAGAAAAGGTGCCCGCTCTCTGTTGCACCGATCAGTTGATCAGCCATCGCAATGGAAGTGATAAAGTGGTCGGGCAGTCCGTTGTCTTTAGTTAGCTGATGAACAATTTTCAGATCATCATTCACAAGAGTCAATCCTGCTTCTGTTGCAGCCCAGGTTCCATCGGCAGTACAAGCTAAGCCGTGGATAAACTGATCAGGCATATCGTTTACGACAGTTATTTTGTCAGAGCGATTCATCACATGAAGCAGGCTTTTGCCGTATGTTGAGATGAACAGGCCATTCCTGCCTGCACAGAATCCGGTGATCGGAACATCCTGCTTTTTAAAATTGCTCAGAGGAGCCAGACGTCCTTTTTCGAAGAAGCTTACCTGTCCATCTTCAGAGCCGATCCAGAGTGTGTCAGCATAATCATATAATGCAGTGATCTTTTTTGCTGGAAAAGGATTAAAGCGCTTGAATTCAAATCCGTCGAAACGGAACAGGCCGGAGTCAGAACCAAGCCAGATGTAGCCGATGTGATCCTGGTGAAGGATGTCAATTGATGCATTGATGTATCTGACAGGGAGTGAATGTTTGCGGAGGAATAGCTGCTGGGCGCAAATGGCCGTTGAAAGCAGCAGGAACACAAGTAAAATTTTCGCTGGCAGGAAGTTCACTTCGATGACATGGTTGCTTGAACTTCAACATTGATCTCTTCGGAAATCTTCTGATGCACCACCCGGGGAATTGAAATGTTATGATCTTTAAGCGGTACTATGAAGCTTGATCGGATGTCGAAAGAGCCGCCTTGTTTTTTAATCTGAACTTTAAGGATACGTTCTTTGTCAACACCGTGAATGGAAAGTATTCCCTTGGCACGTATGGTCTGTTCCTCATCAGAAGAAAGATTCAGTTCATCGATGATTTTTCCTGAGAATGAAGCCATCGGGAACTTTTCACTTTCCATAAAATTTTCGTTGAAATGTTCCTTCTGAAGACTTGCATTGAATCCTTCAAAAGTGGAAGGGCTGAGTTTGAAAGCGAAAGTTCGTTTAGAAATATTCAGGAGACCTTTCAGGCTTGCAGATTGTGCTTCGATCACTTCCAGTGGAGCCTTGGAAGTGAATGAAACCGAGCCTTTCACGACTTTCAGGATTGTGTCTGTTTGGGAAAAGCTAACAAAGCATTCACAGAAAAGAATTAAAAACGGAATTACCTTCTTTAGCATTTGTTGGTAACGAAATTAGTGGAATTTAAGTATTCAGTTGCCAGTTCCAGTTTCAGTTGGCAGTTTGCGGTTTGCAGTTTGCAATGGATGAGCACTAAACGTGCGGCATTTCGGGTGACACATTAAACTGTTTTTTCAGTTTCCAGTTGCCAGTTCCAGTTCCAGTTCCAGTTGCCAGTTGCCAGTTGGCAGTTTGCATGAATGACCACTAAACTTGCGGCTTTACGTATGTTACTTTAAACTTTAAACATTGAACTTTAAACTTTTAAACATTAAACTTCTGACAGAAACGTTTATCAACTGCTTATTCATTGATTTCCTGGCATCGTGCGTACCTTTGTAACCTGATGGAAATAATGGAGAATCCTGCGTCAATAGCTTCGAAGTTTATCAATAGCACCGACAGGCATGTGTTTTTGACTGGAAAGGCTGGTACAGGAAAAACTACTTTTCTGAAAAGCATCATTTCGGAAACTCATAAAAAAGCTTTGATCGTTGCACCCACAGGTATAGCTGCTATCAATGCCGGCGGTGTGACCATACATTCGCTTTTCCAGCTGCCTTTTGCAGCGTTTCTTCCTGAAAGAGGTGCCGCAAACGGCAATCCGAGGTTCAATGATCCTTCAACAATGCTTCGTCACATGCTGATGCATGGCAGAAAACGCAGGTTGATACAGGAGCTTGAATTGCTGATCGTTGACGAGGTGAGTATGCTGCGTGCCGATATCCTGGATGCTATGGATACCGTATTGAGAAGCGTCAGGAAAAGGCATAATCAATCGTTTGGAGGGGTGCAGGTGCTGTTTATTGGTGATCTTCTTCAGCTTCCTCCTGTGGTGAAAGAGGATGAATGGCAGGTACTTTCTATCTATTACCCAAGCATTTTCTTCTTTGATGCTAAGGTGTTGAGAACTGAAAAACCATTCTACATTGAGCTTGATAAAATTTACAGGCAGTCTGATGAAACATTTATAAATCTCCTGAATAACCTTCGGACTGCACGTGTAACACCTGAGGATATTTCTTTGCTTAACAGCTATTATAAGCCCGGGTTTAAATCTAAAATCGGAGATAATTATATACATCTTACAACGCATAATTCAACAGCTGATTCAGTGAACCGCGAATCATTGAAGCTGCTTCCCGGCAAGGTGCATTCTTTCAGGGCGAAGGTTGAAAATGATTTCCCGGACCATCTGTTTCCTGTGGAGCATCTGCTCGAATTGAAGCTGAATGCCCAGGTAATGTTCATTAAAAATGACCTGTCTGGAAATCAGCGCTATTTCAATGGAAAGATAGGCAAGGTCACCAGGCTCGGAGAAGACCTGATCGAAGTTAGCTTTGATGACGGATCAGATTCGGTAAGTGTGGAGAGGTACACCTGGGAAAATGTAAAGTATGATCTGAACTCCATGACGAACCAGATGGAAGAGCGTGTGGCAGGCACATTCTTACATTATCCTTTAAAGCTGGCATGGGCGATCACAGTGCATAAAAGCCAGGGACTGACCTTTTCCAAGGCAATTGTAGATATAGGACAGGCATTTGCGCCTGGTCAGGTCTATGTAGCATTGTCACGCCTTCGTTCACTTGATGGCCTTGTATTGACGTCCATGGTGAATCTGGGTTCACTCAGGCAGGATGCTTCCGTGAGCGGTTTCTCGGAGATGAAGAATCACCAGGAGCTGGCAGAAGTGGTTTTGAAAAGGGAAGCAACAAGCTTTCTGCAGAAATATCTGTTAAACTGTTTTGACCTTTCAGCAATGGTTCGTGATATCGCGGAGCATGTCGGAGGTTATACAAAAGATGCAGACAGATCGGTAAAGCAGAAACATGAAAAGTGGGCCATGGAGCTTCAGGAGCAGGCATTGTTGCTGAAAATAGTGGCAGACAGGTTCAGGGCACAAGTGATGCAGCTTTCACAGGCAGATGAATTTGAACAGCTTTCTGAACGTGTTAAAAAGGCTGTTGCTTATTTTATTCCGATACTAAAAGGGCACAGCAAAAACGTGCTTGACCAGATGGCGGTTGTCAGTGAATCGAAAAAAGTCAAAACATACCTTGGCGAGCTACAGGAGCTGGAAGGGCTTTTCTATTCAAGGATTCAGCACATTCAAAAAGCTGAAGCCCTGGTGTGTTCAGTATTGAAAGGAGAGGAGCTGAAAAAGGATCATACACTGATCGAAGCAGAAGCGAAGCAGCGGAAAGCGGACCTTGAAAAAGCATTTGCTTTGAATAGAGCTGCGGAATCTGTGATCAAAAAGAAGAAAGAGAAAGTTCCCAAAGGTCAGTCGAAGAAAGAAAGTTATCAGTTATATAAATCGGGTTTGACAATTCCACAGATTGCTGCTGAACGGAAAATGACGATCGGGACGATCGAGAAGCATTTACAGGGTTTCGTTCAGGCGGGAGAGCTTGATGTGGAGAAGCTTGTTCCGAAGGAAAGGATTGAGAAGATCGTTGAAGCGTATAGGTCACTGGATACCACCTTTACGATCACGGCCTTGAAAGAAAAGCTAGGGAGCAGCTACACCTATCAGGAGATCCGATTCGTTCTTTCCAGCAGGTCAGGGAATGAGTTTTAAGAAAAGGGACTCGATATTGAATCAGTTAAACTGGCGACCTGGAGTATGTTAATTGACGATGTTAACGCAAAACGATTGGGAAAGGGAATACGAAATGCTCCAAGTTTAGTACTCTTCCATTGCAAACTGCCAACTTCAAACTGCCAACTGGCCAACATTCCCATTTCAGTTCCAATTTTTCCCGGTTCAGCAACATTTGTTTTTTTGGGGCTTGTTTGAGGTGTACTTTTGGATTACCTGATTTGCCTGATTAATGAAGGGTATGAAACAAACGATATTCATTTTATTTCTGTTCCTGGGTGCTGCGATCTCGGTCAGTAGCTGCAAACATCAGCCTGTCTATCCCGCTAACCCGGCTCAGGATACAACGAAAAAAGATTCGACAGAATGCGATCAGTCTGTTGTGTATTTTGAAAACGAGGTGCTTCCTATCCTGGTTTCAAACTGCACCATGAGTGGTTGTCATAATGCTTCTTCCGCACAGGATGGTGTTGTCCTCGAAAGTTACAGCTCGCTGATGGCTTCAAATGTGGTGAATCCATACAATGCTTCTGACAGTGACATCATCGAAGCACTGCTGGAGTCTGATCCCGACAAGCACATGCCTCCTCCGCCAAGCGCTTCCCTTTCGCCTCAGCAGATCACCACGATCTCTAACTGGATCAACCAGGGTGCCCAGAATACCATTTGTACTGCTGCGGCCTGTGACACTTCCTCTGTAACGTTTTCAGCTTCAATCAAGCCCATCATTCAAAACAAATGTCAGGGATGCCATAGCGGTTCTAATCCGTCTGGCGGGTATGACTTCACAACGCATGCGGGTGTCGCCGCTGTTAAAACTAAATTGTTTGGTGCTGTGAACCATCTTTCGGGCTATATTGCCATGCCTCAGGGTGGTAACAAGCTGCCGGCCTGTGACATAAGAAAAATTAAACTATGGGTCGATGCGGGAGCATTGAATAACTGATGAAAAAGATCGCCATCATTTTATCCCTTACTGTTTCAGCTGCTCTTTCGGGTTGCTACTATGATAATGAAGAGGAGCTCTATCCGGATACTCCGGCTGCATGCGGAACAACACCTGCATCTTTCAGCCAGGATGTTGCACCGATACTGAATAACAATTGCATGTCATGCCACAGCCAGGCAGCAAACATGGGTAATGTAGATCTTGAAGGGCACACGAAAGTGAAGGCCTATGCTGATAATGGTCGTCTCTATGGCGCATTAAGCCATGCTTCGGGTTTTTCACCCATGCCTAAAGGTGGTGCGAAGCTGAACGATTGTACTCTAGCCATTATAAAACGCTGGATCGACGACGGAAGTCCTAATAATTAATACGATGATGAAAAATCTTGCTTTCCTTTTTCTTGCATTGCTTGTTGTTGCTGGCGCAGGTGCTTACTATTATTACAACAAGCCTGTTGAAAAGACCATCTCTGCAACAGCTGATGTGACCGTTTCTGCTGAAAAACTCTATGCGGATTATGCAGCAAATGAAGAACAGGCCAATGCAATGTATCTGAATAAGGTGTTGCTTGTAACTGGAAAGCTGGGAAGTGTTTCAGAGTCTGACTCGGTCACTGTAACATACAGCCTGGACACTGCGGATCCTATGGCTACAGTGACTTGTAATGTTGATAAATCAATGATTGAAAAGAATCCTGAACCAGGAACAGATATCAGGATCAAAGGCCTTTGTACCGGGCTTCTAATGGATGTGGTACTGGTGAAGTGCAGTATTGAAGAATAACCTATAACAATAAGAAAAATGAAAAAGCTGGTTTTATTGGCGGGAATGTTCCTTGCAACAACAATTGGTGTTTCAGCACAGTCGAAATACTTTACGAAAACAGGAAATGTGAAGTTCTTTTCATCAACACCTGTCGAAAATATCGAAGCGGTAAATCATAAGTCGGTGAGCATCGTTGACCTCTCTACCGGCGATATGGAATTCAGCCTGCTGAACATGGCTTTTGAATTTGAAAAGGCTTTAATGCAGGAACACTTCAATGAGAATTACATGGAGTCTCCTAAATATCCCAAGTCCACATTTAAAGGAAAGATCGATAAAGTATCTTCAATTGATGTGACCAAAGATGGTGTGTATCCGGTAACTGTAAGTGGTAAGCTGACCATGCATGGTGAGACACGTGATGTAACAACGAAAGGAAACTTCACCGTTAGAAATGGAAAGCTTAGCGGAACATCTGTTTTTAAAGTTTCTCCGGAGGATTATAAGATCGTAATTCCGGGACTTGTAAAGGATAAGATCGCTAAAGAAATAGAAGTCACCGTTAACTGCAGCTACGAACTGTACAAAAAGTAATCCGTGAGATCTCTAATAAATAAGTCCATTGCTATATTTTTCCTGTTCTTTCTGACAGGTTTTTCTCCCGCGTTAGCCCAGGAGGATGACTTAATGAAGATGCTGGAATCAGAAGAAGAAAAGGAGAAGACCGATTATGCGAAAGCAAGCTTTAAAACGACTCGTGTCATCAATGCACATTCTCTTGAAAATGTAGCTGGTGGTGTCATGGATATGAAGATCTCGCATCGCTTCGGATTTATTAGCGGTGGTGCTTATGAGCTCTTTGGTCTCGATCAGGCTTACATAAGAATCGGCCTTGATTATGGCCTCACTGACTGGCTCATGATCGGAGCGGGGAGAGGCAATTTTGAAAAGACCTATGATGGATTTGTCAAGGTGAAGCTTTTAAGACAGAGCTCGGGAAAAAAGAACATGCCTGTTACGCTTGCATACCTTGCAACTACATCGCTGACCTCACTCAAGTTTCAGGACACCTCACGTGTGAATTATTTTTCTTCCAGGATGGCTTATACACACCAGGTCATCGTTGGAAGAAAGTTCAGTGAAGGATTTACATTGCAGCTGATGCCCACGGTTGTTCACAGAAATCTTGTGAAAAATTTCGGGGAAAAGAATGATGTCTATTCTTTAGGCGCTGCCGGTCGGATCAAGCTTACAAGGAGGCTTGCGATCAATGCGGAATATTTTTATCTCTTGCCTGGCCAGACAGATCCAAAATTCACGAACTCGTTGTCATTGGGCCTTGATATAGAAACAGGGGGGCACGTATTCCAGCTTCATTTTACCAATTCAACATCCATGATAGAACGTGGCTTTATCACCGAAACCTTTGGTAAATGGAGTAAAGCGGATATTCACTTCGGATTCAATGTGTCAAGGGTCTTCACGATTAAACGTAAGAAAGCACCTGTTGAATAAGCTTACTTCCTGAAAATGAAATACACTGCCAGGATCAGAAATACAAAACCGATCAGGTGATTATAGGTGAGCTTTTCATTCTTGAAAAGTAGCGTGGTAAAAAGAACAAAAACAACCAGTGTGATCGCTTCCTGGATGACCTTCAGTTCAAAAAGGTTGAACGGGCCTCCATTCTCTTTATAACCTATCCTGTTTGCAGGAACCTGAAAGCAATATTCAAAAAACGCGATTCCCCAGCTTATCAGAACAATCCCGAAAAGTCCTAGCTTGCTGAACCAGCTCATCTGACTGAACTTCAAATGACCATACCAGGCAAACGTCATGAAGGTGTTCGAGAGTACAAGCAGAATGATTGTAGCAACCGCTTTCATTTATCCTGATCAATTATCTGATGGCCTCAAACCAGAATCCCGGTGCTGCAGTGTTGACGGTCTTCCATGAACCCAGACTTACGTCGCGCTTTAACGCTGTAAGTTTTTTATCATCAAACGTATAGATTGTAAAGCGGCGGTCACTGCCATCTCCCTGGATAAATTCTATGGATGCAAAAAAATCTGACATCACAACGATGTTTTCGTTCAGTAGAACTTTGATCACTTCATCAGATGTTTTTTGCAGCTGAAAATAATGATCGGCTTGGTTGATCTTTTCAGCAGGCATTCCTTTTTTTTCATGATACAGATTGATCCTTAGTAGCAGGCTATCATAGGTCAGACTGTCAATACGCAGGTTAAAAGAGAGAAGACGTAAAGTGTCTGAATTTTGAATCCTTGTTGCTTCTTCGCTGCCTGGCTTTGATATTACAACAGCTCTGTGCAGATCATGTTTATCAACAAGATTTCCAAAGATCTCTTTTCTATTCCCGTGTGGTTTTACTGCTGAAGGTGATTGCTTGAACGGTGTCAATCCGACCGTGAATTTTGCAGATTTAAGACTGTCCGCAGTGATCAGTTTAGGTTTATATCCTGCAGCGTAGATCATGACCTTTTCTTTCGCGTATCCTTGTGGAATTTCGAATTCAAAGCTTCCTGTTTCTTTGGAGATGGTTCCATGATCTTTACCTGGTATGCCTATCGCTGCAAATGGAATGCATCGGCCTGACCCGGCGTCAGCGACATTTCCTTTAACAGAAACCTGCGAGAAAGTGGTTACAGGGACAAATGCAAAAAGTAGAATTCTGAATAACCTGGACATGCGTTATTGGTAGGGGATTAAATTTTATCTGCTTATCACAAAGCGGCTGCAGCTTATCTGTTCACCTGTAGTCAGCATTACTGAGTAGATCCCTGAACATAAGTCGGGTAACTGAAGTTCAAGTTTCTTTTCTATTGATGCTACATGCAGCAGGATCTGTTTGCCTTCCATACTCATGACCTTTAGCGTGGTTCCCGGTTGAAGTCCGTTATCACTGCTGATCACAAGCATATTGTCATCACGTAGGTACATCTTTAATGAGGGATCATTATAACGGCCAATTGAATTCGGTGATACATAAATTGTCTTCACCGCCGTGTCTGAACAATAGCTGTTGGATGCGATCAATGTAACCTGGTAATATCCGGGTACTGTGTAAATGTGATCAGGATCGGAAGTGTAGTCAAGCGTTCCATCACCAAAGTCCCACATGAACAATCCCGCTCCTGAGGATGTATTGAAAAAGTCAATCGATCCATTGAGATTCACGGTATCAAGCGTGGCCAGAAAATCTGCTGTCACGGAATAGGTTGGTGTGAGTGTCACAGCAGCAGAATCAGTAGCGCATTGATTACTCCATGTTATCATATAGACACCTTCTGCAAGGCCATTGATGGTTACACTGCTGTTCATCGTATCACTGAAGCAGACGAGATTTCCTTTGCTCACAGAAACGCCCAGCTCTTCAGTTGAATTGCATGTTAATTCAATTTGTCCGTCTGATGAATTGCTGCAAAGCGGTTCTTCTGTCACTGTGGTAACTGTCAGGCTATCCCTGCCAAGCTGTACTTCATCGGAAAGCACACCACACTGCAATGTTGACGAAGTAAATGAGAAATGATAAGTACCTTCTGAAAGGTTTGATAAAGTATCGGCGAACTGTGCAGCACCTGAGTACTTTATCACGTTGTTGGCACTGTCTTTCCATGTTACCTGGCAGATTCCTGCAGATGGCAGCAATGCAATTGCTTTTCCGTTATGACATGTTTCATTATAAACGGTAAACTCTACTGGTTTGGAGATGTGCAGCCTGAATCGTGCAGACAATGTCGTGTCTGAAATATAGCAGCTGTATGTTGAGTCTGTAATAAAGTTGGTATGGATACCGGTAAGCTTATCTTCAAGGGTTATGCAGCTCGTTGACGGAAGTGCATGATGCTGGTCGAGCTTGATTGTATAGATGCCTGATGCCATAACAATCACACGAAGCGGTATTGAATACGATTGCGAAATGGGAGGAAGAGCGTTGATGGAATAATTCTGGCCAGTGACACTGCAGATCGCTGGTGCATTCGCATCCCAGTTGATAAGCTTGGTGGCGTCATAGCCGTGATCATAGCTCATGCTGAAATCTGGCGAGAAGCGAAGTACTGTTTCATCCTGTCCGCCGTTCCCGGTAACGCTCAGGCGAAGCATGTCTCCTTGCGGAGAAGTTTGATGAAGTTTCATGAAAGACGGATCTTCAGGGCTTTTAACGGTTTCCCTGAAAGTAATGCCTGCTCCCGGTCCTGTTGCCTGTACCAGCATTCCCTGTGAGCTTGGGATGTATTGAGATCCTCCGTTAATTCCGATTCCTCCTACATAGGTGGTATATTGCTCTGCCCCTCCATTAAACAGGTAAACTGCGGCATCCATGTTGGTTCGGGTAATGAACGGACTGTCCCAGTCGATGGTGGAAGGATATGGATTTGCAATGAGGTTCCAGCCAACTTCCGTTGATGCATCGTTGTTTGTATAGCTCAATGAAACGGACTGATCACCGGTTATAACATTGCCCGTAACATCAATCGTGAGCGGTGTATTAATAATATATGCCCAGAATCCTTTGTTTGCAGATAACGCGAGACCCATTCCGGAAGGTGTCTCATACCCGTAGTCATATAAGCCGGCGATCGTTTCATTGTATGTCAGAATGCTTGAATTCGTCACCGTAGGGTATGGGCTGCCTGGAAATCCGCCGATAATAAAATCATCCGACCAGTCATTCAATGTACAGCCAGTCACAGGTGAGGATAACAAATGCCATCCTGTTCCTCCGGGAAGAAAGCGTTCCATCGTGACCTTGCCGGTGATATTACCGGAAGTGATCGTAGCTATCCGTGCTGTTCCTGCTGATGATGAGAGCAACCTGAGAACATCTGATGTATTCAATGATCCGTTGGATAATGTCAGTGTTCCAGACAGCAATAATGAATCTCCCAGCATGATGGTTGAAGAGGGCCGGTTGATGGTTAGGTTCTGAAGTGTACGGTCAGCGCGTGTTGTTTGTGTCAGATTCAGGTTCGATGATCCTCCTGTTCCATTGATCACCAGTGAAGATGTGGCATTGCCTGTAAATGTTCCCGTAGCATTGAACAATCCATTCACTGTGAGCGAAAAACCTGATAGCATGAGATTCGCTCCTGCAGACAATGTCAGGTTATTACAGGATGTGTTACCTGTAAGAACTGGCATGTTCGGCACTCCGCTGTTGATTACGATGTTGTCAGTTGATGAAGGGACCACATCACCGCACCAGTTAGTTGCCGTTGACCATAACGTATTGCTCACACCTCTCCATACACCAATTACAGGTGTGATCAGGGAGGAGAGTGAACTTACTGTTGGAATGAAAACACAAGGGTTGTTTGATGTAACCAGGCATCGTATTGAATCTGCAGAATTCAACATGGAGTCAAGGTATGTTGGACTATTGGTGCCTACCAGAGCGCCATTTTTGATCCATTGATACACCGGTACTGTTCCACCATTCAATGGTGTTGCAGTGAATGTAACCGAAGTTCCGGGACAGACATTGGTGCCGGGGTTAGAAGCGACCAGTACCGATGCAGGACTGGAGGACTCACCAGCAGCAAGCTCTCCCAGCGCGGTAAAGCCGGTTCCTGTCGTTGACGTAGATGTTCGGGATGAAGTAAGTGGCATCTGCCATGTTCCCGAAAATGCCTGGATGCCAAACAGGATAGGATTTCCTAGAGCATCATGATCGGCGGAGGTGAAATTACAGGTTGCGGAATAGGTTGTAAACGCCAGGCCGGATGCAGTAAAGGTCCAGTAATTATTTACACTTTTCAACGGATCAATGCAGGAAGAACCCAAGGAAGGGTGATCACTGATTCGTTCTCTCGCTGTCAGTGTTCCTGTTGTAGTTACTGTGGCGAAGGTGAGTGATACAGGATTGTAGGTAGAGTTATTTCCGATCTCATAAAGCTCTGTGATGTTGGAGCCTGCACTGATCGTTTTTCGAAGGAAGCCATTCACATACCTTCCTGCAGCAGCGCCTGTTACGGAACCTCCGGGGTTTACGGTCACGATATTGGCTGATGTATTGATCCTACCTGATGTAAAAGCGAGAACACCTGCGACATTTATGGATCGCAGGAGATTTATTCCGAAAGTTGAAACTGTGAGGTTATTGAATGTTGTGGTGGTTGTCCCGGAGATCTGCTGTGAAAGGGTACCATTGAAAGTTACTGTTCCGGAGCGCGGAACAAAAACTCCATTGTTTATAAAGTTTCTTCCAATGAACAGGGGGTAATGGGCTGATGAAACATCAAGTCGTCCTGAAGTGATGAACAGGTTGCCTCTTACCGTTGTTGGCCTTGAAAGGACGATTGTAGCACCTGCAGCAATCTGTATGCTCAGGTTATTAAAGTTCGTAAGCTGCAGTGGAAGGGTGAGACTGGGTGTTTGAAAAATGACTGTACCAGTACCACTGATCAATGCTGCTGAACCACCCATGTTCCAGCTCATTGTAACAGTCAGGATCCCTCCGTTTGTCATATCGATCCTGGACAGGTTGTTGTTCATCTGGATCCTCTCGACAATCAGGTTGGCTGTGCTTCCCGATGCCCAGCTTATCATACCGGCTGGTGATGGATTTCCAAGATTCAATCGTCCGAACGTTAAGCCCCTGGTATCATCAAAGATGCATGAACCATCGATCTGTAAATCATCACCACTCACAGGTAGCGATGATCCTGACCATTTTGTGGCGTCAGAAAAATTGCCGGGACCAGTAAATGTTTTGTTGGCTGAAAATGCCTGAAACGGATTGATTAAAAAAACTACCAGAAGAAAATAAATAGAGTAGTTTTTTGCCATGAAACTCTTAGGGCTATCTTCAAATATATGAAAAGAATTATAATGGCAACTAACGCAGGTCATGTTGATTTTCAAGAATATTCGACGGCTGGTTTTTTCTGAAGAGTGGCTATTTTTGCAAAAAAAAAACCTGTGAAAAAGGAAGTCCCATTTTCTTTCGTGCTGGATGAATTGTTTGATCTTGATCTGACCATGAAGCCAATGTTCGGTTGTCAGGCTTTGTATAAGGGCGATAAGCTGTTGTTCATTCTGCGGAGAAAGGAGAATGATCCTGATGATAATGGCATATGGGTGGCAACCAGCTCGCCTGAGGACAGGCAGGAATTAAAAAAGAAATTCCCGGCTATGAGGTCTCTGAAGCTTTTTGGAACTCCTGATACAGCCTGGCAGAATATACCTGAGGATTCATCAGACTTTGAAGAAAGCGCCCTTGCAATTTGCGAACTTATCAGAAAAGGTGACAAGCGAATTGGTAAGATCACAACTACTAAAAAGAAAGCGGCAAAGAAAGCTGTTAAGACGGCTTCAAAGAAAACCAGCTCTGCGAAAAAGGCGACTGCGCCTAAGCCTTCAGGTAAACGTTCTAAAAAGTAAACAGGGCTGTTTTCAAGGCTCTGGTTATTTTTTTAACCGATTATGTAAGTTTTTTTACTTTATTTCCTTAAAAAAGAGAAATTTGCGGGTTTATTCCGAACCCATGAACAATCCATTCAGGATTATATTTTTAGCATTTTGCATGATCGCGATAGGCGTTTCATGTGCATTTGCTCAGGCACCTGAGAGACCTGTCAAACCAAAAGGAAAGGCAAAAAAATACCTCAGGAAAGCCAGAAAGCAGGGCGATAAAGGTGATTACCTTAAAAGCGTTGAGTATTACAAGATGTCCATAAAGGCAGACTCTCTGACCTTTGATCCTCCAATGGAGCTTGGCTACACGTATTATAATGATCTGAAGAAAAGTGATTCGGCCATTGTTTACCTCCGACTGGCTGAACGTAATATGCCGACGCCGGAAGTTCCTGTGCTGCATTATTACCTGGCTCAATCGTATCAGCTCATGGGCAATTATGATGCTGCTATAAAGTATTACACTACCTTCTCAAATTCACTGGATAATAGTCCGGATGGTGTAATGCTCAAGCTGGAAGTGCTACGTGCCATTACAGATTGTCGTTATGCCCGTGACGTGAACCAGCGAAGAGACAGTATCGTCGTGATCAATGCGGGAAGTAAAATTAATAGCATCTATCCTGATTACATTCCGGTGGTAACTGATAACGATTCAATCATGATGTTCACTTCCAGGAGATCATCGAACAAAGGACGTGACATTGACCAGCAGGATGGAAAGTTCTATGAAGACATGTATATCTCACGCAAGGTGAATGGGGAATGGAGTGAACCGAAGTCATTCAGGGAAGATCCGATGGTAAGCAAGCTTAAGAATACCAGCGACCATGAATCATTGGTTTTTCTTACCTATGACGAAAAGACTCTGATCACCTATAAAAAAGACAACCTGTGGATGTCAAAACTTGAGAATGGTCAGTTTGAACCATCGGTGAAGATGCCTTCCACAATTAATATCGCACCAACACAACGGCATGCTTCAATCACTGCTGATGGCTCAACAATCTATTTCAGTTCGGATAAAGAAGGTGGGTTTGGTGGTTACGACATCTACAGGGCCGACAGGAAAGCGGATGGTACCTGGGGAACCGCTGAGAACCTTGGTCCGGCCATAAATACAAAGGCCAATGATGACAGCCCCGTGATCACTGCGGATGGTGGGACACTTTACTTCGCTTCACAGGGACACCTCGGTTATGGAGGCTATGATGTTTTCAGACTGGAAACCAACGGTGATTACAATACTGTTGTTAACATGGGAACGCCGATCAATTCTTCTGGTGACGATATCTATTTTAAGTTGAATAAGAAGGAGAACCTTGGATACTTTGCTTCGAACCGTGATGGCGGAGTTGGTGAAGCCGATATTTACCAGGTTAAGATCCTCAAGAGATTTTTCACCAATTGTCAGCCCATTGCAAATAAGATCTATCCAAGAACATTGGATGCAGCTTCATACCTCGATAAAAAATATCCCAATGCGGTGTATTCATGGCAGATGGGCGATGCCACAGAGCTGAAAGGAAAAACAGTGACTCATAATTATGCCAGGCCGGGAAATTATTTTGCAGTGCTTACTGTAAAGGATTCGGTAAGTGGAAAAGAGCTTCAGGCAGATAAAGAGATTCCTGTATCCATCATGAATGTTACACATGTTGAATTTTTTGCACCTGATACAGCTGTGACGAATGAGGAGATCATGTTCAATGGTTCAATGAGTATGGTGGAGAACGCGAAAGTCAATAAATACCTCTGGGATTTCGGTGATGGCACCAGGTCTGACAGCATGTTTGCAACACATACCTATAACACCGGTGGATATTATGAGGTGAAGATGGAAGTGGAGGCTAATGATGACAGCCTGAATAAAACTTATGTGTATTGTGTGAGCAAATATATCCTGATCCTGTCAGGTGATGCTGCATCAGCATGGTTGAAAGCCAAAGAGGAAAGAGAAAGACTGCTCGCAGAACAGCAGCAGAAAGAACCTGTGAAGGAAGTTCAGTCCGCATCACTTGATAGTGTCAAGACAGGTGCATTGTCTTTGCAAAACATTTATTTTGACCTGAATAAATCAAATGTCCGTGATGATGCAAAAAAGCTTCTGGATGAAAATGTTCGTCAGCTGAAAGCAAATCCGAATGTCAAGATCATTGTGGCAGCACATACGGATTCACGTGGTAGCGACTCATACAACAAGGCTTTGTCGGCACGACGTGCCAATAACGTTGTTTCCTATCTTCGAAACGCAGGCATCTCTAAAAAGCGGATTACTTCCGTGATGCCTTACGGGAAATCAAAGCTTGTAAATGATTGCGGTGATAATGTGGAGTGTGATGATTCAAAGCACCAGCTTAACAGAAGAGCAGAGCTGATCATTGTTAAATAAAGCCACCAGGAAAATGTGAAAGGCTGTCAGTTATGGCAGCCTTTTCTTTTTTATATGATCACTGAAAACAGGAATTAAATCATTGAAATCCTGGAAATTAAAAACAATATTTTTCAATTATAGACCTTAAATTTCCTGCAGGAATTCAATCCATTCGTGTTGGAATTTCGGGAAAGAATGGGATTGACTTTTTTAATTTAATCCAGAATTCTATTTGAATAACGGTTAAGGCAGATAGGCTAAATGCATAAAAAAAGACCGCTCGTGGCGGCCTTTTTTTATGGTGTCGATTTCCTGAGGATCAGAAAGGGAGATCTCCCGGGTCTGATTCAAAGTTTGTAGGTGTATATGGTTCGTTTACTGTTGAAGGAGCCGCACCGGCAGGCTGGCCTTGTCCTTTTGTTACTTTCCAGGCTTTAACTTCTGTGTACCATCTGCCGTTATATTCCCTGCTTTCAAGATCGATTGAAGCCGTAACATTGTCTCCCTGGCGAATTGCCCATTGGTCAATCTTGTCTCCCCAGATCGAAATACATAGTTTCTTAGGGAAGTTTCCTGGGATTTCAAGAATGATATCCTGCTTCCTCCATGTTCCTTTCTTTGATGTGCCGCTTTGTTCTGGAAGAACATTCACAACTACACCTGTCATATCCATACTCATTGTTTCAATAATTTTTAGCGTACTAAAGATAATCAGAATACGGAATGTTCCTGAGGGGTGTTAATAATAAGTGGTTCAGGATTGAAATAAAAAAAGCAGGTTTCCCTGCTTTTTTATTTATGCTTCAGTTGTTTCAGCAACCTCTACCGCTTTCTTTGGTTTCGGACCTCGCTTCTTTCCAGCTGGCCTTCCCGGACCTTTCTTTCCTGCTGGTCTTCCAGGGCCTTTTGCTGAAGCTGGTCTTCCCGGTCCTTTTTTACCTTTCGGTCTTCCAGGACCTTTTTTACCAGCTGGTCTTCCAGGACCTCTCTTGCTTCCTGGCTTTGGTCCCCTCTTAGCTCCGCCTTTAGCTCCGCTTAATACAGAAAAAAGATCTCCAATGATTTCCTGGAACTGATCTAATGATTCTACCTGAAAACCATAGTTTTCAAATACATTGATAATGCGAGCAGATGTTTCAGTCTGTTCTATTAACTTTTTTGAAAAATTGCTCTGTTTGTTCTTTGGGGTTCTCATATTTTTTTTATTGCTGTGGCAAATGTAAAATAAAAAACAACTGAATATCTATTTAGCAATTGTAAATATTAAGGCCATAATTGTCCTGTATTCCTTCTTAAATCTAGTTCAGCAATTTTGCTCTCAAAATTCGAGAGGAATAATCTTGATGATGCAATGTCTGAATTGCGTTGTGCTTCAATTAATTCCAGCATGGAAGTCATCCCAAGCTTATAGCGTTCCGTAGCGATCAGGAGGTTCTCTGAACTGATGTTGTAATTTTCTTTTTCAATGGCATAAATAGATGTTGCATTGATGAGCTTACGGTACTGACTATAGATCTTCGATTTTACTTCAGCACTGATCTGTTCATGTTCAAGCATCAAATTTGCTGTTTCTATTTTACTTGAAATGGTATTTATTCTTCTTGCTCCTCCTGTGAAGAGATCCCAGCTTAGCCCCAACCCTGTATTGATTCCGGTTGTTCTGTTGAACAGCTGAAACCCGGCTTCACTTTTATTTAATATGAAATTATAATTCGCTATGGCATTGATTCTTGGAAAATAGTCAGACCTGATTTCTTTTGTCCGATGTTCTGAAACAGTCACCAGGCTTTTCTGAACTCCAATGCTTTTGTTGTTCTGATATGCTGATAGCATGGTATTCAGATCCACCGCTGTATTCACCACAAGCGTGTCTGATACATCAAATTCTGTTGTCGATTCTTTTCCGATCAGTGTATTGAAGCTTGCTTTTAATTCAATTAATTCCTGCTCTTTCCTGAGCACTTCACTTCTTCGCATGTTCAGGTCAATCTGCGCCTGAAGTAATTCCGGTTTTGCTGAGGCTCCACTCTGAAATTTCATGTCTGCGATCTTAACACGTTCCTCTGAATAGGCAAGTGATTTCTTCAATTCATCCAGCTCCAGTTTTTTCCTGATCAGACTGTAATAATTATAGGACACATCATAAACCAGGTTTTCCCGCATCAGTGAAAGGTTCAGTTCAGCCCCTTTCTTCAGCTCCTTAAACCGGTTATGGGCATGATATACTCTGAATCCATTAAATAATGTGAGGTCAGCTGATAATGTTCCGTTTGTATTGCTTGATTTTACACCATTCCTGTCAACAGTAAGCCCTGATGAGAATTCCTGCATCAGGTTGTTTGATGAGCGGGATGTTGCGGCATTCAGGCTGACATCTGGTAATACAGACAAATAGCTGTTTCTATGCTGTTGTTCTGATAAGGATTTTAAATTTTCTGCGATCCTGACGCTCCAGTGATTTTTAATTGCTGCATTAATTGCATCCTCGAGCTTTAATACTTCTTGTGAAAACGCATTTCCCGCCAGCATAAAAGAGATCAGGAATAAGAAGTTCTTTTTCATGATTCTTCGATTATTGTTTTTTCTCTCTTTTCTCTTGCCAGGAAAGTGTACATGGCTGGTATGACATATAAGGTGAGTAGAAGTGAAATGATCACTCCTCCGATAATTACAATTCCTAATGGTATTCTGCTTCGTGCTCCTGCTCCTAAGGCAAGCGCGATTGGCAATGCTCCCAGTGCAGTAGCAAGACTTGTCATTAAGATCGGTCTTAGTCTCAATACAGAACCTTCCAGCGCTGCTTCAAATTTCTGGTTGCCTGCTTCCCGTAACTGGTTTGCAAATTCAACGATCAATATTCCATTCTTGGTCACTAGTCCAATAAGCATGATCATACCGATCTGACTAAAAATATTCAGTGTCTGATTAAAATACCATAGTGATATCAATGCTCCTGCAAGAGCAAGAGGAACTGTGAGCATGATGATCAGCGGATCGGTAAAGCTTTCAAACTGCGCGGATAATACAAGGTACATGAGCACAAGTGCAAGCAAGAATGCAAAAAGCAGGTTGCTCGAACTTTCTTCATAATCTCTTGATGCACCGGTCAGATCGGTTGAGAACGATTCATCCAGGGTCTGCCTCGCAATCTCACGCATGGCTTCAATGCCATCTCCAATCGTTTTGCCTGGTGCGAGTCCGGCTGAAACGGTGGCAGACTGATACCGGTTGTAATGATACAATTGCGGTGGGCTTGCGATCTCTTCCATGGTAACAAGATTGTCAAGGCTCACAAGTGATCCGTCTCTTGTCCTGACAAACAGATCCTTCAGATCCGCAGGTGTGTCCCTGTTCTCTTTATCCAGCTGCGCGATGATCTGGTATTGCTTTCCACTCATTGTAAAATAGCCGTATCGCTGTCCGCTTAATGAAAGTTGCAGTGTCTGCGCAATATCACTTGCATACACACCAAGAGCTCTCGCTTTTTCCCGGTCGATGTTAATCTTGACTTCCGGGCGGTTAAATTTCAGGTTGACATCAACTCCCTGGAACACCGGGTTTTTGTTTGCATTCTCAAGGAATTTCGGAAGCGCCTCTTTTAACTTGTCGAAGTCTGTTGCTTGCAATACAAACTGCACTGGCAAGCCAACTCGTGGTCCGCCCCCTGAGGAAATGGTTTGTTCCTGGATGACAAATGTTCGCCCTTCAGGGAGTGTTTTTGAAAGTTTCGTAACAACATTCGCGATGTCCTGCTGTGAGCGCTCTCTTTCGGAAGGATCAGACAATACAAGTCGCCCGAATCCCGTATTCACAGCTCCTGACCCGGAAAAGCCGGGTGCAGTCACTGTAAGGAAGATCTTTTTTTCAGGAATGGAATCGTTCACCACAGTAGCAAGCTTATCCATCAGGTTGTCGGTATATTCAAACGATGCTCCTTCAGGGGCAGTCACGGATAAACGAAGCAATGAACGATCTTCTAATGGTGCAAGCTCGGATTGAAGTGATGTACCCGTAACCCAGATCATGATCGCGGTAAGCGCAATGATGGGAAATGCGAGCCATCTGTTATTCAGAAAACCACGAAGACTGTTTCGATACGCGTTGTTCAGCTTCTCGAAATATGGTTCGGTCATTTCATAGAAACGTGAATGTTTGGTGCTCGTAATCAAGCGCGCATTCAACATCGGTGTTAATGAAAGACTCACAAATGCGGAAATGAGTACGGCGCCTGCGATCACAATACCAAATTCTCTGAAGAGGTGTCCGACAAATCCTTCCATGAACACGAGAGGCATGAACACTACCGCAAGTGTGATCGATGTGGAGATCACCGCGAACATGATCTCCCGTGACCCTTTGAATGCCGCTTCCATCGGTGGCATTCCTCCTTCAATCTTTTTGTAGATGTTTTCCGTGACAACGATCCCGTCATCGACAACGAGTCCTGTTGCAAGAACAATTGCAAGCAGTGTGAGCACATTGATCGAGAAGCCCATGAGGTACATGATAAAAAATGCACCAATGAGTGAAACGGGAAGATCGATGAGCGGTCTGAAAGCAATCATCCAGTTTCTGAAGAACAGGTAAATGATGAGGACAACAAGTATGATAGCAATGACGAGCGTTTCTTTTACCTCAAAAATGGATTGCCTGATGAAACGTGTATTGTCAAGAGCAACCCCGAGCCTGTAATCAGCAGGAAGGTCTTTCTTGATCTGATCCATCCGCTTATAGAATTCATCCGCGATATCGATATAGTTGGCTCCAGGCTGAGGCACGACTCCCAGACCGATCATGGGTCTTCCGGATTGCTTCAGCATGGTTTCTTCATTTTCAGGTCCGAGTGTGGCGTATCCTATATCACGGAGCCTTACGGTTCTGTTTGAATCCGAACGAATGACCAGGTTGTTGAATTCTTCTTCTTCTGTAAGTCTGCTGATGGTACGTACTGCCAGATCAGTCGCTGTTCCGGAAAGCTTTCCTGAAGGCAGCTCAATGTTTTCCTTGTCAAGCGCAATCTTCAGCTCCGCAGGACTCACACCGACGGCCTGCATTTTTTTTGGATCAAGCCAGATGCGCATGGCATATTTTTTTTGTCCCCAGATCTGTACGGTACTTACACCGGGGATAGTCTGAAGCCTCTGTGCAATGATGTTTTCAGCATAGTCACTGATCTCAAGCTGTGAACGTTTATCACTTTCAATGGTGAGTGAAAGGATCGCATCGGAATTGGCGTCAGCTTTTGTAACCGTAGGCATTCCATCAATGTCTTGAGGTAACTGTCTGATCACCTGAGCTACTTTGTCGCGCACATCATTGGCAGCCGTTTCAAGATCAGCACCCAGCTTGAATTCCACAGTGATGATGCTCGATCCCTGGTTTGATGATGAAGAGATGGAACGAATTCCTTCAATACCATTGATCACTTTCTCGAGTGGCTCTGTGATCTGCGATTCAATGATGTCTGCATTCGCACCAGCATAGCTCGTACGCACAGTGATGATGGGCGGATCAATCGAAGGAAATTCTCTAACACCCAGGAAGGTATATCCAATGATCCCGAAGAGGATGATCACGGCCGACATAACGATCGCCAGGACCGGCCGCTTGATGCTAATACTTGCTAAACTCATTTATCTGACCCTTCTGAATCTTAGATTAACACCTTTTCTGATGGAGAGCAATCCCGATGTAAGTACAGTATCTCCTTCATTGACACCTTCAAGAACAAGGATCTCCTTTTCATGACGCTCACCTGTAACAACATCCTGCTCACGTGCTTTTCCATGATCTGCAATGAATACTTTCTTGCCTTTGATACCAGGTACAATGGCTTCGGAAGGGAGCATCACGCCAACCAATGACTTTCCAAGCGGGAGGTTGATGTTGACAAACATACCAGGCACTAATTTTTTATTCTGATTAAGAACAATACCGCGAACCTGTATCGTTCTCGTTCCTTCATCGATTTTCGGTTCAACAGCACGTACAACACCTTTAAATTGCTCGGTTCCATTTTCAGTTTTGAACGTGAATGTTGATCCTGCTTTTACCATTTCAGCATAGCGTGAAGGAACACTGAATTCTGTCTTCAGGCTATCAAGCTGCTGTATGTTGGCGATTCTTGTTTGTGGGGTAACATAGCTGCCTTCACTTACAGAACGAAGTCCGATTGTTCCACTGAATGGAGCTTTGATTTCGGTGCGATCAATCTGTGCCCTGATCGCGTCCATGGAAGCAAGCGATGCATTGACCATAGCCTGTGTTGATTCATATTCTTCCTGGCTGACACCGCCGATCTTCAGAAGTTTCGATTGTCTTTCAAGCTTTTGCTTTCCGAGAATATAATCCTGTTCAGCACGCTG
Source organism: Bacteroidota bacterium (assembly GCA_036675075.1). Lineage (GTDB taxonomy): Bacteria > Bacteroidota > Bacteroidia > JAKFFM01 > JAKFFM01 > JAKFFM01. Next base: position 42,944 of record JAKFFM010000023.1, read on the forward strand.
AAGGTTGGCCTTTAGTTCTGCATCCTGGATCTTAACCAGGAGCTTACCTTTCGGAACACGTTCGCCTTCTTTGAAATAGATTCCAATAACCTTTCCCGATACTTCAGGATGCAGGTTCGACTCTTCTGTTGCAAGCAATGTTCCCGATAAGGAAATTGAACGGCTGGTGGTATCTTTTTTTGCGATATATCCATCCGTAAGAACGGCTTCTCCACCAGGACCTTTCCCAGCTTTTGGTTTTGCCTTTTCAGGATCAGGAGTCGGGAAAAAAATAAACTTAAGGGCAAGTAATAATGCTATCAGTATTAATAGCAGAAAAATAGGTTTTAGACGCATATTGTAAATTCGGTGCAAAGGTACGAAACAACGATAGCACCGGAATTAATTTACAATTAACAATCTTTTCCCAATTGCTGCAGACTCCAGCGTTCTGCCTGCTCAACCGTACTGAACATTCTTGTTGGAATGCCTGGTTTATTGAAGATTATGAAGGAATTCAGGATCAAACGCACTGGAAGATGCTCAACAACAAATGCCACTGACGTTCTGTTAATTTTTGATAACATCATGGCACTATATTCACGGGCTTCGCGTGAAGGTGAAATAAATCCTGAGGTAAATGTGATGATCTGAGCATGTTTATCGCCGTTCACGAGCATCAGTTCTTTTTCGAAGTTTTCTGCAATTTCTTTTATTCCGAAAGGTTCTTCTGATTTTACTACGTTATATAGAAGTTGCGTATCCGGGACATATGAAATATCAGACAGGGTTGTAGATAAACACAAAATTGATTCAGGTAAATCCCTCATATTGCACGACCAATATAGGTTTAATTTGTTTTTAACTCCAACAGAATTCAGTAATTAATTGTTAAAAACCTAAAAATTTAATCTGGAGTTTCTAATCGCATTAGGCGAGTTATTTGCATGATTTACACTTTAAACTGATCAGTATGAGAACTCGAAGAAATGATCTGGACAGATGGAGTCATGAAATTGGCCGTCATGATTGGTATAATGAAAATGAGTTTGATTCCTTCCGTCCTCCCAGAAGGTATTACAGGACCAGCTCAGGAACTTCAGTGCCACATCACCACCATGAAGAACACAAGCATCGTGATGATCATCCCGGAAAATTCAACCGGTTTGATCTGCATGACAACAGATACGTGATGAAGTACGACCTCGGCCGTGGCAGATACCATGCTTCGTACGGAGAGGGATATGCCGATTCACCCAGAGGAGATGACAGAGACTGGGATAACGGTCGGAACACTTACTGGAGAGAACGTTATCACCACCAGGGACATCCGCATGATGACAGCTGGTTCAGAAGGGCAGGCGACAGGATCCGTGATTCATGGAATGAATGGCGCTATGGCGAATCACGTGATGACTACCGTGCACATCAGAGAGGGTATTCAAGCAACTACAGAGATGAAGACCGCAGATACGGTGAACAAAGATTCCGTGGTGGGTGGCACATTGATGATGAATATTTCAGGCATTAAAAATATACAGGATGAAAAGGAAGAAAAGCAAAAGCAAGGCTGATAAAAACGACGAATCACACGAAGCATACACTGGTAAAAACATGCCCGACAGGAACAGTGAAGAAGCTCCTGAACGTCAGGGACCTGATCTTTCAAAGATGTTTAAAAAAGGGAGCAGCATTGAGCCTGATAAGGACGAGACCGGTGCGCAGGGTGGTTACGGTCATGGAAACCAGATCAGCAAAGGCTCCGAAGGGGCCCAAGGCTATGGAAAATATGAGGAATAAAAAAAGCAGCCGGTTACTTATCGGCTGCTTTTACATTTTATCTGTTGAATTTATTTTGCTGTTCCCTGCACTTTAACAGATCCTCTTGGTGTGTGATCTGTTTTAGTATCGATTACTGCACCGTTAACCGACAATACTGCTGTAATGGTTCCTGTTGTATCAAGGTTCTGCGCTTCAAGTGATACAGGCTGATCTTTCCTGCTGAAGAAACCATATTCCCAGTGATCTCTCACAGAGTCTTTTACAACCATGTTTCCGCTGCTGTCCTGGTAAGTGATGCGATGATAGCGTGATGTACCTTTTACTCTGTACATGACATCATACACAGGCTCGTCATCATTTTTACATGCGCTGAGCAGTATTACTGAAACTAAAATCGGAATATGGATCTTCATTGGATTTTTATGCAATTCCCAGTGAAGAGAGCATAAAATATTCCAAAGAATTAATTGAGGTAAATGCTTTTGGAAATGCCATGGTACAGGAACACATGTTTACCCAGTACACGACAGTTTTCAGGAATCTGCTCTACAAAGCCATTCTTCAAAAGTTTCTTGTAGACATTAATATCCTCAACCGCAAAGATCCTGAGCTTCAGGAAAAACAGAACGGTTTTTTCTTTTTCACTTAGCGATGTGTCATGATAAAGTTGAGGAATCATCTTTAACATGCTGTCTGACCTCTGGCCGATTTTGTTTGCCTCTTCCATAGGATTACTAACGCATTTTGTCCTGTAAAATTGCTCAGTTACCTCTTAAAAGGTAAGGTTAACCCCAACACTTGGCATGAATGGAAGCTGGTTCACCCGCTCTTGTGTAACCCTGTCAACATAGAATACATTCTTCCTGTTGTAAATATTTGTAGCACCGATATTTGCCTCAAGCGTTGAGTTCTCGGTAAGCACAAACTTCCTTTTCAGGTTGGCATCAAGACGGTGATAATATGGCAGGAATCCCTGGTTGAGCTCTCCATAGATGACACCCATATTACCATTTGAATTCACATAATCTCCTGTGAAGTTCTGCAGCTCAAGCTTTGGATAATAACCCTGTGTCTGTGTGAATGGGAAGCCGCTTCCCAGGTTCCATCTTACATCGATCTCCCAGTCTAGGCCTTTTCCAAATGTGTAGGATCCAACAAGGTTCACGTTATGTCTCCTGTCGAAATGCGGGTTGTAGAACCTTAGGCCATCCCAGCGATCAACCTTGGATAATGAATATACCGCCCACAGATACAATCTTTTATAGTCATACTTCAGCACGAAATCCAAACCTTTAGCGGTTCCGGTTTCAATGATAAAGTCTTTCTTGAAAATATCCGGCTTGGAAGAATTCTCTCCGTTATCGTCATAGATCTTCTCACGGTTTACATTCGTAAGCTGTGTGAACTTTTTAATATATCCTTCAACATTCAGGTTGAGGTGTCGTGTTATGTCAAGCTCGAAACCAACAATCGCATGATTCGCTTTCTGCAGCTTGTGCGTTACGTCCTGTATATTTCCATCCTCATCGGTATAGGTTTCCGGAAGGTTGTCAGGACCTGAAAGGAAGCCATAAAATAAGCTCACCACATCACGATCGGATGTTCCGCTGACAAGATTCTGTGAATAGATACCTGCTGCACCCTTCAGACGGAACCTGTCTGTTACGTTCACTTTCATGCCCAGGCGAGGCTCAGGCGAGAAGTTCGCAAGCGATGCATAATAATGAAGGCGTATGGATGGATCGATCACAAAGCGTCCTGCAACGATCTTGTATTTAAAGAATCCTGCAAGCTCTGTGGTGTTCTCATTCTGAAAGATCCTCTTCTTACTTGCATTGTAGAAGTCGAAATTGGTTGCGTATCCAAGTATTTCGATCCCATAGTTCAATTCATTCTTCTTTAAGAAATATGTGAAATCGATGCCCATGTTAAATCCTCCGATGGAACTTGTCTTTGGGGTATTGTCAACAATGCTTGCTGAATCGCTCAGTGAGATCTTGTATTTTGAATAAGCGAAATTTCCTTTGATCAGGATCGGTGATGCACTCGGTACAAGCACGAAGTTACTTCCGATTCCGCCGCTGCGCCAGTTAAGGTCGCTGATGGCCTGGTACTTAACATCATCACGGTAATTAAACCCAAACACGCTGAACTTGCTTCCGTTCGGTGAATTGACAGTTACCTTTCCATAAAGATCCAGGTAGTTGAATGGAAGTCCTGCTGTATCAATGTAACTGTAGAACAGCTTGGAGCTTTGAGCGAGGTATGAATTTTTTGCAGAGAGAATAAATGAGCTTGTTGTCTTGTTCTCTTCAGTAAGCTTCTTCAGTGGACCTTCGATCATTGTTTTCGCACCGAAAGGCGTTACGGATACTTTTCCGGCCAGTCTCGTTTTATTTCCATCGCGTGTCGTGATATCCATAATGGATGAGATCCTTCCGCCATACTGTGCTCCGAATCCACCTGAATAAACATCCGCGTTTCGTATGATGTCGGCATCGAAAACCGAAAACAGTCCGATCGTATGGAACGGATTGTAAACGATCATACCATCCATCAACACTTTATTCTGGATCGGTGATCCTCCGCGGATATAAAGCTGTCCGCCCTGATCTCCTGTAAAAACAACACCCGGAAGAACCTGCAGGTATTGCGCTATGTCTGGTTCACCGCCGATTGTCGGAACCTGCTTGATCTCTTTCGGTGTAATCTTGTTCACAGACATCTGCACGTCCGTTTTTTGTTCCTGCTTTTCTGCTGAAATTTCAACGGTCTGGATCTGTATCGATGATTTCTTGATCAACAGCTTCTTGGTAACGATTTCATTTTCTTTCACAGCAACCGGTGTTGCCAGCGTATCGTATCCGAACATGGTAACCATCAGCGTATAGCTGCCTGCAGGCACCTTGCTGATCGAGAAGTACCCGTTCACGTCTGTCGTTGTTCCAAGGGTGGTGCCTTTCAGGTAAACGTTTGTAAAAATGGCTGGCTCACCAGTTTCCTTTTCGTAAGCAAACCCGCGAATGTTGCCCGACTGGGCAAAGGTGTTCATGCTGAAAGCCAGCAGAATGAAGAAAAGCGCTTTGTGGAACTTGAGCATGTTTTTTATATGGGAATACAAAGGTAAGATTTTGTGGAAAGTGGCAATCAGATGGATGTACCTGAAAGTTCAAGGATCTTGTCGAATTCAACTGGCTTCACAGACGATACGGAAAGCCTGCTCAATCGAACCAGGTCCATGCCTTTTAATATCGGATCTGCTTTGATCTGCTGCAGACTGACTGGCTTTTTCAAAGGCTTAACAGGACTCACATCAACCGCAGACCATGTATCATCTTCAGCTGTCGGATCAGGGTACGCGATCTTTACAACTTTTGCAATCCCGCGGATATCAAGACCTTCGTTACTGTGATAGAATAATACGAGATCTCCTTTCTTCATCGCCCTCAGATTGTTTCTTGCAGCATAATTTCTTACTCCGTCCCAGAAGGTCTTTTTATCTTTCACAAACTGATCCCAGGAATATTTGAATGGTTCTGATTTTATCAGCCAGTAATTCATCAATGTAAAATTTTAAACAGGAGCTCTTTCAGAAGTTCTCCTTCATTTGCAGATACGTTATCAACACCTTTTGACTTAAGATCATACTCGCGTATCAGGCCAATCGCATCCATGGCTTTACGTGCACTGAAATTTTTTGCTGCTGTATGATAGTCATCCATAAAAAACGGACTCACCTTCAGCATTTCAGCCAGGCCTTTCGTGCTCTTATCCTGTGAATAATGGTAGAGAAGTATCCTGCTGAAAAAGGTGAACAGAACAGAGATGGTAACCACATAGGGATTCTCTTTCGGATTTGATGCGAAGTACCGTGCAATCTGGTTAGTCTTGAGAATATCTCTTTTTCCAATCGCGCTTTGCAATTCAAAAATGTTGTAATCCTTGCTGATCCCGATGTTCCTGGTGACATCATCCGGAGTGATCTCTGTGCCGGCCTTGACCATAATACACAGCTTTTCAATTTCATTAGAGATCTTGCTCAGGTCATTACCGAGATATTCCGAGAGCATCAGGGCAGCTTTCGGAGAAATAGTATATCCTTTTGATTTAATGTATGAAGTGATCCATGCGGGGATCTTTTCTGATCTGAGCTTTGTTGCTTCAAGCAGCACTCCATGTTCTGCGACTTTCTTGCTGAAGCTTTTTCGCTTGTCAAGAGTTTTGTATTTATAACAGATGACAAGAATCGTTGTAGGTGCAGGCTTCTCGACATAGGATTGCAGTGCTTCAATGTCTTTAATGTTTTGTGCCTCTTTAACAATGATCACCTGATAGGGTGCCATCATTGGAAATCTTCGGGCTGCACTTACAATCGATACTGTATCTACATCACGGCCATAAAGGACTGTCTGATTGAACTCCCTTTCATTTTCATCAAGCACATGCTCCTGGATATAATCGCTGACCTGGTCAATGAAATAGGTCTCTTCTCCCATAAGGAAGTAGAGTGGCTTGTATTGTTTTGCTTTAAGGCTTTTGAGAATTTCTTCCGCGGTCATTCAAAGCGTAGATGTTTCACTGTCATGCCCTGGTTAATAAGCACGTTCAATGATTCAATTCCGATCTCAAGATGAGTATTTACATAATTCGCGGTAACTGATTTATCGCTTTCGGTGGTCTTTACTCCTGCAGCAACCATCGGCTGATCACTTACAAGTAGCAGCGCACCTGTCGGGATCTCATTGTAGAATCCTGTGATGAACAGGGTTGCAGTTTCCATATCGATCCCCATGCAGCGAAGCTTCCTGAGATAATCTTTAAAATCATCGATATGTTCCCACACCCTTCTGTTTGTGGTGTAAACAGTGCCTGTCCAGTAATCTTTCTGGAAGTTCCTGATGGTGGTTGAAACTGCTTTTTGAAGGCTGAATGCCGGAAGTGCAGGAACCTCAGGCGGAAAATAATCGTTCGATGTTCCCTCGCCTCTGATCGCAGCGATTGGGAGAATCAGATCTCCAAGGTCATTCTTCTTTTTTAATCCGCCACATTTACCCAGGAACAGACATGCTTTTGGTGAGATGGCAGAAAGCAGGTCCATGACTGTCGCTGCGTTCGCGCTTCCCATTCCGAAGTTGATGATCGTAATGTTCTCGTGCGTTGCGTTTGGCATCGCCCGATCAAGTCCTTTGATCTCTACGTTGAATTTTTCAGCGAACAGCTTTACGTAGTTATTGAAGTTTGTAAGCAGTATATACTCACCAAATTCATTCAATTCTCTTCCGGTATATCTCGGAAGCCAGTTATTTACTATTTCTTCTTTACTTTTCATATCTCAATCAGAGGTGCTAAATTTAACTTTAATTTCCTTGATGTTGACAATGCCTGATAAACTAAATCTCCCAGAATCCCTGATGACCCTCACGCACGACGAATATGGGACGAAGGTGTTTGACCGCTTTAGAAAAAGGTATGTGAAGCTCACACCGGAAGAGTGGGTTCGTCAGCAGCTGTTGAACTACCTCACCGATCACCTTGGTTATCCTGCAAGCCTGATGAAGGTGGAAAGCTCATTGAAATACAACGGCTTGGAAAAAAGGGCAGATGCGATCGTATATAAAAGCATCAATCCTGTAATGGTGATCGAATGTAAAGCAAGCAGTGTTTCCATCTCGCAAACCACCTTTGAACAGATCGCACGATATAATTTTTCAATGAAGGTGGATTACCTTTTGGTCAGCAACGGATTAAAACATTTTTGCTGCCGGATGAATTACTCCACCAATACCTTCCAAGTGCTTAACCAGATCCCTTTTTATGAAGAGCTTTAAGATCCTGATGTTCCTGTGTGCTGTCTTTACAATGACATCCGCGCAGGAGGCTAAGTACATGGAAAAGACCGTGATCATCAGGGTTAAAGAAACATTCAGGAATGCCTGCCAGGATGAGGCGATCAATGATCCCCGACTGGCAGATGTTTTTCAGACTCTCCAGGTCACTGAAGTCAAAAAGAAATTCAGGAATGCAAGGAACCCTGGTACACAGAAATCAAAAGACGGACATCCGCTGGTTGATCTTTCACTCATCTATGAGTTGAAATATGCATCCGATGCAGACCTGCAGAAAGCGATCAGCATGTTGACGGAAACGAAGATGTTCGTGTATGCAGAGCCTCATTACATTCCTGAGATCAAGTATTCACCCAATGATCCGGGAGCGATCAGAAGCATTCAATATTACCTGACAAACATTAAAGCCTATGAAGCCTGGGATGTAAATAAAGGCGATACCAACATGGTTGTCGGAATTACAGATACCGGCACTGACCTCACACACCCTGAACTGTTTTCATCCATAAAAAAGAATTACCTCGATCCGATTGACGGGATTGATAATGACCAGGATGGCTACACAGATAATTTTTATGGATGGGACCTGGGAGAGAATGATAACAATCCGACCTGGGCTGCACTGGCTCATGGCGTGCATGTATCAGGACTTTCATCAGCAGTCGTTGATAATGCTACAGGAATGGCTGGTTCGGGCTTTCGCTGCAAATACCTGCCAGTGAAGATTTCGAATGCAAGTGGCTCTTTAACTGCAGCATATGAATCGATCGTGTATGCAGCGGATCATGGTTGTAAGGTCATCAACTGTTCATGGGGAAGCACAGGTGGGGGGCAATTCGGACAAGACATTATTGATTACGCTGTATTCAATAAAGATGCTTTGGTGATCTCCGCTGCAGGAAATGATAACAGGCTGATCAATTTTTTTCCTGCATCATACAAGCATATCCTGAATGTTGCTGCAACAGACAGTCTCGACAGGAAAGCAGCATTTTCCAATTATGCATGCACGGTGGACCTGAGTGCACCCGGAGCCGCAATATATTCAACCTGGCCCGGAGGATACCTGTATTCAAACGGTACATCCATGGCAGCTCCAATTGTAGCAGGAGCCGCAGCAATCGCAAGAACACAATTTCCTTCCTACACTGCGCTTCAGATATTGGAACAGCTTAAGGTGACCACGGATTCGATCTATCAGAACAACTCCCTTTATATTGGATACCTCGGTACCGGAAGACTCAACATGTTCAAGTCATTAACAGTGACAGGAAAACCCGGGATAGATCTTGAAGATCACCAGGAATCGAACAACGGTACAAACATTTTTGCATCAGGTGACACAGTGAAGGTCAAAGTCTTTCTGAAAAATTACCTGGCTCCTTCTCAAAACCTGACACTCACCTTGCGTACAGGTTCACCTTATGCTTCGGTCATTGACAGCATCTATACCATGGGAAGCCTCTCAACTTTTGAGCTCGATTCAACTTCAGCTGATCCGTTTGAGGTGATCGTTCTTCCAAACGCTCCTACCAACGGGCTTGTCAGGTTTACCCTGCTGATCAGTGATGGCAGCTATGCTGTATCATACTGCTTTGATATCACTGTGAATGTGGATTACATCAACCTTCGTGTGAATGATATTGCAACAACCATTACAAGTCGTGGAAAGATCGGCTTTAATAATGACAACCAGAATAATGGTCTTGGCTTCGTTTATAACGATGAAGCTGACCTGCTTTATGAGAGTGGTTTAATGATCGGGTCTTCTTCCACGAAAGTGTCCGATGCCGTGAGAGGGGAAATACAGGGAGTTTCAGATCGTGACTTCAGGTCCCTGCAAAATGTGCGCGAGCTGATCCCAGCGGAAGTTTCAGAATTTGACCTGCTCGGCATTATGAATGATGACTCAGCCGGAATTTCTAAACTGAACCTGAGGGTCACTCAGACATCCCATGCCTGGAGCACACCAGGGAACACGAAATACATTGTGGTTCGATACACGCTCAAGAATCCGTCAACACTTCCTGCTGTCAATGTGTATGCGGGAATCTTCAGCGACTGGGATATACAGAATTCTGCGCAGAATCGGGCGAACTACGATGGTTCAAACAAGATGGGCTATTGTTATTATTCCGGAGCGGCACCTTATTATGCAGCAGTTAAAGTGCTATCTAATACACCGGCATTGTGTTATTCCATCGACAATGTAAGCGGAGGTCAGGGCGGAGTTGATCTTTCTGATGGATTCAATACTGCTGAGAAATTCACATCGCTTTCAACCATGCGAGTATCCGCAGGGCAGGGGGGAAATGGAACAGACGTGATCCAGGTGGTAAGCAGCGGACCATTTACAATACTTCCGGGAGATTCGGTTTCTGTAGCATTTGCAATGATCGCCGGCGAAAGTCTGAACGATATTCAGTCAAGTGCCGTAAATGCACAACAGATGTATAACCAGGCCTTCCCAATAGGCATCCGTGAATACCAGAGACAGAATGAATTGATGTACCCAAATCCGCTCATAGCGGGGGCTCAGCTATGGATCAGAAGTGAACGTGCGGGGCCTGTGATCATCAGGATTTCAGATATGAGCGGCAAGGTTGTATATGAATGTTTCCGTGAGGCTTCAAATGAATATGAGCGCCATGCCCTGGATCCGGGAAGTTTGGGTGCCGGAGTTTATCATGTGTCTGTGGATCAGGCAGGTTTGTTAAAATCAGCAAGAGTCGTAGTACTTCCTTAATAGAGGAAGGGAAATTTATATATTTGCAGAATGGACTTAAGCGGAATTATCTCTATTTCGGGCATGAGCGGACTTTATAAAGTCGTAGCCCAGTCAAAGAACGGAATCATTGTTGAATCTCTTGTAGATAAAAAAAGACTACCAGCCTATTCATCTTATAAGATCAGTGGACTTGAAGACATCAGTGTCTTTACAACTGGTGAAGACCTTCCTTTAGGAGATGTTTTACAGAAGATCTATGATAAAGAGAAAGGTGGAGCAGCTCCTGAACTTAAGAAGGATGATGAGCTAAAGAAGTATTTCGGTTCTGTACTGCCTGAATTTGATGAAGACAGAGTATATACTTCAGATATTAAAAAGATCCTGAACTGGTACAACCTGCTTCAGAAGAATGGCCTGCTCCAAAAGAAAGAAGAGCCAAAGGCAGATGTTGAGAAGGTTGTTGCTGAAGATATCAAGAAGCCGAAGGAAGTGAAGCCCAAAGCGGCACCAAAGGCAAAGCCGAAGGATACGACCAAGGCAGCCAGCAGCGTAGCGAAAGGAAAGAAAACATCAACCATTAGAAAAACCGGAGTATAAACTTCGGTTTTTTTCTATCATATAGAATATGAAAGCAGAAGAACTGATCCCTGTTATCAGGAGAAACTACCTACCTGAAGACTTCACAATTTTATGGGATACCATTGAGCCTTTCATTAAAGAGCTCAAAGAAAGAAAGATCTCGTCGGTCCAGGAACTTGAAACATGGCTTAAGAACATGAGCGAGCTTGAGTCTGCATTAAGTGAGGACCTTGCATGGCGATACATTAAAATGACATGCAATACCACAGATAAAGACCTTCAGGATGCATATAATTTTTATGTGAGCGAGATTGAACCAAAGCTTTCACCTGAGTTCAATGAGCTGAATAAAAAGCTTGTGGAGTCACCATACCTTTCGGAGCTTGACCAGGTAACATATAATAACCTGATCAGGAATGCACGGAAGAACATCGAGATCTTCAGACAGGAAAATATTCCGGTTCAGACAGAGATCGAAACCGAGAAGCAGCAGTACATGGGTATTACAGGTTCCATGACGATCGAGCACGAAGGCAGGGAGCTGACATTGCAGCAGGCGGCACTATTTATGAAAAGCCCCGACAGAGCTGTACGCGAGCAGGTGTATAGAAAAACTCAGGAAAGAAGACTCGCTGACAAAGTGAAGCTTGATGAGCTTTTTACAAAGCTTACAGGATTGCGTGACAAGGTTGCTGCAAATGCAGATTTTAAAAACTACAGAGACTACAAGTTTAAAGAGCTTGGAAGATTTGACTATACAAAAGAAGATTGCTTCCGATTTCATGAAGCCGTATCAAAGCATATTGTTCCTTTGGTGGAACAGCTTGACCGGGAAAGAATACAGAAGCTTGGTGTGAAGGAGCTCAGGCCATGGGACCTGGATGTTGATGTTGATGGAGGAGAGAATAAAAAGGTTTTTGCAGATGGGAAAGATCTCCTTGACAAAACAATCACTGCGCTGTATGAGCTAAGGCCATATTTTGGGTTATGCCTGGAAGCGATGAAGAAGATGGATCACCTGGATCTCGAATCCCGAAAAGGAAAAGCTCCGGGAGGATATAATTATCCGCTCTATGAATCGGGAGTTCCTTTCATCTTCATGAATGCGGCAGGTACCTTAAGAGACCTTGTTACCATGGTGCACGAAGGCGGACATGCGATCCATTCATTTCTCACCAATAAGCTTGAGATTGCGGAATTCAAAAGCACGCCATCAGAAGTGGCAGAGCTTGCTTCCATGAGCATGGAGCTTCTTTCGATGAACCAGTGGAAGTATTTCTTTGATGATAAGGAAGAGCTATCAAAAGCAAAGCGGGAACAACTTGAGAAGATCATCAGAGGATTGCCCTGGATCGCAAGGATAGACAAGTTCCAGCATTGGATCTACGAAAACCCCAAACATACAGCACAGGAGCGTGAAGCATACTGGCTGAGCCTTTCCAAGGAATTTTCAAGTAAAGAAGTAAACTGGAATGGACTTGAATCGTATGCAGCAACTACGTGGCAATCACAGCTGCATTTATTTGAGATACCTTTCTATTATATCGAATATGGCTTTGCACAGCTCGGTGCGATCGCTGTATGGCGCAACTTCCTTCAGGATCCTGAGAAGGCGCTTGATCAGTATGAAGCAGCGTTGAAGCTCGGTTACACCCGTTCAATAAAAGAGATTTACAGAACAGCAGGCATCTCGTTTGATTTTTCAGAAGACTATGTAAGTGAGCTGGCAGATTTTCTAAAACAGCAGCTTGTTTCATTGAAGTGAAAAAAAATTATTTTTATGGGAATGAAAATTAAGAGACCAGAAGCTGCCGAGTACCCTGAATATTTTAATTCTTACATCGGGTTAATTAAAGGTGATGATGTTGTAAGGCTGATGGAAAGCCAGATCCTTAGCATGCAGGCATTCCTGTCGGAAATCCCGGAAGACAGGGAAGACTACACCTATGAGGAAGGTAAGTGGACATTAAAGGAAGTGCTTGGTCACATCATCGACACAGAACGTGTCATGTCGTACCGTGCTTTGCGTTTTGCAAGAAACGATAACACCGAGCTTCCTGGCTTTGATGAGAAGATGTACGTAAAGTATGCTGACTTCAACAAACGTTCAGTGTATGACCTTGCCCATGAGTTCGGGCTTGTAAGAGAATCTAACCTGGCATTGATCAGAAGCTTTGATGAGGATGCATTGAACCGTAAAGGCATTGCCAATGGTAAAGAAGTTACTGTTCGTGCGCTTGTTTACATTATCGCTGGACATACCATGCATCACATGAATGTGATCAGGTCCAGGTACCTTACGCTGCTCGACTAAAGAATATTCACTTCTCTTTCAAGCATCACTCCAAATTTATCAGAAACGGATGCCAGGATCTTTGAAGACAATTCATAGATCTCATCGCCTTTTGCATGTCCGTGATTAACAAGTACAAGTGCCTGCAGCTTATGTACGCCCGCATCGCCATAGCTTTGACCTTTCCAGCCGCATGATTCGATCAGCCAGCCTGCAGCAAGCTTGTAATGACCGTTTGGTAAAGGGTACGATACAATTTCAGGAAAATGTTCTTTAAGTTCATGATGCTTTTCAGCAGATACTTCAGGATTCTTAAAAAAGCTTCCTGCATTTCCAATGACAGCAGGATCGGGAAGCTTTGAACGACGGATCCTGATCACCGCATCACTGATCGCCCGGGGAGTTACTTCACTGATCCCCATTGCTTCAAGCTCCTTGGTAATTGCACCATAGCTTGTGTTTAATGTTGGTTTTTTTGGCAGTTTGAATACAACAGAGAGAATTACATAATTCCCTTTTTCCCGGTGCTTGAAAATGCTTTCCCGGTATCCGAATTCACAAGCGGCATTGTCGAAGGATTCAATTTCAAGTGTGTGAATATTCAGTGCATCCAGTTTGTAAAAAACATCCTTCACTTCAACACCGTAGGCACCGATATTCTGCATGGGTGATGCGCCAACACTTCCTGGTATGAGCGACAGATTTTCAAGTCCGTTGAAATGATTATCCAGGCAGTACATTACAAACTCATGCCATACCTCTCCGGCCTGTGCTTCTACATAATAGTAAAATTCATCTTCATGCGTGAGGCGTTTTCCTTTGGTCGCAATATGGATCGTTAATCCCTGGAAATCTTTTGTAAACAGAATGTTGCTTCCTCCTCCCAGGAAGAAAAGTGGGAGCTTGTGCTGCTGACCATAGCTGATGAGCTCCTTCAGCTCTTCAACTGATCCTGCCTCTGCGAAAAAACGTGTGCTGGCCTCAATACCAAATGTATTCAGCTTCTTAAGAGAAACATTTTCTCTGATCGTCATGAATCCTTATTTATGTTTCCGAAATTAATTGAAACCAGGTGGCTGTGGAGAGCATGTTTTAAAAGTTATCCAAAAGAGGATGCTGATATCTTGGTTATCTTTGCACGGTGCTAACGAGAAGGGTTATTGTTTGTGTCACGAATGATCTGTCGCATGATCAGCGTGTTCATAAAGTATGTGTGGTCCTTAAAAATATGGGATACGTTGTAACACTGGTTGGCAGAGAGTTACCACAAAGTCTTCCTTTGCATCGTGAGTACAGCACAAAGCGATTCAGGCTTTTGTTCACGAAGGGGATATTCTTCTACATCAATTATAACATCCGGCTTTTTCTTTTTCTTCTGTTCAGCAAAGCGGAGGTGATCCATGCGAATGATCTTGATACGCTTCCTGCAGTGTATGCTGCTTCTCTATTCAAAAGGTCGCGCATTGTGTATGATTCACATGAATACTTTACTGAAGTGCCTGAACTTGTCGGGCGAAAGCTCACGCAGTCTGTATGGAAAATGCTTGAAGGCTTTATTTTTCCAAGGCTTCAGAATGTGATCACAGTGAATGCTTCAATTGCATCCATCTACGAGAAGAAATACAACGTTCCGGTCGAAGTCATTCGGAATGTCCCATTCCTTGCGGATACAAAACGGATCATGAGTGAAAAAAAATCACGCTCAGATCTTGGATTGCCTGAAGATAAAAAGATCATCATCCTGCAAGGAGCATGGATCAATGTGGACAGAGGAGGAGAGGAAGCGATCACCATGATGAAGCATCTGCCTGGCTGCTTGTTGCTGATTGTCGGTGGTGGTGACGTATATGATGATCTTAAATTGCTCGCACAACGTGAAGGTGTCCATGATGCTGTCAGGTTTTTCGGAAGGCTTCCTTTCACTGATTTAAGGCAGCTGACAATGAATGCAGATCTGGGTATTAGCCTTGATAAAGGAACAAACCTTAATTATTTGTACAGTCTGCCTAACAAGCTGTTCGATTACATCCATGCGGGTATTCCTGTGATCGTTTCCAATATGCCTGAAGTGGCATCCATTGTTCGCAATTACGATGTTGGCAAGGTGGTTCAGTCACATGATCCAGAAGTGATCGCTGCTTCTGTGAAGGATCTGTTAAACAATCCTGAGCTGCTACTTAAGTATAAAAAGAATTGCCTCTTTGCCCGTGAAGCACTTTGCTGGGAAACGGAAAGTAATGTCCTCAGAAAGTTCTACTAACGTGCGAACCTTCTTCGCTTTAGCTTCAGTGAATAGATAAGTGAGAAGAACAGGCCTGTAATAAAAACAAGCCCGAAGATTATAATGAACTGCGTTGAATCCTGTGTGTAGAAATGATAGGATTCAGCAGCTGCTGCCATGTCCTGTATTGTTGCACCGCTTGAAAAAAATGTTGCTGCCTGCTTTGCAAAGATCGTCTGCTGCCAGGATGGATTTATATGGTGATTATATACAAGGAAAAAAGATGCAATGATGACGCCTGCTATGCTGATCATGAATATGCCTGCACCAACGAGTCTGCTGAATGTAGCACGTGATGGCGAGATGTCACGCAGTTCTTTCAGTGCCAGGTAAACAGTTACAGCAGGGATCAAAAGTGCGAAAGCTTCCGTGTATTGTCCGATATCAAAATGTTCATTGTGCAGGCCCATCAGGTATTCGCTGATCATCCAGAAGCAGGTGAGCAATCCGCATAATACGCCGTATTTTAGTGCTGTTGTCATAGTAAACTACTGCTAACGAGGATGCTAATATATAAAAGCTTCTCAGGCTTCACGCAATTCTCTTGCCAGCAGGCCAAGCTTGTAGATGTCAAATTTCCTGAGTGAGGGTGATGAGCTTTTAAGATTTTTGATCAGGCCTGCCTCCATTCTGTCAAACAGCTTCATGAATGATCCTGCGAGATGCAGCTTCCTCATAGTCTCATAGGTTTCTGCAAGCTTTACATCATTGTCGATCAGCTTGAGCTTCATCAGGTAAGCGAGGTTCTTTACACCCTGTTCAGTTTTCTGAAGAAACTCTTCGGATGGCTCTAAGCCTATGTGACATAATGGATTGTCAATATGCAGAATATCGACATGCCTTTTCTTGAGCTCGGTACCAAACAACGTGTCTTCATGTCCGTAACCTGACAACGCTTCATTAAACCTGATCTTATTGAATAATTCTGCAGGAATGAAAAAGTTGTTGGTCATGAAAGATTTATACCTGTTCTTTCTCCTGCTGGCTGCATCAGTGACTTCGCGTTTCATTCCATAGAGCCATCTCAGGTAAAGTTTTTTATCTGCTGGCGGGTGTTCATGGTAGCTTCTGCCGCCATAGATCACCTGGTTGGGTGACGCATACTTCAGGTAAGATGTGATAAACTCGCTGGATTCAATCTCTGAGTCACAATCCAGGAATAACAGGTACTTGTGTCTGGCGATTGATGCAAGCTGATTTCGTATCGCCGACCGTCCCACATTTGCAGGCAGCTCCCGGAATATCACATTGGGTTCATCGGAGAGCGACCGGTTTAAGGATACGAAATTCTGTTGTGAATGATCATCAAGCAGAATGATCTCAAAATCTATAGAAGCATTCGTGCACTGCCTGTGCAGCTCTTTTACAAAATCCCTGACATCAAAATCGAAAACAGGAATAAGTATGGAAAGCATCAGATATGTTTTGAATCGTGAACCCTTCCGCTTTCGCATCGGATGGTGCGTGACGGAAATTTTGTGAAAAGCGAGTAATCATGTGTTGCCATGACAACAGCCCGGCCACTTTTTGAAATATCAAACAGCAAACGCATGATGCCTTCAGATGTTTCAGGATCGAGGTTCCCCGTAGGTTCATCAGCAAGGATCACTTCAGGATCATTCAGCAAGGCGCGAGCAATAGAGACACGCTGTTGTTCACCACCCGACAGTTCATGTGGCATCTTGAAACCTTTTGTCCCCAGCTGTACTTTATCCAGAACATCCTGGATCCTTTTCTGCATCGCGTCTTTTTCCTTCCAGCCTGTAGCTTTGAGAACAAAAAGAAGGTTCTCGTTTACTGAACGGTCATTGAGCAATTGGAAATCCTGGAACACAATGCCGATCTTCCTTCTCAGAAAAGGCACCTGCTTCAGAGGAAGTGTTTTCAGGTTGAAGCCGGAGATACTTCCCTCTCCATTCTTTAATTCAAGCTCACCATAAAGTATCTTCAGGATAGAGCTTTTTCCGCTTCCTGTTTTTCCAATCAGGTAAACGAATTCACCCTTGTCAATGGCAATGTTCACATCCGACAGAATCAGGTTGTTTTTCTGATAGATGGAAAGGTTGTTTAATTCTATGATCCGGTCAAGCGTCATACGATGCATTCAAAGATATTCATTTATGATCGGAAGGCAGGTTAAAATAATTTGAACACGTCAGCGTTGAAAACTTATAATTCCCACAAAAGCCCAGCCCCTTATAGAGCCTAAATTTACCTGCTAAACCTTTTCAGGATGTTGAGATATATTAAGGCAGGGATAATTCTGATATCTATTGCATTGTCTGCACCCACCGTTCATGCTCAGCGGACACAGATCTATATTGATCCTGACCGTTCACTGAAGGAAGGGATGGAACTCTTTAATAAGGAGAAATATGGAGCTGCAGAAAAAAAGTTCTATGAATACCTTCGGGATAAGCGTACCATAAAAAGTTCTGAAGGTGCTGTGAATGCTGAGTATTACCGCGCAGTATCAGCCTTCGAGCTTTTTAATGAGGATGCTGAATACCTGCTGAAGGATTTTATTCATGATCATCCGGAAAGTCCACGTATCAGGTTCGTAAAGTTCTACCTGGGTAATCTTTATTACCGCAAAAAAAAATGGAAGGATGCCATCACATGGTATGAAAAGGTGGATAAATATGATCTTGAGAACTCAAGACTCGCAGAATATTATTTCAAGCTTGGGTACAGCTATTTCCAGGCTGGAGATTTTGAAAAAGCCAAAACTGCCTTCTTTGAGATCAAGGATGTGGATACAAAGTATGCACCCGCATCGAAGTATTATTATGCTCACATTGCCTACTCCGCAAAGAATTACGAAACAGCCTTGCAGGATTTTCAGAAGCTTGCTAACGACGAGTCCTTCTCCCCGGTTGTGCCTTATTACATCGCACAGATACTCTTTTTACAGGGCAAGTATGATGAGGTGATAAAATATGCACCACCCTTGCTTGATTCAGCAAACACCAAGAGAGCTCCTGAGATCGCAAGACTCATAGGAGAATCATATTACAAAAAAGGAGATTATAAAAAATCATTGCCTTTCCTGGAAACTTACAGGGAGAAGTCGAAGAGCTTCACTCGCAGCGACAACTACCAGCTCGGTTACGCGTACTACAAAACAGGAAGTTGTGACAAGGCATTGCCGCTTCTTGAAAAGGCAACGCTTGAAAATGATTCACTTGGTCAGAATGCGTTTTATCACATTGCTGATTGTTATCTGAAGCTCAATAACAAACGGGCTGCAAGGAATGCATTTCAGAACGCAACAAGGATCGGCCTGGATAAGGTGATCAGGGAAGATGCGATGTTCAATTTCGCCAAGCTTTCCTTTGAGCTTGCATTCAACCCGTATAACGAAGCCATACAGGCATTTGAGAATTACCTGAAAGAATATCCTGAATCACAGAGAGCCGATGAAGCTCATAAATACCTTGTGAATGTTTACCTGACAACACGTAATTACAGAAACGCATTGTCATCGATTGAAAAAATTAAGAACAAGAATGAGGAGCTACTGTATGCTTATCAGAAGATCGCCTACTTCAGGGCTGTGGAGCTGTTCAATAACAGAGAATTCAGCTCTGCAGTGACTCATTTTGATAAAGCATTAAGCATTCCGAAAGAAAAAAAATATACTGTTCTGTCACACTACTGGAAAGGTGAAGCACTTTACAAGCAGGGACTGTTTGATCTGGCAGCTGTGAGCTATAAGGCATTCCTGTTTGAACCAGGTGCCGTGATGACACCGTTTTTCAATACGGTGAACTATAACCTGGGCTATGTGTATTTTAAGAAACGCGACTACCTGGAAGCTGTTTCATGGTTCAGGAAGTACACGTCTTCAAAAGAAGAAAAGGATGTAAAACGATTGAATGATGCCTACACCAGGATCGGAGACAGTTACTTCATCAACCGTGACTTTGCGAATGCAAGCGAGTATTATGGACATGCATTGAAATATAAAGCTTCAGGGAATGACTATGTCGCTTTCCAGAAAGCTGTTGCTGATGGACTCCTGGGGAATTCCGAAGCCAAGATCAACTCCCTGCTTACCTTACTTCGCGATAACAAGTCTTCATCCTATGCAGACGACGCAAAGTATGAACTTGGAAACAGCTACCTCGGAAGGAACGAAAACAACAAAGCCCTCGAATATTTTAACCGGGTTATCAATGAGCATCCTACAAGCTCTTATGTTCCGAAATCACTCACCAAGGTCGGACTGGTTTACTACAACAGTGACAGGGAAAAAGAAGCCCTTGATATTTACAAGCTGATCGTAGCGAAGTATCCAAAGTCACAGCCGGCAAGAGAAGCATTAAGCCAGATCAGGAATATTTATGTTGATCTCGGTGAAGCAAATGGATTTGCAGATTATGTAAAGACATTGCCTGATGTAAACATCTCCACGGCAACACTTGATTCCACTGCGTATGAAGCAGCTGAAAGAAAATACCTTAAAGGAGATTGCACTTCGAAAAAAGACTTCGGAGATTATATCGCTACCTACACGAAAGGCTTCTTCCTTCTGAATGCAAACTTCTTTAAAGCAGAATGTGAGTACCAGGCCGGAAATTTTGAGGAAGCATTAAAGGGATATTCTTATGTGACTTCACAACCAAAGAATACATACACCGAAAGGGCATTAGGAAAATCAGCCATCATCTACTCAAAGAATAAAAATTACACCGAAGCGCTATCCGCCTATCAGAAACTGAAAGAACAGGCAGAGATCCCGGAGAACTTAATGACAGCCAGGATTGGAATTATGCGGTCAGCGTTTGAGCTTAAGCAGCGCGAGGTAGCAGTAGGTGCAGCGAAGGAATTGTTATCGATGGAAAAAACACCTTTTGAGATCGGGCATGAAGCACATCTGATTATTGGTAAGGCGGCGATGGAAACAGGCAATGATTCATTGGCCATGGATGAATTCAAACTTCTGTCAAGAGAAGGTAAAACTGTTATGGCAGCCGAAGCAAAATATTATGTAGCCGAGATCCAGCATAAAAAAGGCAATTACAAGGAAAGTGAAAAGAGCTGTTTCGATCTGATCAACATGGTTCCTTCTTATGATTACTGGATCGCGAAAAGCATTATTCTTCTTGCAGATAATTATGCTGCGCAAAAGGATTTTTTCCAGGCGAAGGCATCACTTCAAAGCATCATTGAAAATTATGAAGGTGAAGATTTGAAAGCCATTGCGAAAGAAAAATTCGACAGGATCACAGAAGAGGAAAGAAAAGCTTTACAGCCTAAAGATGAAAAAGCTCCGGAGCTTGATTTCAAGAGTGACAATCCTGATGACAAACAGCTTTTTGAAGAGAAGAAAGAAAACCCGAACCCAAACAACGAAGACAATGGGCAGCAAAAACCGTAGTTATATTCTAACATTATCCTTGTTTGCGTTCACAGGACTGAATGCGCAGACAGGCGGTGACCTGGGTCCGCAGAGCGTTGAAGTGAAAGGAGAATATGCACCGAATATCACAGAGGCACATAAGATCCTTGATTTCCCGGTGATGGATGACTCTGTACCTCCTGCACCCAAACTGAGCTATAACATTACATCCAAACAGGTACCTG
This sequence comes from Bacteroidota bacterium, assembly GCA_036675075.1. Taxonomy (GTDB): domain Bacteria; phylum Bacteroidota; class Bacteroidia; order JAKFFM01; family JAKFFM01; genus JAKFFM01. The sequence continues at coordinate 64,021 of JAKFFM010000023.1, forward strand.
TTCAGTTTGAAGTTGAGCCGATACAGCCCGCTACGATGAAAGGCGAGCCACTTGTAAAGCTGTACAATCATCTTGCGAAGATCGGTCTCGGGAATTACAATACGCCTTACGCAGAGTATTGGTATAACATGCGTCGCTCTAAAAAAATGCTGATCGCCGCAAACGCAGGTCATTTGTCATCTTCATCGAAGATCAGAGACTACGGCGAAGCAAAGAACAGCACGACACATGTTTCAGGATTCAGCAAGTTCTTTCTTGAGAAGAATACCATCGATGCAACGCTGGGATACAAGAGAGACGGTTACACCTTGTATGGATACAGCAGGGAAAACCTTGCAGCTATGAACGTCATTCCTGGTGTATTCTCTACACCAAAGATCTATGATATCGTGGATGCAAAGATCAATGCGACATCACTCTTTGATGATTCAACATCGTTCAATCATCATGAATCAGGACGCTATTATTATTTTGCAGACAACAATGGCTGGAAAGAACATGGCGTGACTGTAAAAGGTGGATTGAACAAGTTCGTCAATGAAGAGCTTTTTGGGATCGACCTGAATGTGCAGTATTACCAGATTTCCGGTCTGTTCGGATCAAAAAGCAATTACCTGGTATCAGCGAATCCTTATGTAAGCATGAACAAGCCGAAGATTGTTGCAAGGCTTGGTGCGATCATCGGAGTTGAATATGATTCTTCATCATCGACCTATTTCTATCCTGATGTAAAAGCGGAATACAGAGCCGTGGAAGAAGTATTTACGATCTATGGAGAGCTTACCGGAGGAGCAGTGAGAAATTCATACAGATCACTTGCTACAGAGAATCCGTTTTTTATGAGTCCGTTCATCTTGAAGAACACGCGTGAACGGTTTGGTGCAGGAGCTGGAATGAAGGGACTTATTGGTTCTGACATTACCTACAACGTGTTTGGTAAGTACCGTCATGTGGAAGATGATTACTTCTATACATTCTATCCGAACGATCTGCTGCAGAATTCGTTTGATGTGATCTTTGATAATGTGAACGAGATCAGGGTGCATGCAGACCTTGGTTATAAAGCTGCTGAGAAGGTAAGCCTGACATTGAAAGGAGATTATTTTAAGTACGACATGGCCACTGAAGCCAGGGCATGGTATCGTCCGGATTACCAGGTTGGTTTGAGCGGAAAATATAACCTTGAATCCAAGATCATCCTGACCACGGATATATTCTATGTAGGCACACGTTACGGGAAGATCAACAGGCTTGACGAAAGCAATACGATAGTAGCTGGAGAGCAAAAGCTGAAGGGATATCTGGATCTGAACCTGGGTGCGGAGTACAGATACAGTAAGAGGTTGGGCATGTTCCTGAATATTAACAACATAGCAGGGGTAAGGTATTTCAGGTATGTAAATTATCCTGTTTACAGACTGAATCTTCTGGCCGGAATAAGCTATTCTTTCTGATCATTTTTCAGGCTTTTTTAACCTGGATTATGCAATAGGCATTTTTAATTCATAATTTGGGTTTAAGAGGTCTGACCATGTTAATTCAATGTTGATAAAACCCTTGATTTTATTAGGTTTTTCTTCGGTTTAACGCCCGTTTTTCCGTATATTTGTTTGTATTCACTTTCTGGCAAAAAAAGGGCAGATAATAATGGAAGAAATAGTAAAAGATATGGTTGATAAATCCAAAGAATATTCGGCGGACAGTATTCAGGTACTTGAAGGTCTGGAAGCTGTTCGTAAACGTCCCGCGATGTATATCGGGGATATTGGTTTTAAAGGATTGCATCACCTGGTTTATGAGGTTGTAGATAACTCAATCGATGAGGCGCTTGCCGGTCATTGTGATGACATCAAAGTAACGATCCACGAAAACAATTCGATCACCGTGGTGGACAATGGTCGTGGTATCCCTACAGACATCCATCCGAAGGAAAAGAAATCAGCGCTTGAAGTTGTAATGACGGTTCTGCATGCTGGTGGTAAGTTCGATAAGGATTCATACAAGGTATCAGGTGGTCTTCACGGTGTTGGTGTCAGCTGTGTGAATGCATTGTCAACTCACCTGAAGGCTGAGGTTCACCGCCAGGGTAAAGTCTTCGTTCAGGAATACAGTGCAGGAAAGCCTCTTTATCCTGTAAAGGAAACAGGCACTACAACTGATCGTGGTACGAGGGTAACATTCCTTCCGGACACAAGCATCTTCACACTTTCAGAATACAATTACGAAACACTTTCTTCACGATTGAGAGAGCTTGCATTCCTGAACAAAGGAATCAGACTAACGATCACTGATGAACGAAATAAAGATGAGAATGGAGAATTTGTATCTGACAGCTTCTTTTCTGATGGAGGATTAAGAGAGTTCGTTGAATACCTTGATGCCACACGTGAAAAGCTGATCGAAGAGCCAATCTACATGGACGGCGAGAAGCAGGGAATTCCTGTTGAAGTTGCCATGCTCTATAACTCATCATTCTCTGAGAACCTTCATTCCTACGTGAATAACATCAATACGCATGAAGGCGGTACACACGTTGCCGGATTCAGAAGAGGTCTTACCAGAACGCTTAAGGCTTACGCTGAAAAGTCAGGTATGCTTACAAAGCTGAAGTTCGAGATCAGCGGTGATGACTTCCGTGAAGGACTAACGTCGGTGATCTCTGTTAAAGTGGCTGAACCGCAGTTCGAAGGACAGACCAAAACAAAGCTGGGTAACAGTGATGTAATGGGCGCCGTGGATATTGCTGTAAGTGAAATGCTTTCTAACTACCTTGAGGAGCATCCGCGCCAGGCAAAAATGATCGTTGATAAAGTGATCCTTGCTGCTACTGCACGTCATGCTGCCCGTAAGGCGCGTGAGCTTGTACAGCGTAAGAATGTCCTTACTGGTACAGGTCTTCCAGGGAAGCTTTCAGATTGTTCTGAGTCAGATCCTTCAGCATGTGAGATATACCTTGTCGAGGGTGACTCGGCAGGTGGTACAGCGAAGCAGGGGAGAGACCGCCGGTTCCAGGCGATCCTGCCACTAAGAGGTAAGATCCTGAACGTGGAGAAAGCCATGATGCACAAGATCTTCGAAAACGAAGAAATCAAGAATATGTTCACGGCTCTTGGTGTCTCTATCGGTACTGCCGAAGATTCAAAAGAGCTCAACATCGAAAAGCTTCGTTACCATAAAGTGGTGATCATGACGGATGCCGACATCGATGGTAGCCACATCACTACTCTGATTCTTACATTCTTCTTCAGATACATGAAGGAACTGATCGAGAAGGGCTATATATACATTGCAACTCCTCCATTGTACCTTGTTAAAAAAGGGAAGGAGCAGCGTTATTGCTGGACTGAAGAAGACCGTATCAATGCTGTAAAAGAGATCTCGGGTGGAGAAGGTAAAGAAGGCACTGTGAATGTTCAGCGTTATAAGGGTCTTGGTGAGATGAACGCGGAACAGCTTTGGGAAACAACAATGAATCCTGAGCACCGTACGCTTCGCCAGGTAACCATCGACAGTGCAGCTGAAGCTGACAGAATCTTTTCAATGCTGATGGGTGATGAAGTTCCTCCGCGGAGAGACTTTATCGAGAAGCACGCGAAATACGCGAAGATCGACGCATAATCACTCTATAGAAAACAAAACAAAAGGCTGCCTCTTCACTGAAGCAGCCTTTTTGTTTTATGATCATTATAAATTGTAATGCTTTTTGCCATGCAAATCATAGTCGATCTTTCAAGGTCCAAATGTTGTTGTAGTGACTAACACATTTTGAGATTCCTCCTCTGGGATGAAAGGCCAGATAACAGGAATAAAAAAACGAGCTGTTATTAAGCAGCTCGTTTTTTTATTGAGAAGAGGTTTGTTTACTGATTCGAAAATGAACCCGAGGTAGGTCTTTTGTTAGACTTATAAGGCTTCAGTGTCTTCACAGGTATCTGGTCAAATCGTACATTCGAACCATCCCACCAGATTGGCTGTGGTGTGTCAGTGGTGTTATTGTCGTTAAACATTACACCATTCATCCTGGTATCGAAATCTCCGCTTAGGATCTCACTCGAGATCACCGGATTCTCAAATCCTTTGCGTGTTCCGATAGCGATCCATGAAAATTCAACATTCGATCCGCCGTTGTTGTTTTCTTTCACTAGGAAACCATTCTGATCAACGGATGAAACGTACACACCATTTGAGTTTCCTCTTGGGGTAACCGTTATGGTGATATCTTCAGTTGATGAGATCATGTTTTTGAATTCCTGATCGAAAGCAATGTACTTTTCACCAGAAGACATAAATGATTTGCCTTTTGCAGTGATTTCAGGCTTTACAGATGATGTTGCAAAAGTTGCTGTTCTTGATCCGTCATCATTTTTAACGAGCTGCGCGATAGGCTTATTGGTCACAGTGTACCCATCAACATAAAGACCATATCGTTCACCTTTCACGTGAGCACCGTACACAAGACCGCGAACCCATCCACCCATCACGCCACCATAGATACCCAAACCTATCATCTGGTTTGGTTCACTCAGGGTAACAGTGGTTGATGCCTGTGAGGTATTCGAGTAACGTCCACCTGCCCCACCGGTCTGGTAAGCAATTCCAAATCCGTATACACCATAGTCAATTCCCGAAAAAGCATAATAGCCCAGTGAACCCATGGCATATCCTCCGTCATCTCCGAATACTGCACCGGTTCTTGAAGATAAGCTTGGAGAGGATCCATATACACCAAATTGGTAGGTACCTGAGTTTAGAACGCTTCCAGTTACACCTGTCTGTGGACCTGTAGCTGCAAGGTTTCGGAATCCCGAACCAGGGGAAGTTGTACCGTTAAGTCCTCTTACCCCCGCAGTATTGATTACGACTGCGGAAATTGAATTATATTCTCCCTGCACACCAGCAAATGAAGTTGTTGATGTTCCCTGGATGGCACCATAAACACCGCTTCCATTAAAGCTTGAATAACCATTCACTGCCCAGGGGAAGGTCACATTACTTACTGAATTCATTAGATCTCCTGCAAGAGTCGTAGCAGTTGTTCCGATAAAGAATTCTCCAAGAGTACTTAATCGTCCTCGTACAATACCGCTTGTCATAAGATCCACATGAGAAGCGTTTAATGTTCCGAGTGATCCAGTAGGTGCGGCAAGTGTATTACCACCAACAAGCCATGCCTGATTGCCGGTTGTAATTGTTGAAGGGATAGACGTAGTGATTGATAATGTACCGCTTGTGTTATAAGTCGCGGAACTAATCGTCCAGGTTGGTCCTGTAGCACCCGTTGCTCCAGTCGCTCCGTTTGTTCCATTAGTACCGTTAGCTCCAGTAGCACCAGTAGCACCTGTTGCACCAGTAGCACCATTTGTTCCATTGGTACCGTTTGCACCAGTAGTACCAGTTGCGCCTGTCGCACCGGTTGTTCCATTTGTGCCGTTTGCACCAGTAGCACCTGTCGCTCCGTTTGTTCCATTGGTTCCGTTTGCCCCAGTAGCACCCGTTGCGCCTGTGGCACCGTTCGTTCCATTTGTACCGTTAGCACCAGTAGCACCGGTTGCGCCTGTGGCACCGTTAGTTCCGTTGGCCCCTGTTGCACCTGTAGCTCCAGTTGCACCAATACCGGTTGCTCCTGTGGCTCCAGTTGATCCTGGCGTACCTGTTGCGCCAACTGCTCCTGTCGGACCGGTATTTCCTGTTGGTCCCGGAATACCAACTCCTGTTCCTGTAGCTCCTGTAGCTCCAGTTGCTCCAGTTGCACCTGTAGCTCCTATACCTGTTGGTCCTGTTGACCCGGTAGGTCCATTTGTTCCATCAGCTCCTGTCGGACCAGTGGCTCCTGTCGCTCCGGTGACTCCAATGCCGGTAGCTCCCGTAGCTCCCGTAGCTCCTGTGGTTCCAATCGATCCTGTGGCTCCTATGTTACCAGTAGCACCTGTATCTCCGGTTGGTCCCGGAATACCAACACCTGCACCGGTTGCACCAGTGGCTCCTGTTGCACCTGTCACTCCAATTCCTGTCGGACCAGTATCACCAGTGGCTCCTGTTGCTCCCGTGGCTCCCATGTCTCCGGTAACACCTGTTGCTCCGGTAGCACCTGTATCTCCTGTAGCACCCGTAGCTCCGAAATCACCTGTTGCACCTGTAGCTCCGATATCTCCGGTAGCTCCCGTTTCTCCTGTCGGACCAGGTATTCCCACTCCGTTTCCTGTTGGCCCTGTTGCTCCATCATTTCCGGTGGCACCAGTCGGACCTGTAACACCATCTAATCCAGTAGCTCCAGTAGCTCCAGTGGCTCCTGTCGCACCTGTTTCACCATTTGCGCCTGTAGCTCCTGTGTCACCTGTATTTCCATTCAAACCTGTAGCACCATCATTTCCTGTAGCCCCGGTTATACCGTCGGCACCATTCGCGCCTGTTGCCCCTGTAACTCCTGCCGCTCCTGATCCTGCTGAACACAAGGAGATCCATGATGATTGTCTGAAATAATAAAAGCATTGATAATCGGTATCATAAACCAATAATCCATTTGCAGGGGTTGCAATTGAATTTCTCGAGACGGAATCCATCCTTGGAACAAGCAAACCTTTGTTTGTTGCACTTAATTCAAGGATCGATGATTGGTCCGGAGCAGTCGTTCCAATACCTACATTCTGCTGTGCATAAGCACCTGATGTAACAAGGGTAAGGAAGCTGAATAGAAATTTGTACAATTTCTTCATACAGTATAATTGCCGATTTGTGTCAAAAATATAATAATTTGTCGAATTAAAAAGCTTTAAGCTTTTCGTAAAGAATTCCTGGGAAGAGGTGTTTTTCCATCAAATTTAATCCGGCTTTTCATGGATTCTATTTTATCAGTGTCACTTTGCCTCGGTATTCCTTGGCTCTCGTACGATCTGTGATCGGCGCAACCTTCACCTTCCAGATATATACATCTTCCTGCGCGATGGTGGATCCGTTGTTTGCTTTTCCATCCCAGCCTTTCTTCAGATCGGTACTTTGATAAAGCAGGTTCCCCCATCTGTCGAAGATCATCATCTCGTATGAATCTTCATACCATCCATATCCAACAGGAAAGAATTTATCATTCAATCCATCTCCATTTGGTGAGAAGGCATTCGGAACAAATATCACAAAGTCCGGATCGATGCGCACAGAAAGCGTGGTATCATCAACACAGCCATACTGGTTCTGGATGATCAGCTGAACATTGAAGTAACCTGTATCTGTGAATGTATATGTCGGATTCTGAACGGTGGATGAATCGAGATCATCGAAATACCATTGCCAGCTAATTGGTGAACCGGCAGAAAGATCATGGAAATTCAACGTTGGATTCAGGATGGTTGTTGGCTGCGGATCCATCGCGAAGAATGCAAGTGGGTAACCATATGCGCTGATATAGCTGGCTTCACTGAGTGTGCTCGTACATCCATTGTAATCAGTTACTGTGAGTGTTACGTCATAGTTTCCTTCTTCTGCGAAGGTATGTTCCGGATCACACACACTGGATATGCTTCCGTCGCCAAAATCCCATGAACATGAAACAGCTCCCGGTGTTGTGTTCACAAAGGTTGTTGTATGCGGGTAGCAACCATCTCTGTCTGGTGATGTAAAGGATACTACTGGCAATGGATTTACATTTACAATAACAAAATCGCTGTCTTTTGCACTTGTACAGTTGTCATCAATAATTACTGTATATGTTGTGGTGCTGACAGGATTCGCATTCACGGTGTTGCCTGTGGTGGTGTTAAGTCCTGTGGATGGTTCCCATGTATACGTATATGGTCCGCCATTTCCGCCTGTTCCGCTTACAGCAGATAATGTTGTCTGAGCATTGATGCAGATCGCAGCATCTGATGACGCAACAACATCAAGTGCAGGATTAATCGTGACAATCACAAAAGAAGTGTCTGATGCACAGTTGTTATTATCTATAGCACTTACTGAATATGTTGTTGTAACGACCGGAGAAGCAACCGGGTTTTGTGCTGTTGTACTTGACAAGGCTGTCGCTGGCCACCAGGTGTAAGAATATCCTGGTGTTCCTCCGGAAGCAGTAACTGAGATCCCATCACTTTGTCCGTTGCAGATCGTAACAGGTGCTGAACCTGCAACACTGACTGCAGTAGGTTCTGTTATGATCACTGATGCAGTGTCAAGGCATGATGTTCCATCCGAAACGATCACGGTGTATGTGCCGGCGCATAATCCGGTCGCAGTTGGTGTGATCTGAGGCATGGTGGTTTGCCATGTGAAGTTGTATGGTGTTGTTCCTCCTGAAGCAAGTGCTGTTGCAGTTCCGTTACAGGCCTGATAGCATGTTGTGTTCACGGGAGGGTTGGTGGTGAGATCAATCGATGCAACGACTCCTGCAAGGTTTCCAACAATAACAGTATCTACACTTGTACAGTTATTATTATCTGTTACGATATAGGTGTATGTTCCAGGTGTAAGGTTGATGGCAGTCGGTGTGTACTGTACCGGCGATGTGTTCCAGGTATATGAATAACCAGGGCTTCCACCAGTTGCACTTGCCGTTGCACTTCCATCGGGATGGTTGCAGTGGGCTGCTACAGAGGTTGCTGTTGGAATTATCTGTGTTGGTTGTCCTACAACAACAAAGGTATCTGCACTGCATCCAAAGAAGTCACTGACATTCACTGTATATGTCCCCGCGCATGCATTTGCAAGTGCTGGTGTTAGTGTTGGCGGCACTGTTGACCATGAAAAGCTGTATGGTGATGTTCCTCCATTTGGAACTGCAATAGCCTGACCGTTGCACGTATTGAAACATGTCGCATCATATGCGGCGGGTGTTATAACAAGTGGTGCAGATACATTCACAACTATCTGATCAATTCCAGTGCAACCGCTGATGGTGCCTGTTACTGTATAGGTTGTGGTTGTCTGTGGTGATGCTACCGGGCTTGATATCGTCGGGTTGGAAAGGTTTGTAAGTGGTGACCACGTATAGGTTGAAGCTCCTGTTGCATTCAGCTGTGCAGATGTTCCATAGCAAATAATGGTGTCATTACCTGCATCTGGAATAACAGGAGGGGTAATGTTCACGATCACCTGGTCTGTTGATGTACAGCCTGCGAGTGTACCCGTCACCGTGTAGGTAGTTGTTACTGCAGGTGTGGCAACCGGATTTGAAACCGATGTTGAAGAAAGTCCGGTAGCAGGAGACCATGTATAGGTTGTTCCTCCTGTTGCATTAAGATTCGCTGAACCACCGCTGCAGATGGTGGTATCGTTACCTGCATTGATCACTGGCAATGGGTTCACATATACAACAGCCTGGGCAGTATCGCTGCATCCATTCAGCGTACCGGTTACTGTGTAGGTTGTTGTGGAAGATGGTGATGCATACGGATTGGCAACTGTTGGATCAGAAAGTCCTGTAGCCGGAGACCAGGTATAAGTAGCTCCCCCGTTTGCAGTCAGGCCAGCTCCATTTCCAATACAAACAATTGAATTCGGACCAGCGGTGATCACAGGTATTGGATTGACTGTTACGATTACATCATCTGTTCCAACGCATGATCCGTTTGTTCCGGTCACAGTGTATGTTGTCGTTGATGCAGGTGTTGCTACCGGATTTGAAATGGTACCATCTGAAAGGGTTGAAGTTGGTGACCATGAATATGTCGTTCCCCCTGAAGCCTGAAGTGTAGTTGACGTTCCCTGGCAGATCTCAACATCAGAACCAGCATTGATCACTGTACCAGGAAGTACATTCACAATAACCACATCAGTGGCTGTACAGCCCGCAAGAGTTCCTGTTACCGTATAAGTGATTGTTGATGATGGCGATGATTGCGGATTTGAGATGGTTGTTGAACTTAAAGCAGTCGCAGGTGACCAGGTATATGAAGATCCACCAGTGGCATTTAATGATGCTGTTCCTCCAGGACAAATTGATGTATCGTTGCTTGCTACAATCACTGGTGCCGGATTCACATTCACTATGGTCATGGCCGTATCAGAACATCCGTTAGTCGTTCCTGTGACTGTATAGGTAATCGTGGATGCAGGACTCGCAGTCGGATTGCTTACAGTAGTTGAAGACAAAGCTGTTGCTGGAGACCATGTGTAGGTGGTGGCACCGAAGCCTGTGATGGTGGTTGAAAAACCGGCACAGATTGTTGCTGATGGAGAGGCAGTGACAACAGGAATCGGTGTTACATTGACGATGACTTCATCAATACCCTGGCAGGAGCCATTGGTGCCTGTTACTGTATAAGTTGTTGTGGATGCAGGCGAGGCAACAGGGTTTGAGATGGTTGCATTGCTAAGTGATCCAGCTGGTGTCCATGTATAGTTTGTTCCACCGCTTGCTGCAAGGGTAGTGGTCGTGCCAGCGCAGAGTGTAACATCTGTACCTGCGTTCACGACAATTGATCCGACGTTAACGATCACAACATCTGTTGCGGTGCAGGTTCCGGAGGTTCCAGTTACCGTGTAGGTCGTTGTTGAGGATGGTGAAGCTGTTGGATTTTGTGCACTTGGATTACTAAGTGCTGATGCAGGATTCCATGTAAATGAAGTTCCTCCTGAAGCTGTGAGCTGCGCAGTACCGCCGATACAGATGTTGGTATCTGCACTCGCGGTGACTGTCATTGTTCCGATACTAACACTAACAGTGGCTGTATCTGAACATCCGTTCATTGTACCAGTGATGGTATAGGTGGTTGTTGCAGTTGGTGATGCAGTTGGTGATGCCGTAGTTGTCGATGAAAGACCCGTGGCGGGACTCCATGTATATGTAGATGCCCCGGATGCTGTGAGGACAGTGCTTCCTCCAGGACAGATCGTGGTATTCGCCGGTGGAATTACAGTTGTACTGTTGACAGTTACAACGACAACATCTGTTGAAACACAGGAAGATCCAGAAGACCCGGTAACTGTATATGTTGTTGTGGATGTTGGTGAGGCTACCGGGTTCGATATGGTTGTGGAACTTAACCCTGTAGCAGGACTCCATGTATAGGTTGTTGCACCTGTCGCAGATAGGCTGGTTGAGCTATTAAGGCAAATAGCGACATCAGGACTTGCTACAACAGCAGGTGATGTTACATTTACAACAACCGTGGCAGTGGTGATTGAACATCCTGCTGAGCCAGTTACAGTATATGTTGTAGTGGATAAAGGAGAAGCAATTACAACTGGACCGCTGGTTGTATTCAGTCCTGTAGATGGTGACCATACATAGGTGGTTGCTCCGGAAGCAGTGAGTGTATCAGACTGTCCGGGACAAATATTCACACTTAATGCGTCAACGGTTACTGTCGGAGCTGATGGACAATTTAGTCCCTGGTATGCAAAGAAAACACCTGAGTCATAAGCATTGTCACCTGCATCTGCTATCGCAATCTTCATGTGATACGTTGAGCAGGGAACAACATCAGCATAGGCAACAAGCGGAGTTGTAAAGCCATCATATTGTATGGTTGTTCCGCCGGTGTTATCTACATAATAGCCAGTATTCTGATTGACTGTATTGATAGCGACGGCAGTGGATGTACTCGGAATGAGCGCGATATTCTGAGAATTATAGGTGCCGCCAAGCGGGTTCGGGCCGGAGATGAAGAATCCGAAAACATCATTGTAAGCTGAGTTTACAAACTCGGGATATTCTTCTGAGCCGAATACATAATCGATGTTCAGCCTGTTGCAGGTTGGGATGATATCGAATTCCAGGATACATACATCCTGCCCACTGGATGCCGGTTCAATTGCTGAAAGATCCGGATCGTTTGAACTGTTATTGTTTGTTGCTCCTGCGCTTCCTGAGTTATTGGGTCCGATTGCAACATTGACATCACCTGTTGTAAGAAGGACTCCACTGGTAAGTCCAAGATTCGTCGTTGTTGCCGTGAATGTTCCGTAAGACATGCCAGGACAATTAAGCACTGCATTCGATACCTGTGCGCCATTACCTACAAGGCTGTTCAGAAGGGTCGTTGTTGTTACGCCTTGAGTTACAGTTAACTGTGAATAGGAGGAAAGTGAGGCAAGTATGAGCGTAAGAAATAGAAGGGGATGTAGATTTCTTATCATAGTATACTTTTTACCATACTAACAAATATACAAAAATCAGCATGTTAGACTGTTTTGGTAAAAAAAAAGAGGCAGTTTAAAGTGTCAATCTGCCTTTTCGTCGAGTTTTTATTCTTTTCCACTATCGATAAGGGTTTTGAGAGTATAGTGGTTAACGCCCTGTGCTTTGAGTGGACTGTTTCATGAACATAGCTTGTGGAAACAAAAAGCCCCGTCCTGATGTACGGGACGGGGCTTAAAAGAAAATGAAAGTATCTATTTGACCAGTGCAACAGTTCCTTTTCTGCTGATTGGTTCACCGGCAATGGACTCTGCCGTGATCATCCATATATAAACATCTTCCTGGGCGGATATTGAACCATTGTTCGCTTTTCCATCCCAGCCTTCATCAAGTCGGGATGTTCTGAAGATCTGGTTACCCCATCTGTCGAAGATCAGCATCTCAAACTTATCAGGATTGATGCCCACGCCAATTGGACCGAATTTGTCATTGATAAGATCTCCGTTTGGTGAGAAAGCATTTGGAACATAGATCACATGATCCGGATCGATGGTGATCAATGTTGTGGTATCGTCCACACATCCATGCTCACTTGTTACGATCAGCTGTACAACATACGTTCCTGTATCCTGGTAAGTATGCTGAGGATGTTGGGTCATCGAAGTGTCTTCATCGCCAAAATTCCAGTTCCAGAATGCTGCGTCGATCGACATATCCGTAAAGTTTATAACAGGATTAACAATGGTTGTTGTGCTTTGATCCATTGTAAACGATGCCAGTGGTTTAGGATAGATCGTCAGGAATGCGCTTTCGGTTAAGGTCGTGCTGCATCCGTAGATCGATACTGCCGTTACTGTTACATCATAATCACCCGCTGATACAAAGCTGAATGACGGATTGTTTGCTGACGAAGTACCAACACCAGGTATATCCCAGGTAAATGAAGTTGCGATGTCAGTTGTAGCTGAAAAAGTAATGCTTGCAGGTACACAGACATTTGTCACAGAATCGATCGAAACAAATGGCTTCTGATTCACTGAAACAACAATCGTGTCTTTCGCATTCGCTGAACATCCATCATTAAGTTCTACAATGAATGTTGTTGTAGAGGTCAGATTCGGCGAAGGAGAGAATGATGGCTGTGCAGATACATTCGGATTCCAGGTGTAAGTATAGCTTCCTGGCTTACCTCCGGTCGATGTTGTATTGATGGTAACCGGCTCACCTGCACAGATGGTCTGATCAGGTCCTGAAATCTGAAGCTGAGGTCTCACCGTAACGGCAATCGTATCATTTGAAATACATCCATTTTTATCAGTCACCTGGATGTAATACGATGTTGTCGTTAATGGCTGAACATTATTCGGTCCTGAGCTTGTGTACCCGTTGCTCCAGGAATAGGTATATGCAGGTGTTCCTCCCTGAGCTGATGCAAACAATGCAATTGCTGACTGACCATAGCAGATCGTGCTGTCGGCTGACTCAAGGATCGACAGTGCAGGAGGTTCAGTGATGGTGGCAGTTGCTGTAGCGACACATCCGTTCGCATCTGTTACAATGATGCCATACGTTCCATCTGTAAGAGCCAATGCCTGGGCTGTTGTTTGTGCTGCCTGGTCATTCCATAAGTAAGTGTAAGGCAACGTTCCTCCCTTTGGATAAACTGTCGCACTTCCGGTTGCGGTATTGTAACATGTTACGTTAACCTTATTCACTGAATCGATCGTTGGTCCTGGTATGTCGTAAAGTAGCACAGTATCACGACCGGTACATCCCTTTGTATCCGTAGCGATTACAATGTAGGTACCTGCATAAAGATTGGATGCAGTATCATTAGTCTGGCTCATCGGGTCGTTCCAGATAAAGTTGAATGGTGGATTCCCTCCTCCTGCCTGAACCATTACGGATCCGTTATTCGCACCGCATGTTCCAGGATCTGATGTAGCAAATACCAATACAGGCTGCGGTTGATTAACTGTGTAAGTCATCACGTCGGTACAGCCTTTTACATCTGTAACGGTAGCTGTATAGTTGCCTGCTGCAAGACCGGATACCTGTGTTCCTGAACCTGCAGTTACAGGACTCCACTGGATGTTGTATCCTGGCGTTCCTCCTGTTGGATTGATGTTGATCACTCCATTTGAAAGGCCATTACACGTTACATCTGTAATGTTTGCCGGTCCAAGTACAAGCTGTTGTGGCTGGGTGAGTGTCTTCGTGAACTGAGCCTCGCAGTTATTGGAATCTGTTACTGTTACAGTATAGGTTCCTGCACATAGGTTTGATGCGTTCTGTGTGGTTTGTGCAGGACTTGCATTCCAGAAGAAAGAAAGCGCTCCTGTTCCACCGGATGCATTGATCGTAGCTGAACCATTACAAGAACCAAAGCAGGATGGATTCACTGAAGTAATGTATCCCGTGATCTGTGCCGGTTGTGAAATAAACTGGGATACTGAACTACTGCATCCTGCAGAGTCAATAACTGTAATTGAATGCCATCCCTGACTTAGGTTGTTCGCGAATGTGGAAGTAGGTCCGGAAGGCGTCCAGTTGATCGTAAATGGGGCAACTCCACCGGTGATGTTGGCTAGTGCCGTTCCATTTGAATCTCCATAACATGTAATGTTGGTTGATGATGCGATGGTGACAGTCGGCCCCTGAATGTCATTAACGTTCGCTGGTGCCTGAGCTGTACATCCGTTGCCATCGGTGATTGTTACCATATACGTGTTTGCGAATAAGTCCACCGCGCAACTGGTTGTCTGCATTCCAGGATCGTTCCACTGGTAAGTATAAGGTGTGACTCCTCCCGCAATCGATGCACATGCTTTTCCATTGTCCTGCTGGCAGTTGGAGTTAACAACTGTGGTGTTCACTGTAAGCATGGATGGCTGGGTGATCACTACTGAGTTTACCACTGTACAACCGTTGGCATCTGTAAGGTTCAAACTGTAGTTGCCTGCACACAGGTTGCTCGCTGTTGGTGTACTCTGTCCGCCTGGTGTCCATAAATAGGTGTAAGGCGCGGTTCCTCCCTGAACAGTTGCTGTCGCTGATCCGTTGCACACGCCATAACAGGTCGCATTGACTTTTGTTGTTGTAGCGATAAGTGCTGCCGGCTGGCTTATGAAAACAGATGCCTGAGAGGTACATCCTTTTGCATCAGATATGGTTACTGTATATGAACCTGTTACCAAACCATTTGGACTCGGAGTTGTATATCCTCCCGGATTCCATGTATAGGTATAAGGTGCAGTACCTCCTGTCGCGGAAGCATTTGCATAACCGTTAGCACCTCCGAAACAGGATACATTTCCTGAGGTTGGAATGGATGCAACAAGTGTGACAGGTTCAGTGATGATCGCGGTTGTCTGAGCCTGACAGCTGTTACCATCTGTGACAGACAATGTAAATGTTCCTGCACATAATTGGGATGCTGTTGGCGTGGTTTGTCCGCCTGTCCATGAATAGGTATAAGGCGATGAACCGTTGCTGGTCACAGCTGTGGCAGAGCCATCACAGGTTCCCTGGCACGATGCGTTGATCGTTGTTGCTGATACGGTGAATTGTGCAGGGTTCGTGATCGTGACATTTGTATTTACTGTACATGCATTTGAATCCGTAACTACAACGGTATATGCTCCTGCACAGAGTCCGGATGCTGTTGAGTTCGTGGATGAACTGGTCCATGAATAGGAGTATGGTGAAACACCACCGGTAGGAGCAACTGTCGCTGAACCGTCACATGCACCAAAGCAGAGCGGATTTGTAGTGCTTGTGTTCAGCGTAAGTACAGTTGGTTGTGTAATGGTTACAGATCCCGAAGCTGAACAACCTGTATTGTCACGTACAATCACTGTATAGATTCCTGCAGTCAGGTTGGTTGCAGAAGGTGTTGTTTGCTGAGGTGCGGTATTCCACGTATAACTATAAGGAGCAGCGCCTCCCGTAGCGGTTACACTTGCTGATCCATTGTTTCCACCAAAACAGGAAACATTTGTTGATGTGGTGGTGATCGATGGTCCTGTTAGATTCTGTATAGTAACCGGGAAGGTGGTGGTGCATCCTGCTGCATCAGTTGCAGTAACGATGTATGTATTGGCTGCAAGGTTATTCACTGTGGTACCTGAATAAGGACCAGGAGACCATGAGTATGTATAAGGTGCTCCGGCACCTCCGGTTGCAGATACTGTGCTTGATCCGTTTGCCTGGTTACAGGTCGCATCGGTATGTGCTGTTTCAGTTACTACAATCGCTGTTGGTTCTGAAATATTCACTGTCGCACTTTTGATACAACCATTGTTGTCGGTTACGATCACTGTCTGACTTCCTGCCATGAGTCCGCTGTTTGTTGCGGTAACAGGACCATTGCTCCATGCATAGGTGTAAGGAGCAGTACCACCGCTAACAACAACCGTTGCTGATCCGTTGCTTCCTCCGTTACATGTTACATTGATCTGGGTAGTTGATGCTGCAAGAATATCCGGCTGGTTGATCACAGCTGTCGTTGAAGAAACGCAGCCATAACTGTCAGTTACGGTAACTGAATAAGTACCTGCAATCAGACCCGTGGCAGTTGCAGTTGTCTGTGATGGAGTGGTATTCCATGAATAAGTATAAGGAGCTGTTGCAGCGCCGGTCATAGAAACGGTGGCTGTTCCATCAGCTGCACCGTTACATGAAACATCCGTTGATGTGGTTGCTGCAGTTCCTCCAGGGGTGGTTCCTACAACTGCCTGCACGGTTGTCGTACATGCATTGGCATCCGTTACTGTTACCGTATAGGTTCCTGCTGACAATCCTGTTGCTGTTGCACCTGATTGAACTGGTGTTGTATTCCAGGAATAGGTGAAAGTACCTGTGCCTCCAGTTGCAGAAGCTGTCGCAGATCCATTCTGTGCTGTACAGTTTTCATTCACTGTTGTTGTCGATCCGATCACTGCTGATGGTTCGTTGATCAAAGCTGTTGCTGTAGTGGTACATCCGTTGCCATCAGTCACAGTGACAGTATATGTACCTGCTGTAACTGAAGTAGCATTTGCTGTTGCCTGTGATGGTGTTGTATTCCACAGATAAGTGTAACTGCCTGTACCGCCTGTTGCTGTTGCATTTGCACTTCCTGTTGCAGATCCAAAGCACAAAGCATTTGTTTGTGTCGTGGTGGCTGAAAGGGCTGTTGGTTCTGTTATGATCACAGATGCTGTTGCGGCACATCCAACGTTATCAGTAATGGTAACGGTATAGGTGCCAGCTCCAAGGTTCACTGCTGTTGCATTCGCCTGTGCTGGTGTGGTGCTCCAGTTGTATGTGAATGGTCCTGTGCCTCCTGTCATGGTTGCTGTCGCGGTACCGTCTGTTGATCCTGCGCAGCTTGCATTCGTTGATGTAGCTGAAGCGGAGCCTCCTGTGAGGTTGTTGATGATCGTTGAACTTGTCGCTGTACATCCATTCGCATCGGTCACAGTCACGGAATATGTTCCCGAGTTAAGGTTCGATGCGGTAGGTGTTGTCTGAACAGGTGTTGTATTCCATGAATAAGTTAATGTTCCTGTTCCTCCTGATGCTGTTGCTGTTGCTGATGCATTGCTCTGGCCACAATTCGATGTGGTGGAAGATGCTGACACTGTTACTGCTGATGGCTGTGAAACAGTTGCTGATGTATTCTGCTGACAACCGTTTGCATCGGTGATCATCACGGTATATGAACCGAATGCCAGTGAGCCGGCAGTTGATGTCACTGCTCCTGAGCTCCAGCTGTACTGGTAAGGTCCTGTTCCGCCTGAAGCTGTCACTGTTGCGGTTCCGTCTGTGCCGCCGTTACATGTAACATCTGTTGCTGAAGTTGCAGCTGTCAATGCTGCAGGCTGAAGGACAGTTGAGGATGCAGTTTGAATACAACCATTCGCGTCGGTCACTGTCACTGTATAATTTCCAGCGGCCAGGCCTGTTGCTGTAGATGCTGTGATCCCTGATGGTGCCCATGAATACGTGAGTGTTCCTGTTCCTCCTGATGCACTTGCTATGGCTGATCCTGTACTTGATCCGAAACAGCTTACTGAATCCTGTGTGGCTGTCACAATAATTGCTATAGGCTGTGTTAAGGTTACTGAAGCAGTAGCTGTACATCCATTGTTGTCAGTCACCGTTACGCTATAGTTTCCTGATGCCAGACCTGTTGCTGTTGCAGTGGATTGTGAAGGTGTTGTATTCCATGAGTAAGTATACCCTGTTGTTCCTCCACCAGCAGTTGCGGTTGCAGTTCCGTTCGTTCCGCCGTTACATGTTGGGTTGATTCCGGATGCTGATGCAGTTAGTAATGTTGGTTGTGTGATGATGGCTGTTGCTGATGCTGTACAACCTGATGCATCTGTCACTGTCACAGCATAGGTTCCTGCTGCCAGTCCTGTTGCGGTTGGTGTCGTTTGAGCTGGTGTTGAATTCCAGGAGTAGGTATATGCTCCTGTTCCTCCGGATGCTGCTACTGTCGCAGATCCATTAGCTCCACCAAAGCATGAAACATTCGTAGTGGCCGAAATGGTAGCCGCTGGAGCAGCGTTGTTATTTACTGATACTGATGTTGTCTGGAAACATCCATTAGCATCTGTAACAGTAATGTTATAAGCTCCTGCGTTAAGGCCGGTTGCTGTAGATGTTGTCTGTGCAGGTGTTGAGTTCCATGAATAGGTCAGTGTACCTGTGCCTCCGACTGCGACTACAGTAGCTGTTCCGTTGCCTGATCCACAGGTCGCATTGGTCGATGAGGTGGTCAATGTCATTGCAGGCGGCTGTGTGATCGTGAATGTTTGTACGATCTGACATCCATTTGCATCTGTAATGGTTACCTGGTAAGAACCTGCTGCAAGTCCTGTTGCTGTTGGGGTTGTCTGTACTGGTGAGGTATTCCAGGAGTAGGTATATGCTCCTGTTCCTCCCGATGCTGTTACTCCTGCCGTTCCATTGGTTAGCGCGTTACATGTCACGTTTGTTTGAGATGTTGTGGCTGTCAGCGCTGCTGTAGGCTGTGTAATAGTAACCGATGCGGTGGCTGTACATCCATTGCCTGCTGTTACGGTCACATTATATGTTCCTGCTGACAGGTTGCTTGCAGTTGATGTTGTCTGTACCGGTGATGTATTCCATGAATAGGTATAAGGACCTGCAGCTCCTGATATCGAAACAGAGGCTGAACCTGTTGATCCTCCAAAGCAAAGAACATTGGTGCCTGTTGCTGTAGCGGTAGGTGCTGCAGTATTGCTGATTGTGGCTGTTGCTGTCTGGACGCATCCATTGGCATCTGTCACAGTAACGCTATACGTGCCTGCCGGTAGTGTAGAGGCTGTGGTGGCGGTTGTCTGCACAGGAGATGTATTCCATGAATAGGTATAAGCCCCGGTACCGCCTGTCGCTGAAACAGAAACAGATCCATTGCTTTGTGCACAGGTCGCATTAACACTCGAGGTATTCAATGTGATCAGGGTTGGAGCTGTGATGGTGAAGTTTTGGGTGATGGTGCAATTGTTTGCATCTCGCACGGTGACTGAATAGCTTCCTGCTGCTAAACCTGATGCGGTGGATGTTGTAGCTCCGTTGCTCCATGTATAAGTATAAGGTGATGTTCCTCCGGATGGTGTTACCGTTGCTGAACCGGTGGAAGCTCCATTACATAATACGTTAACCTGAGATTGAGTCGCTGTAAGAGCAGTTGGCTGGGTTACCGTGGCAGTTGCAGTGGTTACACATCCGTTGGCTGAAGTCACACTGACTGTATATGTTCCTACTGGAAGATTTGTGGCTGTGGCAGTTGTCTGTACAGGTGATGTATTCCATGAATATGTACCACCACCTGTTGCGGTCACTGTGCCTGTGGATCCTCCGTTACACAGAACATTCGTCGCTGATGTAGTAACTACAGGCATCGGATAAACCGTGATGTTCTGTGTATAAGTGTTCGTGCATGTTCCCTGGGTTGCTGTTAATGAAACAGTATATGTTCCTGCTGCCGGCCATGATATCCCTGTCGGGTTAGTCGCTGTTGAAGTCGAAGGTGTCGCTCCCGGGAAGCTCCATGAATAGGTCATTGATCCACCCGATGAGCTTGTACTTGTATTTGTAAAGCTGAAGCTGTTTCCTGTAAGACACTGGTTTGCGACAGGAGAGAAGCTGGCAGTGACAATTCCTGACTGAGTGATGGTAAAGGTTCGTGTGATCTGGCAGCCTCTTGAATCGGTGATTGTTGCTGTGTAGCTTCCGGCTGCAAGGTTGGTCGCAGTAGCAACGTTCCCTGCGCCATTACTCCATGAATAAGTATATGCAGCTGTTCCTCCTGAAGGAGTGACTGTGGCCGAACCTGTCGTTGAACACGTTACGTTCACCTGTGATTGTGAAGCGATCAGCTGTGTTGGCTGGGTGATGATTGCGACTGCGATCCCTGAACATCCTGTTGAAGAAACAACGGTTCCTGTATAGGTTCCCGCTGTTAAACCTGTTGCTGTCGGTGTATTTTGTACAGGCGATGTATTCCAGGTATAACTGTAAGGTGTCGATCCTCCTGACCCTGCAATTGTTGCAGACCCATTATTACCACCGAAACATGAAACGTTGTTTGTTGATGTAACTGTTGCTGTCACACCCGTGATTGTAAAGTTCAGACATCCTGGTGCAGCAACGTTTCCGCAAAGGTCAGTTACTGAAGCTGCGGCATTGGTAAGACATAAGCTATAAGCACCACTCGTTGTAATGGCAGGTGTAACAGTGACCGTGAATGTATTCTCACTTCCGGCACCTGCGGCACATCCAGCACCACTCACCGCGCTTATTGTATAAGGTCCGCCGGGTCCGTTTAAGACGAAATCCGCAGCAGAAACAGTGTTGCATTGGATATTTTCTGAGAAGTTAAAGGTCAGCGTTGTGGCACCACATGCAACTGGTGTGTTCACTGAATTAATCACAGGCGGTACGTTGTCAAAGATGACTGCTGACGATGCCCCGAAATTCAGAGTATATCCATTCTGGGATGAGGAGAAGTTGGATACGTTCAATACATATGACTGACCTGCAGTCACCGGGACACATGGATTGTTCTGTGATCCGCCAAGCCCGTTGGCACCCGTAACACCACTCATTCCTGAATAATTACAGCTGACCTGCAATGCTCCATTGGTTGCTATGTCAGAGCAGTTGGCATTGGTAAGATTGAATAATCCCCAGTCATAATCTTCAGTGCTAACGTTTGGAGTGATTGAGAAGCACAGGTTTCCTGATTGCTGAACAGTGAACTGGTACCACACGTCGTTTTTCTCTCCAGACAAAAGACAGCTTAATCCTGTGTTGATCTCATTCTGCACGTTTCCAACACCAGAGTAGGAGGTCGATTGGCTATAAGAGGACTGACACACAGGAATCGCACCCTGGCAATCCTGATTTGTAGGAACAGGAGGTGGAGGACATGTGACACAACTCACTGTGGCAGCCCAGCCATTTCCCTGTACGGAACCATCCGAAGTGAAATTAATTGTGAGACATCCCGATGTAGCTGTGATCGTACCTGGATTTGTTGATCCGGAATAAGTACCAAGCAAAGGGGATGAGGTATTTGGTCCGTTATAGATCCTTACGAAGTCAAAACCACTCTCTGTTGCAAATGATGAAAAGTTCAGCCGGACACAGTTTCCTGAAGTTGAGCAGAAAGTCATCGTCTGGTTGGAACTGTTTGCATACTGGCCACCACTGCCACCTGCATCATAGAAAGTTCCACTGCAGGTGTTCACTGTTCCACCGGAATTGATGGTGTATGTCTGTGCCCTTAGGCCTGTGGCAAGGAGAATCGCTGTAAAAAGCAGAAGTAAAGATATTCTCATAAAAGCGATTTATTTTTTTGAATTGTATTCGTTCATGATTCTGTCATAAGCTGCAGAAAGCTCCGTATGTGAAAGAAGGATGACACGGTATCTTCCTTTTTCTTCCATGATCCCTACGCGTCTGTCAGGCTGTCGCTGGTTTTCATAAACCGTGATGTCAATATCGCTTGGATCAGGATCGGGACAAGTATTGCACTTATCGGTTCGCTTGACTTCAAAAGACTTTGAGTAATAAAAATTTACCTGGGCAATTTTCTCCGGAGACATGCTTGCAATCTGCGCTTCAGAATATTTGCCTTTTGCCCTTTCATCCAATGATTGCTGTCCATATGTGGTTAACGCAAAGAAAACCAGCATGGAGAAGAGTACTAATCTTTTCATGTTCAAAAATATATCTACAAAAAAATAGAAAAATCCTTCAGTAATGACAGGATGTAAATTCTTTGTTAATAAATAAGTTAGGACTATTTCACTTTTCAGCGATTTTTAAAGATAAGGTTGAAAGATAGCCTGGAAAATATATACCTTCAAAATTGGTTTTTTGCAGAAAATGATTCTTTAGTGTCTTTTTATGTCTGAGATCATAAAGTGAAGTTTTTGAATAATATTTTGATCAATACTTATATAGAATATATTCTCTTCTTTAACTTCGCCCCGCTGTTTTAACCCTAACTAAAAAAGAAAAAATGAAAGTAACTGTTGTTGGTGCTGGTAATGTTGGCGCTACATGCGCAAATGTCATTGCTCACCGTGAATTAGCGAATGAGGTTGTGCTCCTTGATATTAAAGAAGGAACCGCAGAAGGAAAATCCCTTGACATGTGGCAGACCGCGCCGATCAACCTGTATGATACAAGAATCACGGGATCTACGAATGATTATTCAAAAACTGCCAATTCTGAAGTTGTAGTGATCACTTCCGGACTTCCAAGAAAGCCGGGAATGAGCCGTGATGACCTTATCGCAACGAATGCAGGGATCGTTAAAACAGTTACTGAGAATCTTATCAAATATTCTCCAAACGCAAAGATCATCGTGGTTTCCAATCCACTTGATGTCATGACATACTGTGCTTACCTGACTGCGAAAGTTGATTCTTCGAAAGTTTTCGGTATGGCTGGAATTCTTGACACTGCCCGTTACAGCGCATTCCTTGCAGAAGCTCTGAATACATCTCCGAAGGACATTAAGGCTGTACTTATGGGTGGTCATGGTGATACAATGGTTCCACTTCCACGATACACGACGGTTGCAGGAATCCCTGTTACTGAGCTTATCGATAAAGCAAAGCTTGATGCGATTGTTGAAAGAACGAAGAAAGGCGGGGGTGAGCTTGTTAACCTGATGGGTACTTCTGCATGGTACGCTCCTGGCGCTGCAGCAGCCCAGATGGTGGAAGCGATCGTTCGTGACCAGAAGAGAATTTTCCCTGTTTGCGCGTTGCTGAATGGTGAATATGGAATGAAGGACATCTACCTTGGTGTGCCGGTCGTGCTTGGCAAGAACGGAATTGAAAAGATCATCGAACTGAAGCTGAACCAGGATGAAATGAACCTTCTGAAGGAATCCGCTGCCGCTGTTAAGCAGGTAATGGAAGTTCTTGATAACATGAAAGTTGTTGCATAACAGGTTGAATAAATTATATGATAAAGGCTGTCCATACAGGGCAGCCTTTCATTTTTCATGAGAACAGAACTTCCGATTTTTATTATAGATATTCAGGGTGATGGAAATCATCTCCTGGTCGATGCAACAGTGAACTCAACGCCTGTAAAAATGCTGATCGATACGGGTGCTTCCAGAACGGTCTTCGACAAAACCAGGCTTTCACAGCTCGTAACGTCAGAGTTTGAACAGATGGACAGATTAAGCACAGGCCTTGGAACAAATACCATGAGCAGCGAAAAGATCATCATCGAATCGCTATGTTTCAGGACAATCTGCTTCACTGCTTATGAAGCAATCGTACTTGATCTTAGCCATGTGAATGAATCTTATGAAAAACTTGGGTATGAAGGTATATCAGGCGTTATAGGTGGTGACCTGTTACAAAAGCTGAACGCGGTGATCGACTATAAGAATGCTATTCTGATCCTTGAAGAGTGATCAGCGCATTTCAATGGAATAAGGATCTGCTGAAAGCTCCTGGTTCAGATCTGTCCTGACTGTAAGTGTATTCAGGTCGATGAAAGACAGTGTTCCGTTTCTTCCTCCGCAGTAAGAGCTGTGATGCGGTGATGGTCCGTCGCTTGTCACATTCCTGTTTGCAACAAGTACAAAATCCTTTTCATCGTCAGCCAAAATACCATGAGGCTGAAATCCGGTATGAACACTTTTAACAAAGGTATGGCTGTTCATATCGAGGATTGACACAGAGCCGATCTTCCCTGGAAAGCTCGTGACATCTTCCATGCACGTAACGAACAGCAAATTCTTTTCTGCCGACAAAGACATCTCCTGTGGAAATGTTCCTACCTGGATTTTTGTTACCAGGGCATCGTTCGACTTTTCGTAAACATGCACTTCATTGGATCCCTGGCAGGTTATGTAGTACCTGTTTCCATCCTTCGAAAAAATTATTTCATGCGGATTGCTTCCTGGTGGTAAAGAAACTGTTGTGAACGTCATGTCGAATGGATCTCTGACATCCAATTTGAATAACCGACTTCCGGGTGTGTCAAGGACATACAGGATATGATCATCTGTGATCGCGGTTCCGTGAGGAAAATTGAAACCCGTATAGGTTCCGATCAGCTGCATGGTTTCAAGATTCACATACTTGATCGCTCCTGATGCGAAATCATCAATAAATGCGAATTTGCTGTCAGGCGTAATCACAAAGGTGTTCCAGCCTCCAAAGCCAATCACGCATTCACTCACGAAGGTGTCATCCGTTGTCCTGTATTTCTGGATGACATCGCTGTTCAAAAACACGATATACCAGAATTGCTTATCAGGGGAAATGATGATCTTATGTGGTGATTCAATATTGGCAGAACGACCGACCTGAATATAACGCATCGGCAGTCTGGTTTCCCTGTCCATCACAGCAACCAGGTCACAGCCCTGATTTACGACATAGTATTTCGAACGCTGTGAATTGTTCGAAAATTTGATCATGCCTGTATTGCTTCTTGCCCCCTGGTCGATCCAGGCACGAAGCTCCAGAATTTCATTACGTGATAAAGGATCTGCGTTCAGCGGCATGGTGGGTTTTCCCTGAAGTCCAAGGTCTGCATGTACATTGCTGTAAATAAACAGGGTACTCAGGTCATGCCAGAACGGTATCACTACCGCCCCGCCACGGTTACCTTTAAACATTGCTTCCCATGTTGAAAGATCAAGTCCGCTGGATGCTGCCGCGCTCTTAGAATTATGACATCCGGAAACGGCACACTTCGAAACTATGATCCGGTCGATGTTTGGCGGGTATCCGGAATTCACGATCGCTTCTTTTCTGCAGGCTGTTAGGCAAGTGACAAAGACGAGCAACAAGCTGAACGATATGTACAGAAATTGCTTCCTCATTCAATCACAAGCTTTGTAGTGAAGCTTTCCTGTTCTGTGATACACTGAAGAATATAGACTCCTGGCGTCAAACCTTCGGTCTGCACCGGCTGCTGAATATTCATGATCTCTTTGGCAAGAACGCCTTTCATGTCATAAATGCGAATCTGCCGGATACCTTCAATCCCACTGATGGAAAAGGTTCCTTCTGATGGATTCGGATAAACTTTTGTCTTTGACCTTGTGTTCTCATAGGTGTTTAATAATCCTGCTGCACGGTAATATTCAAGACCGCCTCGTTTGTTTCCAATGATGACTTCACACATCCCGTCGTTATTTAAATCTGCTGCGGCAACTGTGCTTTTTATTCCCGGATTGATATCCTGGTAGATGCTGTCGATAAGCCTGAATATCCCTGTGAGGTTGTTATCGATGTTGTCATAAGCGAAAATGTAGCCCCTTTCAGATCCAACGTAAAGTTTGGTAACATTATTTTCAATGAAGAACCATGGCTTGCTGCTTCCTGTAAAAAATCCTTTCTGGGTTACATTCACCTTTCCCAGGGAATCTCTCATGTTTTTAAATGAGGTTCCGTTATTTCTGAAGTAATTCAGATTTCCATTCTGTTCGCCGATAATGAGGTCGAGCCTTCCATCTTTATTCAGGTCAAAAAGCTGTGGAGCCGCCGTGCTTCCTACATCGATGATCGTTCCTGCGCTGTCTCTCAGATCAGGGATCAGCGTATAGCCTCCACCGGTATTTTCGAAATACTGGATCCTGCCTGCATTGTCACCAATCACAAAATCAATGTCTCCATCATTGTCAACATCTCCGAAGGAATGATGTATGTTGCTCAGGCTTCGTGAAGACAGGTTTTCGAAATCGCGGGTAATTAATTGAAATACCGGTTCTGAAGCAGACCCAATGTTTCTGTAATGTGCGATCTGTGATTTAAAATTGTTGTTCTGAAAATAACCATAGCTGCTTACGAACAGATCGGTGAGACCATCGCCATCATAATCAAAAAGCACGGGATTGCTGGACTCTCCAAACTCAAGCATTTCCGATTGAAGAAAATCTCCTTTGGCAAAACTGAAATCAGGTGAGGCTGCAGTTCCGGTATTTTTATAGAAGAGCACACTCTTATAATTCTCACTGATGTTGACCACGTTGGGTGAAACGACAAGATCTTTTTTCGCGTCATTGTCAAGATCGAGGTAGTATCCTGCAGGAAAGCGTGCGATGTTCACAGGTGAGGATGGCGGGTAGTTGTTTGTAATTGATCCGATAAACGCATTGGATGTTGTTCCTGTGTTTGTCAGCAAGTACATTCCTGTGCAGTTTGCAGTGCTCACAACAAGCTCCATGTCTCCATCATTGTCATTGTCAAATGTCAGCAGCGAGAAGCCGGAGTCATTGTTCTTTCTTTGCCTGATGCTGTCAGGAGAAACTTCTCTCAGGTGCTGGCATGTTTGATTGATGTTTGCCGTACAGTTGCTTGGGCTTTCCAGGAAGGATCCCCAGCATTTATCAGAAAGGACATAGTTGAGTGAATCACAATTTGAAAAATTCTCTTTGGTCATGTTCTTATGAAACTCGACCTGCATTCCGGCAACGCTGAACGTCAGTATATCAAGATCACCATCACCATCGATATCAGATATGGAAGGAATGTCTATGGAGCTGACATACAGCGCAAGATTGTATTGACCATAATCAGAAATGATCGGCTTCTGGTATTGGATGAAGGTGAGGTTCCCGGCCGAGGTGGTCGTGTTTTTAAAAACGGTCACGCTTCCATTGTTGTATGTAAAGATGTCCTGCTTTCCATCGCAGTTAAAATCCCTGAGCAGCGCCCAGTCCCTTAGCTTTGGAAACATCGGTTCGTATTGGGGAGCATGTTTGTAGGATGCGATCCCGCTGATACCTTCGTTGATGAATGTCATGACCTTGTCGCCTGATTTATCAAAGATGAACAGGTCCATGAAGCTGTCCCCGTTCAGATCGATCTCAGATACCTGTGCATTGTTGATACCACCGGCCCATGCATTTTTTAAAAGGATGGAATTCTGATATACCTGGATGGAGTCGGTGCGGATCAAACCCTGACTGAAGAGAGAGGCAGAGAAAATAAACGATACGAAGAAGGTTAGAATTCTTTTCATATCTGGCGGAGTTTTAGGGCCTTTCAAAGTTACCATTTAAAATTGGGATTTAATATTTGTTGCTATATTTGCAGGCTTATTTTTAAACCTATTCCCCTCTCATTACATGGGAGGGACCAATTAAAACCAAAGATGCAAAACAGAGGCGCGATCAGTTTTTTTGCCATTACACTTATCATTGTCTGTATTTTCCAGCTGTCTTTCACCTGGATCACCCGTAAGGTTGAGAATGATGCTAAGGATTTCGCCACAGAGGCGACAGCCGGCAAATCAGGTTTATCACAGGAAGGCGTTGATTCCTTAGTTGAGGTCTATAACAGACGTTACCTTGATTCGATCGCAGGAAAGCCAGTATATAATGTACTGATCAAGAACTATACTTACCGTGAGTGTAAGGAAAGAGAGCTGAACCTTGGTCTTGATTTGAAAGGTGGGATGAACGTGACCATGGAAGTGTCCGTTGTTGACCTGATCAAGTCCATGTCAAATTATTCACAGGACGCCGCTTTCAACCAGGCACTTGACAAAGCGCAGCAAATGCAGCGAAACAGTCAGGCTGACTTTGTTACACTTTTTGGTGATGCATACAGAAGCATCAATCCATCAGGAAGACTGGCTACGATCTTTAATACGATCGAGCTTAAAGACAAGATTAAATATGAATCCACCAATGAAGAGGTTCTAAGAGTTATCAGAACTGAAGCGGCTGATGCGATTGACAGGTCATTCAATATCCTTCGCACACGTATTGATAAGTTTGGTGTAACTCAGCCAAACATCCAGAAGCTTGATGTTTCCGGCCGTATTCTGATCGAACTTCCGGGTGTGAAGGATAAGGAAAGAGTAAGAAAACTTCTTCAGGGAACTGCAAATCTTGAATTCTGGGAAACATACGAAAACGTTGATATTTCACCGATCCTTATTACAGCGAATGACAAGATCGCCGCTTTGCGTGCAGGATCCGATACAACATCCAGCACTACTCCGCTGATCTCTGGTTCCGCTTCAGTATCTGCAGACACTTCAAAGAACGTAGCAGCTGCTCCGGCAACAATTGACACCACAAAAACTGCAGACAATGCAGTTGATACATCAAAAGGTCTTCTTGGTAAGCTGAAGCAGGCTGATTCTGCAACTGCGGCAAATGACACATCGAAAGTCGGAAAAGGAAAAAATCCACTTTTTGAGATCATGCAACCAGCTGTATTCCAGAATGAAAAAGGATATTACCCAAGCCCTGGACCTGTAGTAGGTTATGCTGCGATCAAGGATACTGCTGCAATCAACAAAATGCTTGCGATCCCTCAGGTTAAAAGCCTTTTCCCACGTGACCTGTTCCTTCGCTGGACAGTTAAGCCTTACGATAAGGAAGGAAACTTCCTGCAGCTTGTCGCTCTGAAAGGTGCGGGAACCGGAAGAAACAGACCGGCTCTTGAAGGAAATGTGATCACTGACGCTACAGGTGATTTTACACAGGGATCTTCTGCAGCTGAAGTGAACATGACTATGAGCCCTGAAGGTGCACTGACATGGAGAAAACTTACAAAGGCGAATATTCAGAAAAGCATCGCGATCGTACTTGACAACTATGTGTATTCATATCCAACTGTTCAGAATGAGATCAGTGGAGGACGTTCAAACATCACTGGTAACTTCACCATCAACGAAGCGAAGGATTTGGCGAACATCCTGAAAGCAGGTAAACTTCCTGCTCCTGCAAAGATCGTTTCTGAAGCATTTGTCGGTCCATCACTGGGACAGGAAGCGATCAGCGCGGGTCTTATTTCATTCGTGATCGCGCTACTTCTTGTACTGTTGTTTATGGGCTTCTATTACAGCACAGCCGGATGGGTTGCTGACATCGCCCTGCTTGTGAACGTCTTCCTGATCATGGGAGTGCTAGCTTCCATGGGTGCGGTTCTTACATTACCTGGTATTGCGGGTATCGTGCTTACCATCGGTCTCTCGGTGGATGCAAACATCCTGATCTTTGAACGTGTGCGTGAAGAAACCGCAGCGGGTGCCGGTCTTAAAAACTCCATCAGTGAAGGATTCAAAAATGCCATGTCTTCGATCATTGACTCGAACATCACAACATTACTTCTAGGTATCATTCTATATGTGTTTGGAACAGGTCCTATCCAGGGATTTGCAACCACGTTGATCATCGGTATCCTTACTTCATTATTCAGTGCGATCTTCATTACAAGGATTGTGTTTGACAAGCTTCTTGACAGGAACAAGAACATCGCGTTCTCAACAAAGCTTACTGAAAATGCATTCAAAAAGATCAACATCGATTTTGTTGGAAAAAGAAAGATCTACTATATGATCTCTTCGATCTTCATCCTGATTGGTGTAGTATTCTTCTTTAAGAACGGATTTAATTTCGGTGTTGACTTTCAGGGTGGACGAACTTATGTTGTACGTTTTGAGAAAGATGTAAACCAGACAGATGTTCGTGAATCACTTGCAAAAGTGTTTGGTGAAGAAACAGGGCTTGAAGTGAAAACGTATGGTGGCGATCACCAGCAGAAGATCACAACAACTTACCTGATTGAAGAAACAAAAGCAGATACAGACGACAGGGTAGAAGCGAAGCTTATAGAAGGATTATCTTCACTAGGTGTTGGCAGTGAAGTTGTGAGCACCCAGAAAGTAGGACCTACCATTGCGGATGATATCAAGTCATCTGCTGTATGGGCAATCCTCTTTGGATGTCTCCTGATGTTTATCTACATCTTTATCCGATTTAAAAAGTGGCAGTATGGTTTAGGGTCAGTTGTGGCGCTAATTCACGACGTGCTTCTTGTATTATCCTGCTACACGATCTTTAATGGTATCCTTCCGTTCTCACTGGAGATCAACCAGGATTTTATTGCAGCGATCCTGACAGTTATGGGTTACTCCATGACAGATACGGTGGTTGTATTTGACAGGATCCGTGAATACCTTTCTGACAATAAGAAGACCGACCTTGCAAAAGGCGAGAGAAACAGGATCATCAATTACGCATTGAACAGTACTCTGAGCAGGACGATCAACACCTCGTTGACGATCTTCTTCGTGTTACTTGCAATCTTCATCTTCGGTGGTGAAGTGATCAGAGGATTCTCTTTCGCGTTGCTGATCGGTATCGTGATCGGAACTTATTCATCGATCTGTATCGCGACTCCTGTAGTAATTGACTTCGATAAGAAGGAAGATGAAGCAGAAGCCAATGTAAAAGTAAAAGTTGCCTGATGATCAGCACGATCCTGTTCCTGAACCTTGGAGGCAGTGAGCTCTTTCTCATTATCCTTGTCGCACTGATGTTCTTCGGTGCCGATAAGCTTCCTGAGATCGCAAGAGGCCTCGGAAAAGGAATGAGGGAGATCAAGGATGCCGCCAACGGGATTCAGCATGAGATCGAGAAGAATGCGCGGGAAGCCAAGAAAGACGCTGGCCTCGATGATATTGATAAAACGTTGAAACAGTAGTTTCTCATAAACTCAAAAAGAAGAAGCCCCTGGAATATCCTGGGGCTTCTTCTTTTTAATGCATTGTACCAGCTGGATTACTACTTATACCCGGTTGAAACTGGAATCGATTGTCTGTTATTCCAAAGGAAGACTGAATGTAAATGTTGATCCTTTTTCAGGAATGCTTTCAACCCAGATCTTACCATTGTGCCGGTGAACAATTTCTTTTGAAATAAAAAGTCCGATGCCAAGTCCCTGGAAGTGTCCTCGTTTAGTGTTTACGCGAAAGAAGCGGTCAAAGATCTTATCATAGCTTTCAGGATCTATACCAATTCCTTTGTCTTTCACAGATATCAGCACCTGGTTATCCTGTTTCTCAACAGTAACCAGTACCTCATCAGCCTGCGGAGAATATTTAACCGCATTATTAACCAGGTTTGAAATGACCTGCCCAAGCCGCTCTTTATCTCCATGAATCATAACTCCAGTTTGTCCTTCTAGTTTTAGGAGGTGTTTTGTTGAAGTAGCCTGGAGGTTTTCAATGTTCTCTGTCAGCATGGAGTCAAGATCAAAGGGCTTGATTTCAAACTGCATTTTGCCTGACTGGATTTTCGAGATGTCTAGAAGATCTGAGATTAGCCTTGTAAGCTTGTCGATATGGATGGATGTCCTTTGAACATAGTTTTCAAGGTTGTCATTGCCCTTGGTGAACTTTTTTACAAGCTCTATATACGCTTTGGCGGTGGTGAGAGGTGTTTTAAGCTCATGACTCGCGATGGAAAGGAATTCTTCTTTCTTCTTTAAAAGGGCCTCTGTATCACGAAGCTCTGTGATATCAAGCACTGAACCGATCATCCGTTTCAGCTGACCACTTTCAGAAATTTTTGGAGTGCCGTTGATGAGTAGGTATTTTTCTTTTTCATCATTCTGTGAAATGCGGCATTCAACAGTGAAGTTTTCTTTTTTCAATAAAGCCTGGGTTACAGCTTCATGCACCATGTCTTTGTCATGAGAATGAATCAGATCGAGCATTGCTGAAAGATCGTAATGACCAGCCAGGTCAATTCCGAAGATCGATTTAAACTCCTCTGTGCCAAATAACGTGTTGTTCTCTATGTCCCACTCCCATACACCGAGCTTCGCGGCTTTCTGAGCCTGATATAAAAGATCACGGTTACGGATCAGCTCCTGTTCAGCCTTCTTGCGGTTTGTAATTTCTTTTGTGTTCGTAAGGATCTGCTTGACCCTGCCATCAGCATCGCGTTTAAAAACAACAGACTTGGTTATGAACCACCTGACACTTTCTGATAATGGCAGGCCACGGTATTCCACTTCAAACTCTTCAAAGTCAGATGAGTTGCTTACCCGTTCAATATGATTTCTGATGAGCGAGATATCCTCCGGAA
Source organism: Bacteroidota bacterium (assembly GCA_036675075.1). GTDB lineage: Bacteria > Bacteroidota > Bacteroidia > JAKFFM01 > JAKFFM01 > JAKFFM01. Next base: position 96,480 of record JAKFFM010000023.1, read on the forward strand.
ATATAATGGAACTTAAAATCTGGTAGATATTCTCTTCACTTAATTGATGAGATTCAAGTCCGTAGATTTTGAAGAAAGCCTTATTCGCGAAAATGATCTTTTCAAGCTGAATGTCGAAAACGCTGATGATGTTCGGCGTTGTTTCAGTGATCTTCTTAAGGAAGCTTTCACTTTCAGCAAGCTTGTCATTAAGGTCTTTATGTTCTGATATATCCTGGGTAAGGCTTAATAGACCAATGATTTCATTGTTGTCCCCGTGAAGAGGAAGCATGATTGAATTATGAAATCCTTTTTTGTTAACGAATGGCTTATTCTTTAGCTCAATCTTTTCACCTTCAAGCACCCTGCACAGCTGATGATGAATCTCTGTATCAACGTAGTCTTTATAAACTTCCTTCCAGGATCTATTAATGATATTTTTCGCTGGAATTCCCGTCATTGCTTCCATGGCAGGATTCCATTCCTGGAAGATCATGTTTTTATCGAGAGCTGAAATTCCAACATGTGAATGCTGGATGATGCTGTTCCTTAAACCTGATTGATGCATCAGGTATTCTTCCATCATTTTACGTTTGGTTACTTCATCTTCAAGTGAAGCATACCTTGCTTCAAGCTCTTTTTGTGATTGAAGACGCCCTGATATCTCACGAATGGATGACTGAATGATCGTTTCTTTATTCTTTAAATGGAGCAGCGTAGAAACTATTTCAACAGAATTTGTTTTTCTATCCTTGCTAAAGATGGTTAAGGTTATAGGATCCGCATAACCTTCGGAAAGCAATGATTGAAAATGTTCTTTTATAAGATACGTATCAGACTCATTGAAGAGAGAGCTGATATTTGAACCATGTAATTCTCGTGGTGATAAGCCGGTAATTGAGCGAGAAGCCGGAGACGCGAATAAAATAGTTCCATCCATCCTCATTTGAAGAATGAGATCCGGGAGCGCATTCAATAATCCCGTTAAGTCTTCAATACCTGCTTCGCGTTCTGAAAATTCCATCTGTCCCTTGCAAATTATTAAAGTTAACGAAAGCTTTGCAATTTCCAGTGGCCCTGATTTATTTAATGAATGTTCCAGGAAAATCATTTTTTTAAGAAAGGTGTTCAAAAAAAAGGGGGTAAGGTTGAAAAAAGTTAAAAAAATATCGACGACCTCCCCCCAAAGCATGTACCTTTGCAAAAAAAAATACAAAAATGGCCCTGTACAGGTTTAAGGCATTGGATGAGGTTATCTCAAGAAAATCACAACACATCCCATCATATTCGTTAAATGGTAATACGCATGGCAGTCGTCATCATCAGGCGCAGGAGGTTGCAGAAAGGCATTCCAAGCTGTTTGGTGCGAATGTTTTCGGACGAAGTTCCATGCGTGAGTTACTCTCGAAGGAAGCCTATAACAGTGTAATGGACGCGATAGAGAGAGGCACCCAGATCGACAGAAAGATTGCAGGCCAGGTTGCCAGCGCGATGAAAGACTGGGCCTTATCGAAAGGATGCACGCATTACACACACTGGTTTCAGCCATTGACTGGCACTACCGCAGAAAAGCATGACGCCTTTTTTGATCCGATCGGAGATGGAAAAGCCATTGAAAATTTTGAAGCAAGTCAGTTAGTGCAGCAGGAGCCGGATGCATCATCTTTCCCTAGCGGTGGTATTAGGAATACATTTGAAGCTCGTGGATATACGGCATGGGATCCTTCCTCTCCGGCATTTATCATGGGTAATACACTTTGTATCCCGACGATCTTCGTTTCATACACAGGTGAAGCACTCGATTATAAAACACCTTTGCTGAAGGCCCTTCATGCCATTGATAAGGCAGCAGTGGATGTTTGCCAGTATTTTGATAAGAATGTTACCAAGGTCATTGCGACACTGGGCTGGGAACAGGAATATTTCCTTGTTGATACAGCGTTGTTCAATACACGTCCAGACCTTATGCTTACAGGGCGTACGATCTTCGGACATTCTCCTGCAAAAGGACAGCAGCTTGAAGACCATTATTTCGGTTCCATTCCTGAGAGAGCGCTGAACTTCATGCGTGAACTTGAACATGAATGTATGCTGCTTGGGATTCCAATTAAAACACGACATAATGAAGTTGCGCCGAACCAGTTTGAATGTGCGCCTGTGTTTGAAGAATGCAACCTGGCAGTTGATCACAACCAGCTTTTAATGGATGTGATGGAGAAAGTTGCCAAGAAGCATCATTTCAGGGTGTTGCTGCATGAAAAGCCATTTGCTGGTGTGAATGGAAGCGGAAAGCACAATAACTGGTCTTTGGGTACCAATACCGGAAAGAACCTGCTTTCTCCAGGGAATACACCAAAAACGAACCTTCAGTTTCTTACCTTCTTCATTAATATCATCAAATCATTTCACGACAATGCAGATCTTCTCAGGGCATGCATTGCTTCAGCAGGAAATGACCATCGCCTCGGAGCCAATGAAGCACCACCGGCGATCATGTCGATCTTTATTGGTAAGCAGCTGACATCAGTTCTTGAAGAGCTTGAAGAGAAAGTTAAGGACGGTAAAATGACAGCGGATGAAAAAACAGACCTGAAGCTGAATATTGGAAAGATCCCGGAGATCCTTCTGGACAATACAGACAGAAACAGGACATCGCCGTTTGCATTCACCGGAAACAAGTTTGAGTTCAGGGCAGTAGGCTCATCAGCGAACTGTGCGAACGCCATGACCGTTTTAAATACGATGCTTTCCGCACAGCTCCAGCGGTTCAAGGCAGAGGTTGATCACCTGATCTCAAAGGATATGAAAAAGGATGAAGCCATCCTGAAGATCCTGAAAGATTACGTGAAATCTTCAAAGCGAATCCTTTTCGAAGGAAACGGCTATGGTGAAGAATGGGTGAAGGAAGCTGCCAAAAGAGGCCTGAACAATATCAAAACAACACCACTGGCACTTGATGGAATGATCTCCGAAAGTGCAACGAAGCTGTTTACAGATCTTGGAATCATGTCACACAGGGAACTGGAAGCGCGTCATGAAATACAGCTGGAGATCTACACCAAAAAGATCCAGATCGAGTCCAGGGTGATGGGAGATCTTTGCCTGAATCACATTATTCCTACAGCCATCAGGTATCAGAATGAGGTGATCATGAATGTTAAAGGGTTGAAAGAGATCTTCGGAGAAAAAGAATTCCGGAAGCATTCTGAGATGCAAATTGATATAATCACAGAGATTTCGGAAAGGATCAGCAAAATAAAAAGCGAAGTTCACCTGATGACGGAAGAGAGAAAAATGGCGAATAAGCTCACAGATACTAAGAAGCAGGCCATTTCTTACTGTGATAAAGTGAAGCCATATTTTGATTCCATCAGGTACAATGTGGATAAGCTTGAATTGCTTGTAGATGACGAGCTCTGGCCACTTCCAAAGTACAGGGAGCTCTTGTTTACCAAATAGTTAGGTAAAGAGCATGCCAGGTCAGGTGGTTCAGCACACATTTTTACGGAGAGGTCAAAATTATTGAGGTAAAAATCCTTCTTTATAAGATAATTTATATTTTAGCGCATCTAAAAATACTTACGTATGAAAATTCAGAGAGTCTTACCTCTTATCCTTTCAATCCTTTTTATGTCTCTTGTAGCTACTGCACAAAAGAATTATACCAAGGATGCGGATCAGGCTTTTAGAAGTGAGGAGTATTTCAAGGCGATTGAACTTTACAAAAAAGCTTCAACCAAGGAAAAGAAGAAGGCTGCAAAGGCGGCGATCATTTTTAAGATCGCTGAAAGCTATCGTAACATCAACGATATGAAGCAGGCTGAAGTATGGTACACAAAAGCCATCACAGCAAAGTATCCTGATCCGATCGCGATCCTTCACCTGGCTGATGCAAAGAAAGCCAATGGGAAGTACAACGAAGCCCTTACAGAATATAACAACTACAAGACACTTGTTCCTTCAGATCCTCGTGGTGAAGATGGTGCCAAGTCAAGCGAGCTTGCACAGAAGTGGAAAGACAATCCTACTCGCTACAGTGTGGAGAACGTAGTTCAGATCAACTCCAAGTACAGCGATTTCTCTCCAGCTTATGCAGACAAGAAGTACAATACCATCGCATTCTCTTCAACACGCGAAGGCAGCACCGGATCAGAAGCGGATCCTGTAACTGGTGAGAACTTCAGCGATGTTTACGAAACTAAAGTTGACAAAAAAGGTAAATGGAGCACTCCGGTTCCACTGGGCGAGGCTGTGAACTCCAAGATCAACGAAGGAGCTGTTTCAATCAATAAAAAGCAGACAGCCATTTATTTTACACGTTGTGATTTCAAGAAAAACGGTCAGCTCGGATGTTCGATCCTTCGTTCAGAAAAGAAAGGAACAAGCTGGGGTGATGCAACTGCTGTGAAGCTTTTTGCTGATACAATCACTGTAGGACACCCTGCAATCACAAAAGATGAAGACAAGCTTTTCTTCGCTTCTGATATGGAAGGCGGCCAAGGTGGAAAAGACATCTGGTATGTAACCTATGACAAAAAAGCACAGACTTACGGTGCTCCTGTAAACCTTGGAAGCCCCGTTAACACACCGGGAGATGAAATGTACCCTTATGTTCATGATGACGGTACTCTGTACTTCTCATCGAACGGACATCTTGGAATGGGTGGTCTTGACATCTTCCGTGCTGATAAAAGCGGCGATAACTTTTCAAACGTAACAAACCTGAAGTTCCCATTAAACTCATCAGCGGATGATTTCGGAATCATTTTCGAAGGAACAAAGGAGAGAGGCTACCTGACATCTGCAAGAGAAGGCGGAAAAGGCAGCGATGATATTTATTCTTTTGTACTTCCTCCACTGTTGTTCACACTTCAGGGTGTGATCAAGGATGTTGATACACAGGCACCGATCGCAGGAGCAACTGTGAAGCTAGTTGGAAGCGATGGTTCTTCAGTGGAAGTAAAATCTGGTGCTAACGGCGGATATGAATTCGCTCAGAACGGATCTGCACGTTATGTCAATCCAAACACTTCATATACTGTATCTGCGATCGCTGAAAAGTATCTTGGAGATAAGGGAACTTTCACAACAGTTGGTCTTGAAGCAGCTACGAACTTCACTAAAGATCTTAGCCTGAAATCAACCAAGAAGGGGCCTATCCGACTTCCTGATATCCTTTATGACCTGAACAAGTGGGATCTTAAGCCACAATACCAGGATTCACTGAACGGACTTATCCAGACACTGAATGATAACCCGAACATCGTGATCGAACTTGGTGCTCATACAGATACACGAGGTACACCGAAAGATAACTCGACACTTTCACAGAAACGTGCTCAATCGGTGGTTGATTACCTGATCTCTAAAGGCATTGATGCCGAGCGTCTGCAGGCAAAAGGTTATGGCGAATCGAGACCATTGATCAGCGACAAGCAGATCGCTGCAATGAAGACGAACGAAGAGAAAGAAGCAGCTCACCAGAAGAACAGAAGAACAGAATTCCGCGTTGTTCGCGAAGACTTCGTTCCAAAGGTTGACCCGAATGCGCCGAAAGTAGCTCCTAAGATCCAGGACGTTTCGGAGGAAGAGGAAGAAGCTGAATAACAACACACACAGAAACATCCCGGTAAAGCCGGGATGTTTTGTTTAAGGACGGTTTAGACGAATGAGCAACGAAATTAGATACAACCTCAGAGGAGTTTCCGCAGGGAAGGAAGAGGTTCATGCCGCAATTAAAAAGATCGATAAAGGATTATTCCCTAAAGCATTCTGCAAGATCGTTCCGGATATGCTCACTGGCAGCGAAGAATATTGCCTGGTAATGCATGCTGATGGTGCGGGAACAAAATCAAGCCTCGCATACATCTACTGGAAAGAAACCGGTGATGTTTCCATATGGAAAGGTATTGCGCAGGATGCTATTGTAATGAACACCGATGACCTGCTTTGTGTAGGTGCAACGGAAGGCATCATGCTTTCATCAACGATCGGAAGAAATAAAAATGTGATCCCGGGAGAAGTAATCTCAGCGATCATCAACGGGACTGAAGAGCTTCTTGAAGAACTTCGTAACAACGGTATCGGTATCTGGTCAACAGGTGGCGAAACAGCGGATGTGGGAGATCTTGTCAGAACGATCATTGTTGATTCAACAGTGGTATGCAGGATGAAGCGTTCTGATGTCATCTCAAATGATCGCATTAAACCGGGAGATGTGATCGTAGGACTCGCATCGTTTGGTCAGGCTACTTACGAGAAAGAATACAACGGAGGGATGGGAAGCAATGGCCTTACTTCTGCACGACACGATGTGTTCGAAAAATACCTTCGTGCACTCTATCCTGAAAGCTTTGATCCTTCAGTGCCAACGGACCTTGTTTATAGCGGAAGCAAAAAGCTCACGGAAAAAATCAAAGCCGGAAATACTGAAATAGAAGCAGGAAAGCTTGTTCTTAGCCCTACAAGAACCTATGCTCCTGTGATCAAAAAAGTGCTGGAGCAATTCAGGCCTATGATCAACGGCATGGTGCATTGCAGCGGGGGCGGGCAAACCAAAGTGCTGCATTTCGTCAGCAATGTACATATCATCAAAGATGCGTTGTTTGATGTACCACCATTGTTCAGGCTGATCCAGGAAGAAAGTGGGACATCATGGCAGGAAATGTATAAGGTATTCAACATGGGTCATCGCTTTGAGATCTATACAGACCAGCACACTGCGGAACAGATCATCGGCATCTCTAAAAGCTTCAATATCGATGCGAAAATTATCGGGAGAGTGGAAGCATCTGATAAACCCAGGCTGACCATCCGCTCAGAGCTCGGTGAATTTACCTACTGATCTTTCTGTCAGCAGACTTCAATTGATTTAGCCTTCTTCTCTATCCTGTACTTTCGTACCTTTGCGGCCTAAAGATGAATTGTCGTGCTGGAAAAATTAGAATCATTAAAAAGTAAATATTACGAGGTAGAGCAGAAGCTGTCCGATCCAAAAACACTGGCGGATATGAAACTGTTCAAGCAGCTTAATAAAGAATATACCCAGCTCAAGGATATTGTAGAAGCAGCTGATAAGTACCGTCGTGCGCTTGCTGATATCGATGGTGCCAAGCACATCCTGATGAATGAGAAGGATGAAGAGATGAAAACGATGGCACGTCAGGAGATCGAAGATGCTACGGCTGAGAAAGAGAAGCTTGAGAATCATATCAGAATGCTGCTTGTTCCAAAAGATCCTGAAGATGAGAAACCAGCGATCCTGGAGATCCGCGCCGGAACAGGTGGTGATGAAGCAAGCATCTTTGCCGGTGACCTGTTCAGGATGTACACACGGTATTTCGACAAGACCGGAATAAAATATGAAGTCGTCGATTCACAGGAAGGTACGGCAGGCGGATACAAAGAAGTGATCGTTGAAATTTTATCGGAAGGTGCATATGGACTCCTGAAGTATGAGTCAGGTGTGCATCGTGTGCAGCGGGTTCCTGAGACAGAAACACAGGGCAGGGTGCATACATCTGCCGCTACAGTGGCGGTGCTTCCTGAAGCAGAAGAAGTGGATGTTGAGCTGAACCCTGCGGATATCGAAATGCAGACAGCCCGTTCAGGTGGAGCAGGAGGACAGAATGTCAACAAAGTAGAATCGAAAGTGATGCTTACGCACAAGCCAACAGGTATTGTGGTGGTCTGCCAGGTTGAACGTACACAGCATAAGAACCGCGAGAGGGCGATGCAGATGCTTCGTTCAAGACTTTACGACATGAAGTTGAAAGCGCACAACGAAGAGGTGGCAAGCAGGAGAAAGACACTGGTTTCAACAGGCGACAGATCAGAAAAGATCAGAACGTATAATTATCCTCAAAGCCGTGTCACAGATCACCGCATTGGATTAACAACACATAATCTACCGTCTTTCATGGATGGAGATATTCAGGAGTTCATTGACTCATTGCAGATGGCCGAAAACACAGAGAAGCTGAAAGAGGGAGGGATTGCGGTATAACTATGGAGTTTTGGGTTTCGGGTTTGGTCTGACGAATTGCAGCGGATTAAGTACACAGCCTTTTGCAAACTGGGAACTCATAACTGCCAACTGCTTTGATCGGGTTTGGACATACGGATGCTGAGGATTTATTACACAGCCCTTTTGCCAAACTGGCAACTCATAACTGCCAACTGCTTTAAGTGCTACAATGCCTCTTTAAACTGTAAACTTTAAATTTTAAACTTTAATTACAATCTACAACCGTGACAAGAGCTGAATTACTTCTTCAGATAAATAAAAAGAAATCGTTTCTGTGTGTCGGGCTTGATCCTGAAATGGGAAAGATCCCGGAACACCTGCGTCATGCGGATGATCCATTTTTTGAATTCAACAGGGAGATCATCGATGCGACTTCTGAATTCGCGGTTGCATACAAACCCAATGTTGCGTTCTATGAAGCGCTTGGATTAAAAGGATGGCAAAGCCTCGAGCGGACCATTAAATACCTGAATGAAAAGCATAAGGCGGTATTTACCATTGCAGATGCAAAACGTGGCGATATCGGAAATACCTCGAGGATGTATGCAGAGGCTTTTCTAAAAAATCTTGATTTTGATTCAATAACCGTTGCGCCATACATGGGTGAAGATTCAGTTTCTCCGTTCCTGCAGTTCCCTGGCAAATGGGCGATCGTGCTTGCACTGACGTCCAACAACGGCGCGCTTGACTTTCAGCTGCTGACTACCAACCTGGGTAAGAAAAAGAAGGTGTTTGAAAAAGTGATCGAACACTCCGTTCAATGGGGTACATCTTCGAACATGATGTTTGTGGTTGGCGCAACGAGAGGTGAAATGCTCAGCGAGATCAGAGCCATGGTGCCTGATCATTTTTTCCTGGTTCCGGGTGTTGGCGCCCAGGGAGGAAGGTTGGCGGATGTTGCACGGGCTGGTATGAATAAAGATTGCGGCCTGCTGGTGAATTCATCAAGAGGAATTATCTACGCAGGATCCGATAACTTCTTTGCTGAAGCGGCGTTCGAAGAAGCAAAGAAGCTTCAGAAAGAGATGAGCGCCTTTCTTTAATCAGATCACTTTCTTATTCCAGGGAGCCATTCCGAATTTCTGAAAAGTTCGCTGCTATAATGTTGCAGGTCAAACTGGGTCACTGTATCCAGGCATGCTTCCGACATTCTACTGTACTGCATTTTATCCATCATCGCAATGACATTGATCTTGTCCCTGAAGTCATCTGCATGATTACAGAAAAAGCCATTCACGCCATCCATTAGAAAGTAATTGTTCTCTCCAACAGGACTTGCAAGAACAGGTACACCACATGCGAAATACTGCTTCATCTTGAAGGCCGATTTCGCACGGTTGAATGCATGATCCACAAGCGGCGATATCCCGACATCAAACTTTGAAATGTAACGGAACAACTGGTCGTCATCATGCCAGCTTTCAGGTTGTATGAATTCAATGCTGAGATCTCTGATGCTTTTGAACTTAGCCCTCACTTCATCCTGTTCCTTCTTTTCATTGATACCGATAAGCACAAGCTTCGAAGGGATCGTTAATTCTGTCAGGGCTGGGAATAGCAGTTGGTTCAGACTATTCTTATGAGAGTATTCTGCAGACCGTCCTTCGCTTTTTCCATAATCACCGATCCATCCGATCGTGAAAACTTCGTTGCGTTCCTGTTTAATATGCCGGGAATGTAAAAGCGGGGAAGTCATCAGGATCACTGAAGAATTAAACTTCAACGCATACTTCTCAAGCTCATGACTTCCCGCAAATACGGTTTGCGCATTCTTCATGAAAAAATGAACTGTTCTTTCTGGAAATCTCAGGTATTCTGCATCATCAATGTCATAGACCGTTAAGCTTTTTCTGAGCAGTAGCAATACCTTCAGGAGCGTTGAATACAGTCCTGAAGAGTAAATCTTTTGGAACAGGATCAATGACGCTTTTCTTCTGAAAAAAAGAACTTCTATATAAGACTTTATGAATTGAATAATTAAAGGAAAGCTATATCCCGGAATTACATGAGTATATGAAATGCCATGTTCATGCTTTAAAAATCGCAGTGTTTGTATCGCGCGATAACGGGTAGATGGAGAATCGGCATTGTAAAATGAAAAGCAGTAAATGTGCCTGATCTTCTTTGACATGTTATTCGGCAATCATTCTGAGAGGGTAAAATTTATGGTCACTTAAAAAATCCTGGTAATTTGTATGGTTGAACTGTTTATAGTTTTCGGGTATTTGTTCAGGCCAGGTTATTCTTATTGCTTGAGGATCTTGTCTATGAAGATGTCTTGACCTTCTGTGCATGAAACAATATACACTCCTGGTTGAAGCTCTTCGATATTGATGACGTTGGTTCCTTCAGTTATCCGGATCATTTTTACACATCGTCCATGGATGTCATGAATCTGCATTGAACCTGGCTCTGAGGCAACGTAATTGAATCCAGAGACAACAGGATTCGGATACAATTCAGGCTTCCTGCTTTCAATATTTTGTGCTGATGATAATGTATTCAACCTGAATGGTCTGAAGAATCTCCAGATCTCGGAACCTGCATGAAAATCGTAGTTCGTAACATCGATCAAAACAGGTGCTCCAGGCCAGCTGTGCCCGCCTCCGGTGATCTTATACAAAGCGACTTTGCTTCCTCCTGATCCTGATATATAATCGTAGCGTGTAGCTGTACATCCATCGCTGGTATTGGTGTTTGGTACATTGGTGACCACTGGTGTATTGCTGCAGTTATTATAGTTTCTCCAGAATTTTACAATGCTGTCAGTATGCATAAAAACACTGCTCCCGTTATATGGTACGATGGCATCGGCAGTTCCATGGATCTCCATCACAGGTGTTGGATGATTTGCACTGCATCCGTTATTCATGGCCGTTGTCATGCTTCCGGCGACAGATGCGATCGCTGCGATCTTGCCGGAAAGTTCGCAGGCGAGGTAATAGCTCATGATGGCTCCGTTGCTGAGTCCTGCTGAATAAACCCTGTTATGATCGATGTTATAGGCATTTTTAACGGTATCAATCAGTGTCGACAGAAATCCAAGATCATCCACAGTGGACATTCCATACGCATTCCAGTATCTCTTTAGGGAAGTGTCAAATGTACCATTCGGATGCACTACGATGAATCCCGCAGTATCAGCGACCGCTCTGAAATCGCCATACACTTCCTGCTCATACATATCGGATCCATATCCATGAAGATTCAATATCAATGGTGCAGCAACAGATGAGGAATAAGAAGATGGAATGTAGATCCTGTATTCCCTGGTAATTGAGCCGTGTGTAAATGAACGTGTCAGGGTTGTCTGTGCAGAGGCTGCTGCATGGATCATCAATAGAAGAAAAGCAATGTAACGCATCCTGGTAAGTTTGAATTAAAGATACAATGTATGGATGTAATCTGTGGAATCTTAAATTTTGATTCCGATCACAAGGATGTCATCGACCTGGTCGAGGTCTTTTTTCCATTCCAGATGGCTTTCTGCAAGGATCTTCTTTTGTTCATCAAGAGGCCTGGTGTGGATCTCAAGTAGCAGCCTCTGGAATTTTTTCAGCATGAACTTCTTTCCTTTCTCACCTCCGAACTGATCAGCATAACCATCTGTAAAGAAATAGATGACATCCTCCTTTACAAGCTGCATCCTGTTCGTCGTGAAGATCTTGCCATTCTGTGCGATACCTCCAATTGAATATTTATCAGGCTTGATCTCAATAAGCTCGTTATTCCTGATCAGGTACACAGGACGTAAGGCAGAAGAAACTTCAATGACCAGTGTTTCAGGATTGAATTTGGCAAACGTGATATCCATGCCATCACGTGTTTCTGAACCATGATCCTGCTTGAGGATGTCACGCACTCTTGCATTCAGCTGGCTTAGGACATCCGATGGATGCACCTCCTGGTTGTCATTTATGATGTCATCGAGAATGGTATGTCCGATCATGCTCATGAATGCTCCTGGTACTCCGTGTCCTGTGCAGTCTGCGCAAACAATATAGATGATCCCGTTCTTTTTATGGAACCAGTAAAAGTCTCCGCTTACAATATCTTTCGGAAGAAAAAGGATGAATGATTGCCGTAACAAATCATTGAACTCTTCTTCGCTATGCAGGATCGCATGCTGGATCTTTCGTGCATAGTTGATGCTGTCGGTGATGTTCTTGTTCTTTTCCTCAAGCTGCTTTTTCTGGATCATCACCTCACGTGTGCGTTCTTCCACCTGTAGCTCAAGGTTGTACTTCTGCTGCTCAAGGATATTCTTCTTTTCCTTTTCCTGACGGATCGTTTGCTCACTGAGCTCTTTCACCTGAACTACCTGGGCTTTGAGCATGCGGTTGGTTTTTGCAAAGGTGCTTGCAAAGTGAAAGCTCATGGTTAAAGGAACACTGAGTAAAAGCAAGCCTGCAGATGCCAGGATCCCGATGATCACCCACACTTCATCTGACATAAAGTTGTTGGTGCTTGAATGAATGAACCCCGCAATAACCAATGGTACAGCAATGATGGATGTCAGCAGGCCAAGTCCGATGATCCTAGACCCGGGCTTCTTTTTTCTCACTGCGACGATCACGATGCGAATGAGATCAAAGGATACAATGAAACTGATGAATGTCGAGATCCCGTCAAGAACTTCATAAAATTCAAGGATCCTCAGTATCGTGATGGCTCCCAGGTAATACCAGAAAAATGGCCTGAGCTTACCATAGAAGACTGAATGAAAAAGTCCGAGAATAAACACAGGAAGAAAGGGTAAGAGAAAATGTACGAAACTGAAAAGCCCGTGAAAGCCGGAGTTGCTGTTGGTAGAGAGCTTACCCATTGAGACAAGGAAAAAGCTTCCAAAAAGCAGACAGAATAATCCCAGAAAAAGGTTCGATCGTTCCTCTTTATAAAACAGGAATAGGGTGAGATGAAAGAATGCAAGGACAAGAAACGCGCTCATCATAAAGATCATGAAAGCGGTGGCAATTGTGATGATGATGACTTCTCTCCGGAGCTCCTTCGCGAATTCAAACAACATCACCGTAGGACTGTCTTGTATTTCGGTCTTTCCTGAATACCTGCTTCTGTCGGATCGGATGGCTACGGTATGCAGGCTGTCATCATTCGGTACATAGATCGAAGGCACAATGTAATTCCAGAGTATCGACCTGTCATCATTCACTTCATGCACAAGCTTGCCATCGAGGTAAACTTTGTTGTTCCCCGTACCCAGCACTTTCACAGTGTAAGCATCTGACCGTAAAGAATCAGGAATGGTAAGGAAGGAACGATACCAGATTACTGATGAGTCGGAATTCCTTGCGAATGTGGTGTCAAGCTCATGGCCTGAAAAAACAGGGGTGCTGTGCAGCTTTTCAGGATCTAGGTCGCCTTCATGTGCGAACCAGTTTGTATCGATCGTGAAATAAGGCTCGTCAATATCGAACTTATACTTTGTCTGTGCCTGGATCGCAGTGACGGAACATACCAGGAATACGAGCTGAAAAAATGCCTTCATAAGTATAAGCAGTTCAAAGATAATCTATTACCATATAAAGCTATGTTCGAAAAAAAATCGAATGACAGAAGAGTTTCTTTATTACATCTGGAAGTACAGGCTGCTATCAGACCAGGTGCTTAAGTCAACTGCAGGTGAGGAGATAAAGCTTTTGTATCCCGGAGACAGGAATCATGATCAGGGTCCTGACTTCAGGGATGCACGGGTGATCATAGATGGCGTGCTATGGGCAGGCAATGTAGAGATCCATGTTAAAAGCAGCGATTATTTCAAGCATGGACATGCAGGTGATCCATTGTATGAATCCATTGTATTGCATGTAGTTTATGAAGAGGATGTAAAGATCGGTGATACGGTATGCCTAGAATTAAAACAACGCATCGATCCTGTTCAGTTTGAGCGGTACCATGAGTTTGTAAGCTCAAAGGAATGGCTTTCTTGTGGCAATTCGCTCGCTGCAGTTAATCCGATCATTGTGCGTGCATGGACCACCAGGATGGCAGTGGAACGTCTTGAAGCAAAATCATTAAGGATTGCCGCCCTGTATGAGCAGACAACGCGATCATGGGAAGAAACGCTCTATATCCTGCTTGCGAGAGGATATGGCTTCAGTGTGAATGCCGAACCTTTTGAAGCGCTGGCCAGGAAAGTGCCTTATATGATCATTCGAAAATACCGCCACAGACTGGTTCAGGTAGAAGCGCTACTTTTTGGTATGGCAGGAATGCTGGATGAACACTTCACAGAACCGTATGTACAGTTGCTTCAGAATGAATTTAAATCCATAGGTCGAAGGCTGACAACACCTCAGTTACAAAAGCATTATTGGAAATATCACCGCATGAGGCCGGCCAATTTTCCAGATCTCCGCATTGCGCAAATGGCCGCTGTGATTGCCAGGGAGCAGGATATCTTTTCAATGGTCATTGGGCTGAGCGAAATGGATAAGGTGATCGAATGTTTGTCCGTGATTCCATCTGCCTACTGGAACGACCATTTCCGGCTTGGACATGCATCAGAGCCGCAAGGCGGGATGATCGGGCAAAGCAGCTGCGAAGGCTTAATGATAAATGCTGTGATTCCGTTTCTCTTTTTTTACGGGAAGGAGAAAAAGATCGATGCCTATTGTGAAAAGGCGATCACGTGGCTTGAGCTCCTTCATGCTGAACAGAACAGGCTTGTAAAACGGTTCGGATTTGTGGGCGTGAAATGTCTGAATGCAGCTGATACGCAAGGGCTGATCCATCTTGAGAAGCATTATTGTTCTAAACGCAGATGCCTTGAATGTGTGATCGGTCGCAAGCTCATCAATGAACAATCATGATGTGAAAAATTTTGTATCTTATTCTGTCTTCTGCAGATTTCTGCAACGGATATCTTTATTAAATTTGAGAAAAACAAGATCAGGATGATACGATCGTGGTTCGAAAATCAGGCCTTTGGTGTTTGCAGCTGGTGGGGCGAAAAACTCGGTATCAGCACAACACGCATCAGGATGTATTTCGTGTACCTTTCTTTCTTCACTGCTGGTTCTCCCATCCTGGTTTATTTCGTCATGGCATTCATCCTTGAAAACAAGGAGTACTTCAAGCTAAGCCGTAAAAAGAAAAGCATCTGGGAGATCTGAATTCTCTCATACTCAAATTGATCTCTTCTGAATTATTCAGAATGAATTTTTAAGTTGTTCTATCTGTTTTATTCAGCAGAATCCTTTCTAACTCACATTCAGACATCTCACAACTATAAGTGTTTCATTTTATCCTGTTTGGATTTTATGATATCGCAGATCATCCTTCGCCGCTTTCGATGTTTACTGAATACAATTTAGTTTCTTTGCGGACGAAAATTATAGCATGAAAAAAGTTTTAGTGACCGGCTCAAATGGGCTGCTAGGGCAAAAACTCATCAGCCTCTATCTTAAAAGAAACGATGTCAGTTTAGTCGCCATTGCAAGAGGTGAGAACAGGGCTCCTGAAAAAGAAGGATATCAATACGTCTCGTGTGACCTTACATCTGAAGAAGATATCAGGAAAGTGATCGCTGAAACAGAACCCGATGTGGTGATACATACTGCAGCTATGACGAATGTTGATGCCTGTGAGTTGAACCCGGAGGAATGCCAGCGTGCAAATGTTGATGCCGTGCAATTCCTTGTGGATGCTTTACGTGAACTGAAGAACAATCCACACCTGATCCATGTTTCCACAGATTTTATTTTTGATGGAAGTCATGGTCCGCTTTCTGAGGAAGAAGTTCCTGCTCCTGTAAGTATATATGGTCAGTCGAAGCTGGATGCTGAAGAGCTTGTGAAAGATTCAGGACTCGATCATGCCATTCTGAGAACTGTGCTTGTATATGGCGTGGTGCCAGACATGAGCCGTTCAAACATTGTTTTGTGGGCCAAAGGTGCACTTGATAAAGGAACGAAGATCAATGTCGTGAATGATCAGTTCAGGACGCCAACACTAGCTGAAGATCTTGCCATGGGATGCATGCTCGCGGAACAAAAACATGCGAAAGGAATTTATAATATTTCCGGTGAAGAATTCATGAGTATTTATGAGCTTGTTACTCGTGTTGCAAGATTCTGGAAGCTTAATGAATCACTGATTAACCCTGTTGATTCCACCACATTCACACAGCCCGCTAAACGTCCGCCAGTAACAGGATTTATCATCGATAAAGCCCGCAAAGATCTGGGCTATACGTCTCACTCTTTTGAAGAAGGTCTCGCCCTTGTTGACATGCAATTAAAAAGCAGAGGCTAATCACGAAACTCCTTTGTCCGTCATAAATATTTTCAAACAATGAGAAATTCTACGGAGAAGATAAAATCAAATTTCAGGTAACTTGCCGTGGTCTTTAAACTTTGAACCTTAAACTTTAAACTTTAAACATTGAACTTTAAACATTAAACTAACCATATGACAGTTGTAAACGTTTACCTCAACTTCAACGGAAACTGCGAAGAAGCATTCAATCATTACAAATCAGTTTTTGGCGGAGATTTCCAGTACGTTGGAAGATTCAGCGACATGCCTTCAGGTGAAGGACAGCCACCACTGCCGAAAGAGATGGCCAATAAGATCATGCACATTTCATTGCCAATCAGCAAGGAAACATCCATCATGGGCAGTGACACCGGAGGTGAATGGGCACCGTCATTTGTGCAGGGAAATAATTTTTCCATTTCGATCAGCACAGACAGCAAAGCAGAAGCAGACAGGATCTTCAAAGAGCTTTCAGCAGGAGGTAAAGTGACAATGCCATTGGAGACAACGTTCTGGGGAGATTATTTCGGAATGTTCACTGATAAGTTTGGTGTGAACTGGATGATGAGCTTCAACGAAAAGCAAGGGAAATAAATCATTTCTGACTTTTTAAACAACGCCGGTTATCTTAGGACTGCCGGCGTTTTTATTTTCAACTCAACTCTGGAACGATTACCTTATATTTGGTTCCGAATAAAACACCATAAATTATGGAAACCTTCTCAAACCCTGCTGTCCTTTGGTTCATCGCCGGGTTTGTATTGTTCCTGCTTGAATTAGCAATACCAGGACTTATCCTTTTCTTTTTTGCAATTGGAGCATGGATCACAGCGATCTTTCTGTTTGCGTATGATTTTTCATTGAACAGTCAGCTGCTTTTATTCCTGGCAAGTTCAGTGCTTGCATTGGTCTTTTTCAGGAAATCACTCAAACGCATGCTCGAATCTAAAAAGCAGAATAGCGAGATAGAAGATGAGTTTATTGGAAAAACAGGTATAGCAGAAACGGCGATCTCACCTGGACATGATGGAAAAGTTGATTTTAAAGGAACCAGCTGGGATGCGCGTTCCGAAGATCATATTCAAAAAGGGGAGCGTGTATTGATCGTCGGAAACGACAGCATTTTATTAATTGTAAAATCAACCATTAAAAACGTATGAATCCATCAACGATTATTCTTGTAGTTATTATCCTGGCAGTGGTCATTGCATTCCTGTCAACATTCAAAGTCGTTCCGCAGCGATCAGTTTATATCGTTGAACGTCTTGGAAAATACAGCCGCACACTTGATGCAGGTTTTCATATCCTTATTCCGTTTATCGATAAAATAGCATACAGGCAGAACCTGAAAGAGCAGGCGATTGATGTTGCTTCGCAGATCTGTATCACTAAGGATAACATCGCTGTAGAAGTGGATGGAATATTATACCTGCAGGTGATCGATCCTCAGAAAGCATCCTACGGAATTGACAATTATAAGTTCGCTGTTGTTCAGATCTCACAAACCACCATGCGAAGCATCATCGGTAAGATGGAACTTGATAAGACATTCGAAGAAAGAGAAACAGTCAATGCGAGTATCGTTGAAGCAGTGGATAAGGCAAGTGGTCCGTGGGGAATTAAAGTGTCACGTTATGAAGTGAAGAACATCTCTCCTCCGCAAAGTATCCGTGATGCCATGGAAAAGCAAATGCGTGCTGAACGTGAAAAGCGCGCCCTCATCGCTGAGTCTGAAGGTGACAAGCAGGCAAAGATCAACAGGGCTGAAGGAGACAAGCAGGAAGCGATCGCCCGTTCAGAAGGTGAGAAGCAGCGTCGTATCAATGAGGCTGCTGGTAGAGCCGCTGAAATTGAAATGGTGGCTACGGCAACTTCGAAAGGTATCATGGAGATCGCAAGGTCAATCAATACAGAAGGTGGAATGAACGCCGTGAACCTTCGTATCGCGGAACAGTACCTTACTGAATTCGGTAAGCTTGCGAAAACAAATAACTCCATGATCGTTCCGGCAGATCTTTCGGATATTGCAGGAATCCTTTCCAGCGTGACTTCTGTTCTGAATAAGACCAAAGTAGATCCACCGCAGTTAATTAATTAAGCTCATCTGACCAGGTGAAATGCAAGACCGCCTTATTGATGCTTCTGGTAACAGGATTTGCATCATGCTCTAAAAAGGTCACTGAAACCGGTATTCCATCTTGTCTGGATGGCAAGATTTCTATCTTTAGGAATCTTGCATGTACTTCCGGCGCGAATGTCAGGGAGTATCGCTTTCAGAACCAGGTCATGTTTGTTTTTGATCCCGGGCTTTGTGGAGCAGACCAGACATCCGAAGTACTGGACGACCAGTGCAAAACACTTGGTCACCTTGGAGGGATTACTGGCAACAACAAGATCAACGGGGAAGATTTTTCAAAAGCGGTCTATCAGAAAACTGTCTGGTCGAACTGATCAGGCAATGTGTGCTTTCCGTTTCTGAAATGTTTTCCTGAGGATCAGAAAACCGATCGTTCCTGAAACAACCGAGGTGATCAGTACAGAAAGCTTCGATGTTTCGATGATATCCTGGTCTGAGAAAGCAAGGAGTGATATAAAGATCGACATGGTGAATCCGATCCCGCCAAGAAAGCCTATTCCCCAGAAATGCCGGATCTTCAGACTGGAAGGGAGCGTGCATAATCCTGATTTCACAGCCAGGTAACACGCACCGACAATTCCGAGAGGTTTACCTAAAAGTAGTCCTGCAGCAATTCCGAGGCTGTTATTGTTGATCAGCATGGAAAACCCTTCAGATGTAAGATCAAGCGCTGTGTTGGCTAAGGCGAAGATCGGCAGGATAATGAACGCTACAGGTTTATGAAGCAGGTGCTGGAGTCGGTACGAAACGGATGTTTCCTCACCCTGTCCGAAAGGAATTGCGAAAGCCACAAGCACTCCGGTAATGGTTGCATGTACACCAGACAGCATCATGAAATACCACATGATGGCTCCTGGAATAAGGTATAGCCAGATGTTGTGCAACTTTAACCGGTTAAAGACAAACAATAGACACAGGATACCCATCGCAATGGAAAGGTGCATGAATGAAATTCCATCGGAATAAAAGATCGCAATAACGAGGATTGCTCCGAGGTCATCAATAATGGCCAGTGCTGTAAGAAAGATCTTCAGAGATAAAGGGATCCTGTTTCCGAGAAGGGATAGGATTCCCAGGGCAAAGGCGATGTCCGTTGCCATAGGTATCCCGAGGCCATTCCATGCTCCGTTATAATTAAGCAGGATGTAGAATACGACCGGGAGTATCATGCCTCCTATTGCTCCTGCGACCGGTAAAGCTGCTTTGTTCAATGTAGAGAGTTCACCTTTGTAAACCTCCCGTTCCATTTCCAGTCCGATCAGCAGGAAGAAAAAGGCCATGAGGCCATCGTTGATCCAATGTTCAATGGAGCCATTAAATATTTCGTAAGACCAGATGTGATGGTATGTTTCAGCGAAAGGTGAATTCGCGATGGCAAGAGAAAGTATGGTTACAATGATGAGAACAATCCCGCCTGACTTCTCGCTTTCTGTAAAATCCCTGAAAAGGTTGTTGAAGTTCATTTGCATAGACGCCTGCGAAAATACGGCCGAAATTTGAGTATCGAATGAACGCTGCATTAAAGTTTAGAACATAAGAAAGGAGATTCATCTGTGAATAAGTTGTGTTTAACTGTAAGTAAGTAATAGACCGGACGCATATTCTTTCCTGATTGAAACTATTATATTCGCCACATTAACAGTAAAAACCCTTAACCCTACATGAGTTTATTTGTCAAGAAGCCATTGGATCAGTTGATGGCACAGGCATCAGAAGAAAAAGGCCTCAAGCGTACATTAGGCGCCGGAAACCTTGTTGCACTCGGTATCGGTGCGATCATCGGTGCAGGTTTGTTTGTAAGAACTGCTGCTGCCGCTGGTGAACATGCGGGACCCGCGGTTACAATTTCATTTATCGTAGCTGCTATCGGGTGTGCCTTTGCAGGTCTGTGCTATGCAGAATTTGCATCGATGATTCCTATTGCAGGTAGCGCATATACCTACGCCTATGCTACCATGGGTGAACTGATCGCCTGGGTGATCGGATGGTCATTGATTCTTGAATACGCGCTTGGTGCAGCCACTGTATCAATTGCCTGGAGCGAATACCTGAATAAGCTGCTCGGAGGCGCTATACCCTATGAATGGTGCCATTCACCATTCGAGATTTCTCCGGATGGTGTGCAGGGTATCTTCAATGCACCCGCTTTATTGATTCTCGGATTGCTTTCTCTTCTGCTGATTAGAGGTACTCAGGAATCTGCGATGGTAAATATGATCATCGTGTTCATTAAGGTGGCTATTGTTCTTGTTTTTATCATCATCGGATGGCAATTCATTAATCCTGAAAATCATACGCCATACATCATTCCTGCTGATCTGCCAGGATATGAGGATACATGGAAGCATGGCTGGACCGGAATTCTGACGGGGGCGGGTATTGTATTCTTCGCATTTATCGGATTTGATGCGGTATCTACTGCAGCACAGGAGGCAAAGAATCCAAAGCGTGATATGCCAATCGGTATTCTTGGTTCCCTTGTAGTTTGTACGATTCTTTACATCCTTTTCGCACACGTACTTACCGGTGTTGCGCCTTTCCAGGACTTCGCCAATCCGGCATTAGGAAAAGAAGCTTCGGTTTCTTACGCGATCGATGAATACATGCATGGATACAGCTGGCTTGCCACTGCAGTAACTGTCGCGATCCTCGCAGGTTTCTCTTCAGTGATCCTGGTGATGTTGATGGGACAGAGCCGTGTTTTCTATTCCATGGCGAACGATGGATTGCTTCCTAAAGCATTCTCGGATCTTCATAAAAAATATAAAACGCCGTTCAAGTCAAACATCATTCTGTTCCTTTTTGTAGGTGCGTTTGCAGGTTTTGTTCCGGGAAGCGTGGCCGGAGATCTTACAAGCATCGGTACATTACTGGCTTTCGTCCTGGTGTGTATTGGTGTGATCATCATGCGCAAGACGGATCCGAATACAATTCGTCCGTTTAAAACTCCGCTTGTTCCTCTGGTTCCGATTCTTGGTGTGATCGTTTGCTTTGCAATGATCCTCGGACTTCCAACCGATACACAGCTTAGTGCACTTGGATGGATGGTCGTAGGCTTGCTGGTTTATTTTGCGTACAGTAAAAAGAACAGCAGACTAGGTAACCCCGCAAGCATTCTTCCAACTCATGATGATTTTGAAGCCGATAAAAAGCCTTAAAATTTAAGTGGTTATAAATTGAAATAAAAAACTAAGCACTATCCTTATGGTGTGAAGCCGGAAGGGCTGTCTCGAAAAGACGGCCCTTCTTACTTTAATTGTAAATATGGAAGAGAATAAATTCAAGCGTTCACTCGGTTTACTGGATTCAACCATGATCGTGGCCGGTTCAATGATCGGCTCAGGGATCTTTATCGTTTCGGCCGATATCGCACGAACTGTTGGCTCTTCAGGATATCTCATCCTGGTGTGGCTCATTACAGGTGTGATCACCGTAACAGCAGCATTAAGCTATGGAGAGCTTGCAGGCATGATGCCTGAAGCAGGTGGCCAGTTTGTGTACCTGAAACGTGCATACAACTCGCTGATCGGGTTTCTTTATGGCTGGACTGTTTTCACCGTTATTCAGACAGGCGTGATAGCCGCTGTAGCCGTGGCCTTCGCGAAATTCACGGCAGTGTTCCTTCCGTTTTTCAGCACCGATAATATCCTGGTGGACCTTGGCTTTGTGAAGATCTCAGCAGCGCAACTGTTAGCCATTTCATCAATCTGTTTCCTTACATACAGTAATTCCCGAGGCATAAAGACAGGGAAATCGATTCAAACCTTTTTCACATCCACCAAGCTGATTGCCCTGTTTTTTCTCATCGTGATAGGAATTGGATTTGCTTTTGGGAAATCAACACTGTCTGATAATTTTTCCAATGCATGGGCAGCTGAAGCCTATGATGCGGCAACCAATACATTCAGTCAGATTAGCGGAGGCACCCTGATCGCCGCGATCGGTGTTGCCATGATCGGATCACTTTTCAGTAGTGATGCATGGAACAATGTAACGTTCATTGCAGGTGAGATCAAAGATCCAAAGAAGAATATCCCATTGAGTCTTTTCCTTGGTACCACGATCGTAACCGTGTTGTACCTTCTGGCGAATATCGCTTACCTCTCGCTGCTTCCTGTGAAAGGAGATCCTTCAGCCACAGATGCATTCTCGAGAGGCATCATGTTCGCCACCAACGACAGGGTTGGAACTGCAGCTGCTTCCATGGTTTTCGGAGATGTTGCAGCATACATCATGGCAGGATTGGTTATGGTATCAACGTTTGGGTGCAACAACGGACTCATCCTTTCGGGAGCCCGTGTGTACTATGCGATGTCGAAAGAAGGATTGTTCTTTAAAAAAGCTCAGAACCTCAACAGGAATGATGTACCGGGTTACGCTCTGACAATTCAGTGTGTCTGGGCAAGTCTGCTATGTTTAACGGGCACCTACGGAGACCTGCTTGAGTATTCAACATTTGCTTCATTGATCTTTTACATCATAACGATTGCTGCTGTATTTGTTCTCAGGAAAAAGATGCCGGATGCAGAAAGGCCTTACAAGGCATTTGGATATCCTGTGATACCTGCTCTTTACATCATCGCTGCACTGGCAATCTGTATAGACCTTCTTGTTCTAAGACCCAAAAGCACGGGATTTGGTCTGATGATCGTACTCATTGGATTACCTGTTTATTTCCTGCGGAAAAAGTGAAAAAGGTAATTTCAGATTTTCTTTTTTACAACCGGAAGCAGAAGATCGGTGTGGTCATTTTTTGTATGCTGACCCTGATCAATGTGGGGATCATTTCTTTCTATCCTTTGCCTGAAATTCCTGCTGCTGATTATTCTGCATTGGTAAGAGAAATGGACAGCCTGCAACAGCTGGAAGAGAATACTGAAGCGCTGGCTGACGAGTATAGTGAAGCCAATGTTGAAGTGTTAGATCCATCCGAGAAATTCCCGTTCGATCCGAATACCGCTTCACACCAGGAGTTGACAGCTTTAGGATTTCCGGAAAAGATTGCCAAGCGCATCATTAAATTCAGAAGCAAAGGCGGCGTGTTTTACAAGGCGGAGGATCTGAAGAAGGTTTATGGAATGAATGATAAGTTGTTCGGAGAGCTTTGTGAGTATGTCGCCATTCAGCAAAAAGAAAGGGTAAAATATGAACAGCCAGACTATATTATTAAAAAAGATCATCCGTTAGTGGAGATCAATTCGGCAGATTCCTTAGCGCTGTGTTCAGTAAGAGGTATCGGGCCTTCATTTGCAAAACGCATTCTGAAATACAGGGAGATGCTTGGTGGCTTTTTGTTTAAAGAACAGCTGAAAGAAGTGTATGGAATGGATTCAGCAAAATATGAAGGAATTGCAGGAGGAATCTTTGCTGATGCGAGGAATGTTCGGAGAATCCAGATAAATTTAGTGTCTGAAGAAACACTGTCGAGGCATCCATACATTGGTTACAGGATTTCGAAAAAGATCATTGCATACCGTAAGCAGCATGGTGAATTCAGGACAGTTGAAGATCTTTACAAAATAGGAACGATCAGTGAAATGGAAGTGAATAAATTTAAACAGTATATAATTACAGAAAAAGAGCATCGTGATGACGACAACTGAAAAATTAGAACGAATGATCAGGGAAGTGCCGGACTTTCCAAAGCCGGGGATCTCATTTAAAGATATCACACCAGTTTTTCATGATCCTTCACTTTGCAATGAAATTCTTGATGACCTGGTTGTAAAGGTGAAAAGCATGCAGGTTGATGCAGTGGTTGGAATAGAAAGCAGAGGTTTTCTGTTTGGCTTTGCGCTGGCTCAAAAATTAGGTGTACCGTTTGTCCTTGTAAGGAAAGCTGGCAAGCTGCCATACAAGAAACATTCATTTGAATATACGCTTGAATATGGATCTGCAGTCGTTGAAATGCATGAGGATTCAATCAACCCTGGATGGAATGTACTTGTTCATGATGATCTCCTGGCAACAGGAGGAACAGCTGTCGCGGCATCAGAGCTTATCCGTATGCAGGGAGGTAATGTAGCCGGATTCGCATTCCTTATTGCCCTTGACTTCCTGGATGGAAGAAAAAATCTGGAGAAAATCTCAGAAAAAATTGTTAGCTTAGTCAGCTATAAATAATCCTATTTCTTTCGATATGAGCGTTGAATTGATGGCGGATGCACAACAATCCACGATGAACTTTTCCTACAGCGAAAACCAGTTAATGATAGCGGACATGATCCGCAAATTCGGTGAAGAACACATCCGTCCTAAAATGATGGAGTGGGATGAAAGCCAGGAATTTCCTGTACCTGTCTTCAAAAAGCTTGGAGAGCTGGGCCTTATGGGCGTTCTGGTTCCTACAGAATACGGTGGTGCGGGTTTAAGCTATACCGAATATGTAACTGTTGTGAGTGAAGTCGCTCGGATCTGTGGATCCATTGGATTATCTACTGCAGCACATAATTCATTATGCACAGGACATATTCTTCAGTTTGGAAACGACGAGCAGAAGAAGAAGTACCTTCCGAAGCTTGCAACAGCTGAGTGGATCGGTGCCTGGGGCCTAACTGAAACCAATACCGGTTCTGATGCTGGTGGGATGCACACAACTGCGGTTAAAGACGGTGATCATTACGTGATCAATGGTTCAAAGAATTTTATCACACATGCCATTTCAGGCGATGTTGCGGTAGTGATCGTACGTACCGGAAATAAAGGAGATTCTCATGGAATGTCTGCATTCATCATTGAAAAAGGCACTCCTGGATTCAGTTCAGGTAAAAAAGAAAATAAACTCGGAATGCGTGCATCCGAAACAGCGGAGCTGATCTTCGATAATTGCCGTATTCACAAAAGCCAGATGCTTGGTGCAGAAGGTGAAGGATTCATCCAGGCTATGAAAGTGCTTGATGGCGGACGTATCTCCATTGCTGCATTGTCACTTGGTATCGCAAAAGGAGCGATGGATGCTTCAGTGAAGTATGCCAAAGAAAGACACCAGTTCGGAAAGGCGATCGCTGAATTCCAGGGCATTGCATTTAAACTGGCTGATATGGCCACCCAGATCGAAGCTGCTGAACTATTGACCTTCCAGGCTGCAGATCTTAAGAACCGCGGCATGAAAGTGACCAAGGAAAGCGCATTCGCGAAATATTATGCATCAGAGATCTGTGTGAAAGTCTCTAATGAAGCCGTTCAGATCTTTGGAGGTTACGGATATACCAAGGATTTTCCGGCTGAAAAGTTCTATCGCGACAGCAAGCTTTGCACCATCGGTGAAGGAACTTCCGAGATCCAGAAGCTTGTGATCGCAAGAGAATTGCTTAAATAATTGAAAAACCTGCAGGAAGAATGAAAAATTCCTGCCTGAAGAAAGAAAAAATAATTTTGAATAATCCGGTGCGTTAATTATCTTTGCACCCCTTAAAAGAAGAATTATAATGATCATTGTACCTGTTAAAGACGGCGAATCAATCGAAAAGTCACTAAAGAAGTTCAAGAAGAAGTTCGAAAAGACTGGTGTTGTAAAAGAACTGCGTGAAAGACAAAAATTCACGAAGCCATCTGTTAAGAAGAGAGAAGCAAAGCTTCACGCCATCTACAAGCAGCAGCTGCAGCAAGACGAGATCTGATCAGGCTTTCAGGGTTGACAACCTTTATATAAGGTTCACGTTAAACTGATTGCTATGAACGATATTTTAAACCGTTTTTTTGAATTTTTAGAATTCGAAAAACGGTTTTCTTTTTATACCCTCACCTCATACAGGCATGATCTTGGGAACTTCTCTGATTACATCAGGGAAAACAGTCCTGTTGAGTCATGGAATGAAGTATCTCACCTTCTGATTCGTTCCTGGATCGTTTCACGGCTCGACAGTGGTCTGGATGCACGAACTGTTAACCGCAACATATCCTCGCTTAAAAGCTTCTTCAGGTACCTCCAGAGAGAGAATGCCATTCAGAAGAATCCGATGCTCAGGATCGTTTCCCCGAAAGTTTCGAAAAAGCTTCCTGTATTTGTTGAGAAGCCCGCGATGGAAGAACTCCTAAACAGGAAAAAAAGCGAGAAGGAAAATTATGGTCAGGAACTGACCTACGTGATCCTGGAGCTGTTATATGGAACAGGAATGCGACTTTCAGAGCTCCTTGGCTTAAAAACAACGAACATTGACACACGGGCAGGACAGATAAAAGTCCTTGGAAAGAGAAATAAAGAAAGGATCATTCCGCTCACAACAGAAGCAGTACAGGCGACCCTGGCATTCATTGAAGTAAAGAAAAGTCTGGGGCTGGATTCAACGGAGATGCTGATATGCACGGAGAAAGGAAAAAATCTGAATCCAAGGACCGTTTATTCCATCGTAAAGCAGGCGCTTTCAGAGGTAACTACGATAAATAAAAGAAGTCCGCACGTTTTACGGCATAGTTTTGCAACTCATATGCTTGAAAATGGTGCGGATTTGAATGCCATAAAAGAACTGCTTGGACATACCAATTTAAGTGCTACTCAGGTATATACACACAATACCATTGAGAAGCTGAAAAAAATTTATGACCAGGCTCATCCGAAGGCATGATTTTACCGGTTTTTATAATTCAACTTTTTTATCAACTTTGAAATTATATACAAAACGACTATGGATATCAAGATTCAATCAATTCATTTTGATGCAGACCAGAAGCTGCTGGATTTTATCAGGGATAAAGTGAGCAGACTTGACAGTATTCACGATGGGATCATAGGAGCAGAGGTGATACTCCGACTGGATAAATCAAGCGACACTGAAAATAAAGTAGGAGAGATCAAGTTACTGGTTCCAGGGACAGATCTGTTTGTGAAAAAGCAATGTAAAACCTTTGAAGAAGCGATAGATTCAGGGGTAGAAGCTATGCGTAAGCAGGCGATGAAGCATAAGGAAAAACTGCGCGGATTGTGATCTTCGAAAAAAAAACTGTGCTGACAGTAATTTTTTCGAAGAAATATTTGTTGCAGAAATAAAAGTTCATACATTTGCAGTCCTTTTTCAAAAGAAGGGCTGCTTTTTTTTGTTCTTTAACACTGTAGAGTAATGCCGATGTAGCTCAGCTGGCCAGAGCAGCTGATTTGTAATCAGCTGGTCGGGGGTTCGAATCCCTCCATCGGCTCTAAAAGCAGAATACAGAACAAGGGGAACGGCCGGGGAGATACCAGAGTGGCCAAATGGGACAGACTGTAAATCTGTTGACTCTATGTCTTCGAAGGTTCGAATCCTTCTCTCCCCACATTGTTCACCGAAGCCTAGGCGAAGGTGAACTTTGAACAGAGACTGAAGGATTGAAGGGAAGGATTGGAAATTGAGATTTAGTTCTTTAAAATATTGAAATTTCCGGAGTAAAATCCGGAACAACTGTCGGAAGACAAAGAGAAGGTTAATTAAGTTAAATGCTTTTTAAGCAGGAGTTTTAAAAGTACTCAACCTTCGCTAAAGCTTCGGATGGTAATTAGCGGAAGTAGCTCATTTGGTAGAGCATCAGCCTTCCAAGCTGAGGGTGGCCGGTTCGAGCCCGGTCTTCCGCTCCAAAATTAAAAAGAGAAAAGAACGGGGAGTTTTCCCGTGAAATCTTAAAAGAACCCGGTTTTTTGCTCTTCCAGGCCATTGTAGCTCAGGGGTAGAGCACTTCCTTGGTAAGGAAGAGGCCACGGGTTCAATTCCCGTCAATGGCTCTTAAAACTGTACAGATTTTAAACAATAATAACAACAACAACTAAACACTGATATAGCTATGGCTAAAGAAAAATTCGACCGTTCCAAACCTCACGTGAACATTGGAACTATTGGTCACGTTGACCACGGAAAAACTACACTTACTGCTGCTATTACAACAGTACTTGCAGAGAAGGGTCTGTCTGAAGTAAGAGATTTCTCTTCTATCGACAACGCTCCGGAAGAAAAAGAAAGAGGTATTACAATCAATACTTCTCACGTAGAATATCAGACTGCAAATCGTCACTATGCACACGTTGACTGTCCTGGTCACGCTGACTATGTAAAGAACATGGTTACTGGTGCTGCACAGATGGACGGTGCTATCCTAGTTGTTGCTGCTACTGATGGTCCAATGCCACAGACAAGAGAGCACATCCTTCTTGGTCGTCAGGTAGGTGTTCCAAAGATCGTTGTATTCATGAACAAAGTGGATATGGTTGACGATCCTGAACTTCTTGACCTTGTTGAGATGGAAATCAGAGAACTTCTTAGCTTCTACCAGTATGATGGTGATAACACACCAATCATCCGTGGATCTGCACTTGGTGGTCTTAACAAAGAGCCTAAGTGGATGGAAAAGATCATGGAGCTTATGGATGCTGTTGATTCATACATTCCAATCCCTCCACGTCAGGTTGACAAGCCATTCCTTATGCCGGTTGAAGACGTTTTCTCGATCACTGGTCGTGGAACTGTTGCAACAGGAAGAATTGAAACAGGAGTTGTTAACTCAGGTGAAGAAGTTGAGATCGTTGGTATGCAGGTTGAAAAACTTAAATCAACTGTTACAGGTGTTGAAATGTTCCGTAAGATCCTTGACAGAGGTGAAGCTGGTGACAACGTAGGTCTTCTTCTTAGAGGTATCGACAAGAAAGACATCAGAAGAGGTATGGTTATCGCGAAGCCGGGATCAATCACTCCACACACTGAATTTAAGGCTGAGATCTACGTATTGAAGAAAGAAGAAGGTGGTCGTCACACTCCATTCCACAATAAGTACCGTCCACAGTTCTACATGAGAACAACTGACGTTACAGGTGAGATCGAACTTCCAGAAGGAAGAGAAATGGTTATGCCTGGTGATAACGTTACAATCACTGTAAAGCTGATCGTTCCGGTTGCAATGGACAAAGGTCTTCGTTTCGCGATCCGTGAAGGTGGTAGAACAGTTGGTGCAGGTCAGGTAACTGAGATCCTTAAGTAATAAAAACTCAATTTAATGGATACAGTGGGCAGCCAAAGTGCTGCCTGCTGTTTTCTGTTAAAATGTGGGTACTATTTTTTGAAAAATCGGGTTATCGTATAGCCCGGAGAGATAGAGGAGAGAGTGGGAGAAAAAGAGAAAGAGAAAGAGAAAGAGAAAGAGAAAGAGAAAGAGAAAGAGAAAGAGAAAGAGAAAGAGAAAGAGAAAGAGAAAGAGAAAGAGAAAGAGAAAGAGAAACAAAATACGGGTGTAGTTCAAGGGTAGAATAGCGGTCTCCAAAACCGTTGATGGGAGTTCGAATCTCTCCACCCGTGCAGAAAGAAATTAAGATGAGCAAACTGAGAACATATTTTCAAGAAACAACTTCGGAACTTTTTACGAAAGTTACATGGCCAACATGGCCTGAACTTCAGAGCAGCGCCATTGTTGTAATGATTGCATCGATAATCATTGCTCTGATCGTTTATCTAATGGATTCAGCATTCAGCAACATTCTTAAGTTGCTTTACGGCATGTTTTAATCGAAATGGTGATGACTGAACAGGATAACAATATTTCCGGACAAAGCTCCGAGACAGGACCAGTTAAGAAATGGTATGTTGTAAGAGCCGTTAGCGGAAAAGAAAAAAAAGTAAAACAGTATATCGAGGTTGAGATCAGCCGCCTGGGCATGAAGGATTATGTGTCTCAGGTATTGATCCCTACTGAAAAGGTGTACCAGATCAGAAATGGTAAAAAGGTAAGTAAGGAAAGAAGCTTCTTCCCTGGATATATCCTGATCGAAGGTGCGCTGGTGGGTGAGATCCCGCACGCAATTAAAAATATTACCGGTGTGATCGGTTTTCTTGGCGATAAGAATGGAGACCCTGTTCCTCTTCGCCAGTCAGAAGTTAACAGGATCCTCGGTAAAGTAGACCAGCTTGCAGAAGCGGATGCAGAATTCAGTGTACCTTTCATTGTTGGTGAAACAGTGAAGGTGATTGATGGTCCGTTCAACAGCTTCAGTGGAGTGATCGAAGAGATCAACGAAGAGAAGAAGAAGCTGAAAGTGATGGTTAAGATCTTTGGACGTAAGACTCCGCTAGAGCTTAGCTACATGCAGGTTGAGAAAGAATAATGGATGTGAGTTCAAGTTACATAGCTTCCCAGATTAACAATTAGGAACTTAAATCAAGTTAGAAAATGGCAAGAGAAATTACGGGGTTTATTAAACTCCAGGTAAAAGGTGGTGCTGCGAATCCTTCACCTCCGATCGGTCCGGCTCTCGGTTCGAAAGGTGTGAACATTATGGAGTTCTGCAAGCAGTTCAACGCTCGTACCCAGGACCAGGCAGGTAAAGTTTTACCTGTTATCATTACCGTTTATTCGGATAAGTCCTTTGAGTTTGTAATCAAAACTCCTCCTGCTGCAATTCAGCTGAAAGATGCTGCTAAAGTTCAGACAGGTTCTGCAGAATCAAACCGTAAAAAGGTAGGTTCTGTTTCCTGGGAACAGGTGCGCGCTATCGCGGAGAATAAGATGCCTGACCTTAACTGCTTTACCATTGAATCAGCAATGAGCATGGTAGCAGGTACAGCAAGGAGCTTAGGATTTACCATTACTGGTGATAAACCCTTTTAAAAAGCAAAGAGATGACAAAGTTGACTAAAAATCAGAAAAAGGTTCAGAACCTGGTGGATAAAACCAAGGCTTATCCTTTGGCTGAAGCTGCGAAGCTTGTAAAAGAGATCACTACGACTAAATTCGATGCATCTGTGGATGTAGCGGTAAGATTGGGTGTTGATCCAAGAAAAGCTAACCAGATGGTACGTGGTATCGTTACCCTTCCACACGGAACAGGTAAAACAATTAAGGTTCTTGTGCTTTGTACTCCCGATAAGGAAGAAGAGGCTAAAGCTGCAGGAGCTGACTACGTAGGTCTTGATGAATACATCAACAAGATCAAAGAAGGTTGGACAGATGTGGATGTTATCATCACAATGCCAAGCGTAATGGGTAAAGTAGGTGCTTTAGGTAAGGTGCTTGGTCCTCGCGGATTGATGCCAAACCCTAAGACCGGTACTGTGACCCCTGATGTGGCGAAGGCTGTAAAAGAAGTAAAAGCTGGTAAAATCGACTTTAAAGTGGATAAGACCGGAATCATTCACGCTGCAGTAGGCAAGGTGTCTTTTGATACTCAGAAGCTGACTGAAAACGCGAATGAGCTTATACAGACTATCATCAAGCTTAAGCCATCGGCTGCAAAAGGTGCCTACATCAAGAGCATCTATTTGTCAAGCACTATGAGCGAAGGCGTCCAGGTGGATCAGAAATCAGTTTAATCATCAGTCAAATAATAAAGAAATGAACAGAGAAGAGAAACACTCTATGATCGAGGAGCTCGTTCAGGAATTGAATGAGAACCCGAATTTCTATCTCACCGACACTTCCAGCCTGACTGTTGAGAAAACCAACAACCTGAGAAGAGCATGCTACAACAAGCAGATCAAAATGCGTGTTGTGAAGAATACCCTTCTTCAGAAAGCTATGGAAAAAACAGGACGTGACTATTCATCGTTGTTTACTTCATTGAAAGGAACAACAGCGGTTATGTTCAGTGTTTCCGGAAGTGAACCGGCAAAGCTTATCAAACAGTTCCGCAAGGAAAACCCTAAGAGTGGCGATAAGCCTCTGCTTAAGGCTGCCTACGTGGAAGAGTCTTCATACATCGGTGATAACCAGCTTGACACACTTGCAAGCATCAAGACCAAGAACGAACTTATTGGTGATATCATCGGGTTACTTCAGTCTCCTGCCAAAAATGTTATATCAGCTCTACAGTCTGGTAAGAACAAACTTGCAGGAATTGTCAAGACACTGTCTGAAAAGCCTGAGTAATAACAAATTCATCGCCTTGAGATAAAGCGAAAATTTTGTTATTAAACAAATAGTAAGTAAATTTGCCGTCCCGTTTTTATTAACAACGGATCAGCGGCGCAGAAAGTAAACAATAATAATTAACTATAGTAATCAACTTTAAACAACAATAAAAATGGCAGATTTAAAAGCTTTTGCTGAACAATTGGTTAACCTTTCAGTTAAAGAAGTTAACGAATTAGCGCAAATTTTAAAAGATGAATACGGCATCGAGC
Source organism: Bacteroidota bacterium (assembly GCA_036675075.1). Taxonomy (GTDB): domain Bacteria; phylum Bacteroidota; class Bacteroidia; order JAKFFM01; family JAKFFM01; genus JAKFFM01. Next base: position 128,968 of record JAKFFM010000023.1, read on the forward strand.
CTGCAGCTGCTGCTGTAGCTGTTGCTGGTGGAGGCGGTGCTGCTGCTCCTGCTGCTGCTGAGAAAACAACTTTCGACGTAATCCTTAAGGCTGCTGGTGGTAACAAACTGGCTGTTGTTAAGCTTGTAAAAGACCTTACTGGTCTTGGTCTGAAAGAAGCTAAAGATCTGGTTGATGGTGCTCCGAAGCCTCTAAAAGAAGGTGTTTCTAAAGAGGATGCTGAAAACCTGAAGAAGCAACTTACAGAAGCTGGAGCTGAGGTTGAAGTTAAGTAATCGGCTTCTTATACAATTAGCGAAAGTATAGATCTCTCCTTTTTAAAAAAGGAAGAGGTCTATACTCTTTGCTGTTTCAGGGTATCCTGGATTGTTTAATTAGTGTTTTTCTTAATTTAAAACCGAAATTCCTTTGACACCAAATAAAAAAAGCCAGAGAGTTAACTTCTCTTCCATGAAAAATCCGATCGAGTATCCGGATTTTCTGGAAATACAGTTAAAATCATTTCAGGATTTCTTCCAGCTGGAAACAACTCCTGAAAACCGTCAAAACGAAGGATTATTCAAAGTTTTCGCTGAAAACTTCCCAATCTCGGATGCACGTAACAACTTCGTGCTTGAATTCCTCGATTATTTCGTCGACCCTCCTCGATACAGCATTGAAGAATGCATCGAAAGAGGTCTGACTTACAGCGTTCCGCTTAAGGCAAAGCTTAAACTTTATTGTACCGACCCTGAACATGAGGATTTCGAAACCATCGTTCAAGATGTTTATTTAGGTACTATCCCTTACATGACTCCTAAAGGCACATTTGTGATCAACGGAGCTGAAAGGGTAATCGTTTCTCAGCTGCACCGTTCACCTGGTGTGTTCTTCGGACAAAGTCGCCATGCCAATGGTACCAAGCTGTACTCGGCACGTGTTATCCCGTTCAAAGGATCATGGATCGAATTCGCTACGGATATCAACAGCGTGATGTACGCATACATCGACCGTAAAAAGAAGCTTCCGGTTACTACCCTGCTTCGTGCGATCGGTTATGAGTCTGATAAGGATATCCTAAAGATCTTTGGCCTTGCTGAAGAATTCAAGGTGACCAAGACGGGTGTCAAAAAAGCACAAGGCAGAAAACTTGCCGCACGTGTACTTAAGACATGGACTGAAGATTTCGTGGATGAAGATACAGGCGAAGTCGTTTCTATTGAAAGAAACGAAGTCCTTATCGACCGTGAAACAGTTCTTGAACAGGAACATCTTGACCTGATCGTTGATGCAGGCGTTGCTGAAATCATCCTCCACCGCGAAGATGTTAGCTCAGCTGATTACGCCATTATCTATAATACACTCCAGAAAGATACTTCGAACTCCGAAAAAGAAGCGGTTGAGCATATCTACCGCCAGCTTCGTAATGCTGAACCACCTGATGAGGAAACAGCAAGAGGTATCATCGATAAACTTTTCTTCTCTGACAAGAGATATGACCTTGGTGAAGTTGGCCGTTTCAGGATCAACAAAAAGCTTGGACTAGATATCGCTGCCGATACAAAAGTCCTTACCAAGGAAGATATTATCTGCATCATCCGTTACCTTATCGAGCTTATTAACTCAAAGGCGGATGTTGATGATATCGATCACCTGAGCAACCGCCGTGTAAGAACAGTGGGTGAGCAGCTTTACGCTCAATTCGGTGTCGGACTTAGCCGTATGGCAAGAACGATCCGTGAGAGAATGAACGTGAGAGATAACGAAGTGTTTACACCGACAGATCTGATCAACGCGAAGACACTTTCTTCGGTGATCAACTCATTCTTCGGTACAAACCAGCTTTCTCAGTTCATGGACCAGACGAACCCTCTTGCAGAGATCACTCACAAGAGAAGGTTATCGGCACTCGGGCCAGGCGGTCTTTCCCGTGAAAGAGCAGGTTTTGAGGTGCGTGACGTTCACTATACTCATTACGGACGTCTGTGTACCATTGAAACTCCTGAAGGTCCGAACATCGGTCTTATCTCTTCGCTCTGTGTATATGCTAAGATCAACAAGCTTGGATTCATTGAAACTCCTTACAGAACTGTAAACAATGGTAAAGTAGATGTCGCTAAAGGCGTTATCTACCTGACTGCTGAAGAAGAAGATCAGAAGACCATTGCACAGGCAAATGCTGAAATGGATGCGAAAGGTGATTTCCAGACACAGCGTGTTAAAGCAAGATACGAAGGTGACTTCCCGGTTGTAGAGCCAGAGAAGCTGCACCTGATGGACGTTGCTCCAAACCAGATCGCTTCTATCGCGGCATCGCTTATTCCGTTCCTTGAACATGATGATGCGAACCGTGCCCTGATGGGATCGAACATGCAGCGCCAGGCAGTTCCACTTTTAAGGCCAGAAGCTCCAGTTGTTGGAACAGGTCTTGAAGGAAAAGTTGCCCGCGACAGCCGTGTTCTGATCAATGCAGAAGGTGATGGAGTAGTGGAGTATGTTGATGCGAACGAGATCGTGATCCGTTACAACAGAACAGATAACGAGCGTCTTGTAAGCTTTGACGAAGACCTCAAAACATACAGATTAACAAAATTCAAGAAGACCAACCAGAATACATGTGTTAACCTGAAGCCGATCGTTTCTAAAGGCGAAAAAGTTCAGGCTGGCCAGGTGCTCTGCGAAGGATACGCTACAGAAGGCGGTGAACTTGCTCTTGGAAGAAACCTGAAAGTGGCTTTCATGCCATGGAAAGGTTACAACTTTGAGGATGCCATCGTAATCTCTGAACGTGTAGTAAGAGAAGATATCTTCACTTCAATTCATATCGATGAGTATGTTCTTGAAGTAAGAGATACCAAGCGTGGTCTTGAAGAATTAACAGCAGATATTCCTAACGTAAGCGAAGAAGCAACAAGAGATCTTGACGAGAACGGATTGATCAGAATTGGTGCTGAAGTGAAGGAAGGCGATATTCTTATCGGAAAGATCACACCGAAAGGTGAAACAGATCCTTCTCCTGAAGAGAAGCTGTTAAGAGCCATCTTTGGTGACAAGGCAGGTGATGTGAAAGATGCATCGCTTAAGGCGCCTCCATCATTGCGTGGTGTAGTGATCGATAAGAAGCTGTTCTCAAGAGTGATCAAGGACAGAAAATCTAAGGCTGATGAAAAGCCGCTTCTTGCCAAGATCGAAGAAGAATTCAACAAGGATATGTCAGCACTTCGCAACAAGCTTGTTGAAAAGCTGATGGTGCTTCTTGAAGGAAAATCATCTTCAGGTGTATTCAATAATTTTAAAGAGCAGATCATTGGTAAAGGAACAAAGTTCACTGCCAAGATGCTCCAGGGAATTGACTACACGACAATCAATCCGCATAAGTGGACTGCTGACAACGACGTAAACGAAATGATCAGCAGCCTAATCCATAACTTCTCGATCAAGGCTAACGATGTTCTTGGTGCTTACAAGCGCAAAAAGTTCGCCTTGACGGTTGGTGATGAGCTCCCTGCAGGTATTGTTCAGCTTGCCAAGGTTTACATTGCTAAGAAGCGTAAGCTGAAGGTAGGGGATAAGATGGCAGGACGTCACGGAAACAAGGGTATCGTTGCACGTATTGTACGTGATGAGGATATGCCATTCCTTGAAGATGGAACACCGGTAGATATCGTTCTGAATCCACTGGGGGTACCTTCGAGGATGAACCTTGGTCAGATCTATGAAACTGTTCTTGGATGGGCAGGTATCAAGATGGGCGTGAAATTCTCAACACCGATCTTCGATGGTGCATCTACCGATGAGATCGATGAATACATTGCAAAGGCTGGTCTTCCTAAAAACGGAAGCACACACCTTTATGATGGTGGAACAGGTGTCAGATTCGATCAGCCGGCTACAGTAGGTGTTATCTACATGCTGAAGCTTGGTCACATGGTTGATGACAAGATGCACGCACGTTCAATCGGACCTTACTCGCTTATCACACAGCAGCCGCTTGGTGGTAAGGCACAGTTCGGTGGACAGCGATTTGGTGAAATGGAGGTTTGGGCGCTTGAAGCATTCGGTGCTGCAAATATCCTTCAGGAAATCCTGACCATTAAGTCGGATGACGTTGTGGGCCGCGCGAAAGCGTATGAAGCAATTGTGAAAGGTGAAAATATGCCAGCTCCTGGTATCCCGGAATCTTTCAACGTATTGCTCCACGAACTTCGTGGTCTGTGTCTGAATGTAACACTTGAGTAAATAAAGTAATTTCCTCCCGAAGCAATTCGGGAGGATTTTAAACATAATTTAAAACAGCAAATGGCTTTAAAGAAAGATATTAAAGTAAAAAGTAATTTCACCAAAATTACTATTAGCCTTGCCTCTCCTGAAAGCATCCTTGAGCGTTCAAGCGGTGAGGTATTGAAGCCTGAAACAATCAACTACCGTACATATAAGCCTGAGCGTGATGGTTTATTCTGCGAAAGGATCTTTGGTCCGGTAAAAGATTGGGAATGTCATTGCGGAAAGTATAAAAGGATCAGATATAAGGGTATCGTTTGCGACCGCTGCGGTGTTGAAGTAACCGAGAAGAAAGTGCGTCGTGAAAGAATGGGCCACATCCAGCTGGTTGTGCCTGTAGCTCATATCTGGTATTTCAGGTCACTTCCGAACAAAATCGGCTACCTGCTTGGATTGCCAAGCAAGAAGCTTGATATGATCATCTATTACGAGCGTTATGTTGTGATCCAGTCTGGTATCAAAGGTGCTGATGGTATCAACTACCTTGATTTCCTTTCTGAAGAAGAATACCTCAACATCCTTGAGACTCTTCCTAAAGACAATCAGTACCTCGACGACAATGATCCAAACAAGTTCATCGCGAAGATGGGTGCTGATGCACTTTATGATCTTCTTGGCAGATTGAATCTTGATGAGCTTTCTTACAGCCTTCGTCACAAAGCAAACACCGAAACATCTCAGCAGCGTAAAACTGAAGCGTTAAAGCGTCTCCAGGTTGTTGAATCGTTCCGCCAGGCTAACGATCGTATCGTGAACCGTCCTGAGTGGATGATCGTGAAGGTGGTGCCTGTTATTCCACCGGAACTGCGCCCTCTTGTACCTCTTGATGGTGGCCGTTTCGCTACGTCGGATCTTAACGACCTATACCGTCGTGTAATCATCCGTAACAACCGTCTTAAGAGACTTATCGAAATCAAAGCTCCGGAAGTGATCCTGCGTAACGAAAAGCGTATGCTTCAGGAAGCTGTTGATTCACTTTTCGATAACTCAAGAAAAGCGAATGCAGTTAAAACTGAATCAAACCGTGCCCTTAAGTCCCTTTCTGACTCACTAAAAGGTAAGCAGGGTCGTTTCCGTCAGAACCTACTTGGTAAGAGGGTTGACTACTCTGCCCGTTCGGTAATCGTCGTTGGTCCTGAACTGAAGCTACATGAATGCGGTATCCCTAAGGATATGGCAGCTGAGCTTTTCAAGCCATTCATCATCCGTAAGATGATCGAAAGAGGAATCGTGAAAACGGTAAAATCTGCAAAGAAGATCGTTGACCGTAAGGACGCGATCGTTTGGGATATCCTTGAAAATGTACTGAAAGGCCATCCGGTGTTACTTAACCGTGCTCCGACCCTTCACAGATTAGGTATCCAGGCATTCCAGCCAAAGCTTATTGAAGGAAAAGCGATCCAGCTTCACCCGCTTGTATGTACTGCGTTTAACGCGGATTTCGACGGTGACCAGATGGCTGTTCACGTTCCACTTGGAAACGCAGCTATCCTTGAGGCTCAGCTCCTGATGCTTGCTTCCCATAACATCCTTAACCCAGCGAACGGTGCGCCAATCGCAGTTCCTTCACAGGATATGGTTCTTGGTCTTTACTATATGACCAAAGGCCGTAAGAGTGATGAGCAATTAAAGGTTAAAGGTGAAGGCATTGCATTCTATTCAGCGGAAGAAGTGATCATCGCGTTCAACGAGAAAAAAGTTGACTTGCATGCACATATCCGTGTGAAAGCAAATGTGAAAGATGGTGACAAGCTGGTTAACAAGCTTATTGAAACAACTGTAGGACGTGTATTGTTCAACCAGGTTGTTCCAAGCGAAGTTGGTTACATTAATGAATTGCTAACTAAAAAATCACTGAGAGATATCATCGGATCGATCCTTAAGGTTTCTGGTGTTGCAAGAACTGCAAAGTTCCTTGATGACATGAAAGACCTTGGATTCAAGATGGCATTCCAGGGTGGATTGTCTTTCAATTTAGGTGACGTAATTGTTCCTGAAGAGAAAGAAAAGATGATCAAGGAAGCGAACGGTCAGGTTGAAGAAGTGTTGAATAACTACAACATGGGATTCATCACCAACAACGAACGTTACAACCAGATCATCGATATCTGGACACATACAAACTCCCGTCTGACACAAAAGCTGATGACTACCCTCATCAACGACAGGCAAGGTTTCAACTCGATTTACATGATGCTTGACTCTGGTGCGAGAGGTTCGAAAGAGCAGATCCGTCAGCTTTCAGGTATGAGAGGTCTAATGGCGAAACCACAGAAGTCGGGTGCTACAGGCGGAGAGATCATTGAAAACCCGATCATCTCGAACTTTAAGGAAGGTCTTTCGATCCTTGAGTACTTCATCTCTACTCACGGTGCGCGTAAAGGTCTTGCCGATACCGCTCTTAAGACAGCGGATGCGGGTTACCTTACAAGAAGGCTTGTTGACGTTGCACAGGATGTGATCATCACATTCGAAGACTGCGGTACTCTTAGAGGACTTCAGGCAACGGCTCTAAAGAACAATGAAGAGGTTGTTGAAAGCTTATACGACAGGATCCTTGGCCGTACATCGGTACATGACCTGTTCCATCCAAACACAGGAGAATTGCTTGCTTCTGCAGGTGAAGAGATCACTGAAGATGTTGCGAGAACAATTGAAAGCTCTCCGATCGAATCAGTTGAGATCCGTTCGGTGCTTACATGTGAATCCAAATCAGGTGTGTGCTCGAAGTGTTATGGACGTAACCTGGCAACAGGACGTATGGTTCAGAAAGGTGAAGCTGTAGGTGTTATCGCTGCACAGTCGATCGGTGAACCAGGAACACAGCTTACACTTCGTACATTCCACGTGGGTGGTACTGCAAGCAAGATCGCTTCTGAATCAACTATTCGTGCGAAATACGACGGTGTTGTTGAAATGGATGAGCTTCGTGTTGTTGAAACAACGAACCAGGCAGGTGAAAGTCTGAACATTGTGATCGGACGTTCTGCTGAAATGAGGATCGTTGATGCAAACACAGGCATCGTGCTTACAACATCAAACATTCCTTACGGTTCACATCTCTACATCAAGAATGGCGATACTGTAAAGCAAGGTCAGCTTGTGTGCGAATGGGATCCTTACAATGCCGTGATCGTTTCTGAAATGGCTGGTAAGATCGAATTCGAAGCGATCGAAGAAGGAATCACATTCCGTGAAGAAAGCGATGAACAGACCGGCTTTAAGGAGAAGGTGATCATCGAAACAAGAGATAAGACCAAGAACCCTGCGATCAGGATCGTGAATTCGAAGAAAGAAGTGCTTCGTACTTACAACATCCCGGTTGGTGCACACGTCGTGGTTAATGACAACTCCAAGATCGAAGCAGGTCAGATCCTTGTCAAGATCCCTAGAGCTACTGGTAAATCAGGAGATATCACGGGTGGTCTTCCAAGAGTAACTGAATTGTTCGAGGCACGTAACCCTTCGAATCCTGCAGTTGTTTCTGAAATTGATGGTATCGTTTCTTTCGGAAAGATCAAGCGTGGTAACAGAGAGATCAGCGTGGAATCACGTACAGGTGAAATGAAAAAATACCTTGTACCACTTTCCAAGCATATCCTTGTTCAGGAAAATGACTTCATCAAGGCTGGTATGGCATTATCTGATGGTTCTACAACCCCTGATGATATCCTTTCTATCAAAGGGCCTACAGCTGTACAGGAATACCTTGTAAATGAGATCCAGGAGGTTTATCGTCTCCAGGGTGTGAAGATCAACGACAAGCATTTTGAGGTGATCGTTCGCCAGATGATGCGTAAGGTGGAGATCGAAGATCCGGGTGATACTAAATTCCTTGAGAAGCAGCTTGTCAATAAGAGTGACTTCATGGAAGAGAACGATGAGATCTTCGGTAAGAAGGTTGTTCTTGACTCAGGTGATTCTACAACTGTGAAGGCAGGACAGATCATTACAGCGCGTAAGCTGCGTGATGAGAACTCCATGCTGAAGCGTAAAGACATGAAGCAGATCGAAGCCAGAGACGCTGTTTCTGCGACATCCAGCCAGATCCTTCAGGGTATCACAAGAGCATCTCTTCAGACAAACAGCTTTATCTCTGCTGCATCATTCCAGGAAACTACAAAAGTGCTGAATGAAGCTGCCGTTAACGGTAAGGTGGATGAGCTTCTTGGACTGAAAGAAAACGTGATCGTTGGACACTTGATTCCTGCAGGTACAGGATTGAGAGAGTACGAAAAGATCATCGTAGGTTCAAAAGAAGAATACGAAGAGCTGATGGCTTCAAAACGTGATCGTGACCGCCTCAAAGAAGCTGAGGAAGTTGAAAACGAGAAGTAATCACTTCAATAGTTTATTCAAAGAACCCTTCGAGAAATCGAGGGGTTTTTTGTTGTTATATAGTCATCCGGTTTAATTGAGATTAATTTCTTCATAAGTAATTAATGGAATAATGAAGTGAACGATGAAATGTTTTTGTTATTGACATCTCTGGATTTCAATGCCTTATGAAAATGATGTTGATCATCCTTTTTCCCCGTATTAATTATCCGTTAAAATTTCTCCGTATTAATGCGGAATTAATCTGTTTTATTTAAGTATTTTCACGAGCTAATAAATTCCAAAAAATCTTAAATCTTTTAAAGAATGAGCAGTATTTTATCCAGAGGATTTGCATTCCTGATGATCGCGGCATTATTATCTAGCTGCGCGAGCATCCTGAATTCAAAAACTCAAAAGGTCATGATATCTACCGGCAGCGAAAAAGCAACGGTATATGTTGATAACAAGTTGCAGGGTACCGGATCCATGGTACAGGCTAAAATGACACGAGACGGCAATGCAAAGCAGGTCCGGATTGAAAGAGAAGGTTGCAAGGTTGAGCACCTGGCAGTGCTTCAGAACAAGAAATCACCGCTGTACATCATGTCGATCGTGCCTTTTGGGGTCTTTTGCTACCCGATATTTTATGATATCGCTCCAAAATCCTTCGATTACTATAAGGTAGTGAACTCTTCCGCTCCGCTTCCAATCAAAAAGAAGCAGGATGACCAGAAATTCATGACACTAACTAAATCTGCTTTTAATGTAAAGAAGAGTGATTATAAAATTAACCAGATCGGTTATAAGCAGTACCTCGCAGGAAGCAGAAACTATACAAGCTCATACACGCCAACTCAAAAGGCAAGTGAAACCAATGCGTATGATATAAAGAATTCAATTTTCACAGATTACATCAATGAAATTCTCAAGAAAAATGGATTCATCGATACAGTGAATAAGGTATTTAAAGACTATTCAAACAGCGTTTACCTCGAAGCAGAAGTAACCGCGCTATGGTTCACAGAGATCAATTCCAACCGAATTATGGTGAACGGAAGAAACCCAACAGCAGTAGAGGCTTCAGCATCGATCACATGGAAGGTGCTTGACGTATATGACCAGGTGCTGCATACTGCTGAAGTACAAAGTAAGTCTGGAACATTCAGCGAAGACTTTTACGATAAAGAATTATACATTAAATATTCTCTTGAAGATCTGTTATTATCATCTTTCGTTCAGATGGTGAATCGCGATGAAGTTCAGAAAATCCTGAAAGTAGAAGAACTGGCAGCAACCTCGACTGAACCTATTGTGATTACCAGGCCAACCGTGAGCACCACATCGGTGGAGATCGCTAAGAGTGCAACAGCGACTATTAAAGGCAAGAACGGCTTTGGAAGCGGATGTGTGATTTCACAGGATGGTTACATCATTACAAACTTCCACGTTGTAGCAGGAGAAACAGATCTCCAGGTATTGACGGATGATGAAAGAACACTTCCTGCAAAGCTTGTAAGATACAGCACGTCATCGGATCTTGCGCTTCTAAAGGTAGATGCGACGTTTGATGCAGCTTATGTGCTTTCTAATGACAAAAATTACGGCATCAGCGACGAAGTGTTCGCGATTGGAACACCAACATCCATTGAGCTCGGACAGACCATTTCAAAAGGAATTATTTCAAGCATCAGGAAGGTACGTAAGAGCGAATACATTCAGACCGATGTGAGTGTGAACTCAGGAAACAGCGGCGGCGCACTGATCAAAAAATCAGGCGAAATGATCGGTGTGGTTACTTCAAAAGTGAAAGGCCTGGGCATCGAAGGAATTGCATTCTGTATTCCATCGAGCATTGTCTTTTCATCGTTGAATCTGAACTATAAATAGCAGGTAAAAAATGCATGAGTTAAAACCCTTCGAGAAATCGGAGGGTTTTTTTTTGGGGGGATGGAATAACCCTGCACATCGTTACCCCTTTCTTTTTGGCTGATCAGCTTTCAGGGGATAAAGACATCGTCCGGTAATCAGACAGCTAACCTGAGGTCCCCCGCCTGGTGCAAGTCTTCTGCCTTGGCGTGTGGGATCGAGAGACTTGTACCATCTTCATGTGTCATGCATTAATTTAAATCCTTTTTGTAGATTATTAATTTACAAATTAATATGGATTAGGAAATATTATTCGAAAAGGCACAAGTCTCGCTTCTGCTATGGTCCATGTTGAAGACTTGCGCCAGAGAAAGTAGTAATTTGTTCGTGTTTTACTTCATGTCCCGGTATTGCTCGAAAAATTTAATGTCAGGTTCGAAAATTGTCTTAGGAACAACTCCTAGTTCAACGTTTTCGAACATTTCCACCAATTTGCTCCCATCAACTAACTCCAACTTAATATTCGCTTTCTCGATTTCAAATGCACTTTTGGCAAAGGAACCTGTAGTTATCATTAATCCTTTTTCAACGCTTCTCTTGTTGGTCTCCATTACACCTATGAAAGCTTGTACCTTTTCTGTTGGAACGGTGCCTTGATAACGTTTGCATTGAAAAAATACACTAAGACTTACAAAGGGATTTAATTTTAATGTAGCATAGCCGTCAATGCCGCCGTCATGTGATCGCTGAGTTATTTGAATATCTTCAAAATTATATTCCTTAAGGAGGCGACCACATATGTGCTCAAAGCCGACAGCTGAAATACTTTGTAGTACTTCAATTAAAGTCGGTTTAATGATCGCTTGTCCTTCTTCCGAGTCTGTTGTTTCTTGTGCATTAACAACTTTTTCAGTTTCCTTGTCAACAGTTTCTTTATTCTCTCTTAATTCCTGAAAAATCTTAACCCACTTAAAGAAAATGTCATGAGCATCCCGATCACTTAATTTTGTTCTCCATCCTTTTTGTGTCAGAGTCCAAACACCGTGTTTTGATGAGTCAAGTAACCCTTCCCAAACTAGATACTGACGAGCCCATGCAATTTGGTTTGGAAATTTTAATTGTCCAGATTTTTCATAGCGAGCATTAAGTATTTCGTCCGTTATGTTTAGAAAGTGGCCAATCCATTCTGCAATTTCACGGGGTTTAGCGGAACCACCTAATGCTTTTAAGGCGTCAAGCACCGGACCAAACCATTTTATAAATTCCGCTTGACTATTTTTTTTCTTACTCATGTAGATATTGTTGGATATGCATGAAAACTAGCGTTTGCGCTTATGTGCAGTAGTAGTTTGGATACCTGTAGGTGCGCCAAGCATGTGCAAGCAACACTTTTTTTAAGCCTTAGAATTAATTAAATGCAAATTAATACTTCATTCTCAGAGAAGTCATGGGATTAAGTCACGTAAAGTATGAACGCTTACTTCTTTTTGGAAGAAGCGCCCAAAAGAATTGATAATATCTTTAATGTCGAAAGAATTATTTAATCCTGAATGTTTTCTCAGGTTGTTGTTCGTGTCTGTACTATTCCACTAAATCTGACATTTTAAATCTAGTACAAATTTTCGAACTGCATGATAAAATGCTTTCCTTGACAACAACTAGCTGTTAACTTGTTTCATCACTGTTGATCCTAAACATCTAAGGAAATCTTGATTCTATTCAAAAATTAATGTTCCTGGTCCGCAGTCCCTCCACGCTAGCTAACGCTACAGACTACGGACATTGTAGAGGGAATGCGACAGATTACGGACATTGTAGTTTTGGTGAATGATTTTGTATGAGGTAATTGTGTGCATTAATCAGGAGGAAATTCGATACTCTGGTATTTTCAGCTTGATTCAAGAATTGAAAACTTTAAAGAGTCGTCTCAGGCATTTGTCTTGCAAGCCCGAACAGCGTTGGAAACTAGTCCACAGATTACAGATCGTTTTGCGTTAAATAAAATCACTATTACCTAAAAGTGTATTCGTTAATGTTCTTGTTATTTCATCCTGCAGGAACATTCATGATTCTCGCTGATGTATTTTATTGATTCTATACAGAGCTCTTTTAACACGGGTAAATTAATGTCGGAAAGCTTTTTTATATAAATACAGGCTTTACTCATTTTGAACTTTCCCAGGTCCGCTATAATCGATCTGCTTCTTTCTGTGTCTGAATAAACATAAAGCGTAAGTGCTGCTTTTCGTGGAGAAAATCCAAGAACCGGTGCATCTCCTTCATGTCCGCTTGCATATTTGTAATGATAGTTTCCGAACCCGATAATAGTTGGTCCCCACATCTTAGGTTCAGCGTCAGACCATTCTTTCATTAACTCAATCAGACGAAAACTGTCTGCTTTTTTCTGCTCGTTGTCAACGTAGGATTTTACAAAATCCATCACATCTATTCCCGTGTATGTTGTTTTGGTCTTTGCCATAACGCCCGTCTCAATTATTGTCTTAAGATTTTTTCCATCTTTCTACCTTTTGCCAATTCGTCCACCAGCTTGTCTAAGTACCTTGCCTGTTTTGTCAACGGATTTTCAATTTCTTCTATCCGATAACCACAAATTACTCCTGTGATAAGCTGTGCTTTGGAGTTCAGCTTTGCTCGCTTAAAAAATGTTTCAAATGTGACTTTCTCGTCGATGAGCTCCTGTAGTTTTTTGCTGTCAAAACCTGTCAGCCATTCAATTACATGGTGTAATTCTTCTATTGTCCTGCCTTTTTTTTGAACTTTCGTTACATAGTGCGGATACACCGATCCAAATGTCATTTTTGCAATTCGCTCATCGTGTTCAGGAGTAGTTTTCATAAGGTATTTATTTAATGTTGTCTGCGGAATCGTTGTCGATCGTGTTAAAGACTGTGAACGTTCTGCAGGTTTAACTCTTAATGGAGTTGAATGTTTAAAGTTGAATGTTTAAAGTTGAATCCGAAATGCCACAAATTTAGTAATCATCTATTGGCCACTGGCAACTGGAACTGGCAACTGGAAAAAGTTCAATGTTGAAAGTTCAATGTTTAAAGTTGAATCCGGAATGCCGCAGATTTAGTACTCATCCTTTGGCAACTGGCAACTGGAACTGGCAACTGGAAAAAGTTCAATGTTGAAAGTTCAATGTTTAAAGTTGAATCCGGAATGCCACAGATTTAGTACTCATCCTTTGGCTACTGGCAACTGGAAATGGGAACTGGAAAAAAGTTCAATTTTCAAAGTGACGACCGAAATTCCGCAAATTTAGTATTCACACCTTGCCAACTGCAAACTTTGCCAACTGCAAACTAAATATCATTACCAGTCCACAGTCCCTGCCGAACAAAAAGCTTCACTCCAGACTACAGACATACGGGATATAGTACAGAATCCTATCCCTGGGTATTGGGTTTTGTATCATCTTCAACAGACTCTTCAATATCAAAGATCGGCTCCTCGAGCATTTCTTTCTTGCTGATGGATCTGTTGAGTGATAAGAGGATCGATGGAAGCAGGATCAGGTTGGTACACATGGATACCAATAGTGTGATGGATACAAGGATACCCAATGCGATCGTGCCTCCAAAGCTAGAGCCGGCGAAAATCGCGAATCCGCAGAACAGGATCAGTGCAGAATAGATCATGCTGACTCCTGTGTCAAAGATCGTATTCGTTATCGCGTCGCTTACGCTCATCTTCTTCTTCTTGAGCTCATGCCTGTATTTGGTCAGGAAGTAAATCGTTCCATCTGAAGAAATACCAAAGGCGATCGTAAAAATGAGGATCGTGGATGGCTTGAAGTTGATATCAAAGAATCCCATCAGGCCTGCGGTGATCAACAGCGGGATAAGGCATGGAAGCTTCGAGAGTATAATGATCTTGATCGACCGGAACAATACCATTCCAACTACTGTGATCAGGATGATCTCAATAAATAGACTTTCAAAAAGATTTTTGAACAGGTAGTCGTTGCTCTTCAGGAACATCGGACTATGCCCGGTAATGCTCACATCATATTCATCACCGAAAATAGAATCGATCTTCGGATTCAGCTCATTGATGAGTTCCTTCATCCTCACAGAACCAACATCTTTCACCTGGTAACTCACGCGTGTAAAGCGGTTGCTCGAATCGACAAATGAACTTAACCGATTATTGTTTTTCCCATTCTGTGGGAGGTAATCGATCATCTTTTTTAATTCAAGCGCTCCGGGAAGTATATAGAATTTACGTTTACCATCTTTAAAACCCTGGTAAAAGAATTTCGTTCCTTCCACAACAGACAATGGCTTTGAAAACTCCTCATACTGCGCCATCGTTTTCTGCAGGTTGTTGATCTTGTAAAGCAGTTTGCCGTCATCAGCGAACACGCCTCCGCGCTTTTTGGTATCCACCAGGATCTCAAATGGAAGCACGCCATTGAAGCGGGTTTCAAAGAAATGCAGGTCCTCATAAATAGGATCTTTCTTCGGAAGATCATCCACTACATACCCGATGATGTTGATCTTCATCATACCATAGGTGGAGATGACCACAATTACTGTAATGATGCCATATATCGCTTTTCTGTGATTGTGTACGATGTGATTGATGAATGACAATGCCTTGTTGATCCGTTTCCCTTCGAGATGGCTGATCTGCTTCTCTTTTGGCGCTGGCATAAAACTCAGTACGATAGGAATAAGGATCAGTGTGATCACATACGTTGCCATCACATTGATCGCTGCCACAACTCCGAATTCCACAAGAAGGGAACTGTTCGTGAAGTAGAACACTCCAAAGCCTATCGCTGTGGTAATATTCGCAAGGAACAGTGATAATCCGACCGTCTGGATCGTTCGAGACAATGCCTTTCCCTTGTTTTTATGGATCAGGTATTCGTGATGGTATTTATTGATCAGGAAGATGCAATTGGGAATTCCGATGATAATGATGAGGGGCGGGATCATTCCGGAAAGCACCGTGATCCTGTAATCCAGAAAGCCCATCGTTCCAAGTGACCACACCACACCGATCAGCACAACCCCTAACGACAGTGCTACGGATGAAAGTGATCTGAAGAACATGTAAAGGATCAATCCGGTCACAATAACGGCAAGCAGCAGGAACAGCTTTGTCTCACCGGCAACCTTGTTCATGTATTCGGTCCTGATGAAAGGCATTCCAGAGTAATGCATCTTCAGGTTATGCGTGCTTCCAAATTTCTCAGCAGCTTCTTTGATCTCTTTCACCATGTTCAGGCGGTGAGATGAATTCAGGTCTTTCCTTTCGAACGTCACTGCCATCAGCGTGGTATTCGTTTCCTTGCTGTAAGCGAGGCCTTCGTAAAATGGCAATGAGTGAATAACCTTCGCAATGCTGTCAACAGTGGCCTGGTCTTCAGGACGGCTTTGAACGATGGGGTTGAATTCAAATTTCTGTAAGGAGTCGTTTCGCTCGATGCTGTAAAGGTTAGCCAGCGACAACACTTCTTTTACACCGTCAATTTTTTTGATGTCCATTGAAAGGTCGTACCAGCCCTGGAATTTCTGAAGCCTGAACATGTCAGGATCTTCAAAGCCGATAACAAGCACGTTCCCGTCTTCACCAAACCTGTCTTTGAATGCTTCATATGTCTTATAGGCAGGGTCTGTCTTTGGAAGGATCCTGGCGAATTCGAATGAAAGTTGAATATTCAGAGCTCCGAAGATCATGACTGCTGTACATATTGTAAGCACGACCACGAAAGTCATTCTCTTTCTTAAAATCAGAAATGATAATTTATCCCACATAATCAGTGTAACGGAAGCTTTTTGATCATTCCGCCTTTTGTTTCGTTAATACTGTGCATCACTACGAATGCCTGATTGTCAATTCTTTCAACCTCCGACTTAAGCTTTGATACTTCAAGCCGTGTGATCACTGTAAAGATCACATCAATGTCATGATCCTTGTCGCCATGGCGTCCGAATCCTCTTTTTCCTTTATAGATGGTCACTCCGCGTCCCATCACTTCAATGATCGATTTTCTAAGCTCTTCGCTTTTCGAGGATACGATCGTCACCCCTGTATATTCATCAATACCCTGAACAATGAAATCAACCGTTTTTGAAGCCGAGAGATAGGTCAGCATCGAATACAGTGCAGCTTCAAGATCAAGAACGAATGCAGCAACTGCGAAGATCACCACATTGAAAGCCATAATGAAATCACCTACAGTAAGGCCACTTTTACGGCTTGTGAACAAGGCGAGCACTTCTGTGCCATCAATTACGCTGCCACCACGCATCGCCATTCCTATTCCAGCTCCCAGAAAAAATCCTCCAAATACTGCTGTCAGAAGTTTGTCCTCAGTTATAACCGGATATGGTATAACAGCTACGGCGAAGGTAAGCAGTGTTATGGCAATAAAGGTCCTTAATGCAAACCCTTTCCCTTCCTGTTTGTATGCGATGATGATGAATGGGAAATTGATCCCGAATAACAGGATGGAAAACGGCATTCCTGTGATCTCATGGATCAAAAGTGAAATTCCCGTGACACCACCGTCAATGAAGCTGGATGGTAGAAGGAAGCCTTTCAGTCCAAGCCCTGCAGACAATACGCCTACACAAATGAACAGCACTTCCGAGATCCCGTTGACGAGTCGTTTTTTCCTGCCGCTAAATAATTCTTGTAAAATTGTTGAGCTTCCCATTTGATTAATTATTCAACCTCTTTTTTATCAGAGACCATGGAATGCTTGTTCGGATTAAAGTGCTCTGTGTCAGATGATTATTCATTATTTTTGATCAGATGTTCTAAAAAATTAACTTAAAGGTTAACGTTGCAGGCCTTGAAATGGCCAGGACTGATCAGATAAGGAGCTTCCGGAGGCGGATGATGAGATCACGGCTTCCAGATTTATACCCCTGGGATGAATGATAGACAGAGAAATGATCGGTATTGGATCCTGCGCAAGGCTGTGTGATCTGCCAGCAGAGGAGTACTTTTTTCGGGCTCTTTACAACAACTTTGGAATTGTTTATCTCCTCATATACCGGATGGTGGTAAACTGGCAGCAGCAGGTTATAGGAGATCGGCTTTGACCGCAATACAAGATGTGCCTGGCTTATTACGGATTCTTCAGAGACAGAACTTATGGAAACATCACCTGAGGCTTTAACAAGGAAGATGTTAAAACCTATAAAGCACAGGATAAGGATCGTTCTGACTATGAACATAGGGGGCGAATTTACGAAACTTTGCGGGTATCATACAGCCGTTTTATATCTCGTCGAATGTATGGCTGATAAAAGACATCATTCTTTCTGTAAATGAACCTGGTGTTGCCACATGAAACGATTATAATTTCATTACTGCCCAAAAATGCAATGGTTTCGTTATTTTAGCGCACAGTGAAGAAGCTGTTACTCCTGTTGTTCTTATTGTCTGGCTTGGCATGCCTTGCGGGTGTGCCAGGCGATGACAATATATCAAACACCGGCATTCGTTCTGAACTGAGTGATGTAACAAAAAAGGATCAGGACGACGCTGTTCGGAACAGGTCACATTCCATAATTCGGATTGCTGCGAACTTCCGAAGGGTCATTACAAACATTCCATTTTATATTTCTGAAGGGAGTTATGTTGCGCTACCATTTCCACAACATTTTTTCCCAGGTCTTTACTTTTTCAGAGACTTATATCATAGCCCTGATGGGCTTTTTCTGCTTTTCCGGTCTATACTGATCTGATCATCTGCTGTTTTTTTAATTGTGTCCTGGTTTCACCAAAGAGGTGAGCCTATTTTTCATTTTTAATATATCCAGCAATGTCAGAACATAAGAATAAGCCATCAGATAATGATAAGAACAGTGGAGTCCGCATTATTTACATTATGACCTTTGGTGTCATTTTACTGCTTACCATTGTAAAGCTACTGATAGGGTAGGAGTGATAATCCGGAAAACCGGACTGTATTGAAAATTAGAGTGTTCAATGCAGTTTGGTACTGGATTTTCATGTAACGATTTCGCTTATGCATCTTCCTACAATTATCTCAGATCTTGCACTCATTCTGGTAGTCGCAGGGTTTGTCACGCTTCTGTTTAAAAAACTGCGACAGCCGTTGGTGTTAGGATACATCATTGCCGGAACGATCGTCGGACCTAATTTTTCTCTCTTTCCTTCAGTATCTGAAAAAGAAGGTATAGAGATCTGGGCAGAGATCGGGGTTATATTTCTTCTTTTCAGCCTGGGATTGGAATTCAGCTTTAAAAAGCTCGCCAAGGTTGGAGGATCGGCATCAGTTACCGCGATCTTTGAGGTTGTTTCCATGTTAGCCATTGGATTCGGGGCAGGAAAGCTCCTCGGTTGGAAAACCATGGACTGCATCTTCCTTGGTGGTATTCTTTCCGTATCATCCACAACCATCATCATACGCGCATTTGAAGAGCTCGGGGTTAAGAACAGAAAGTTCGCAAGTCTTGTCTTTGGAGTGCTTATCATTGAAGACCTGGTCGCCATCGTACTTTTGGTGCTGCTTTCCACGCTTTCTCTGAGTCAACAGGTCGAAGGGATGCAGATGGTCACATCGTTTGTTAAGCTTCTTTTCTTCCTGATCTTATGGTTTGTTGCAGGAATTTTTCTGATTCCAACTTTGCTGAAACGTGCAAAGGATCTTTTGAATGATGAAACACTGCTGATCGTGTCGCTTGGCCTGTGTCTGCTGATGGTGGTGCTTGCGGTTGGAGTTGGCTTTTCACCAGCACTTGGTGCGTTCGTCATGGGATCAATACTCGCGGAAACAACTGTGTCTGAAAGGATAGAAAAGATCATAGAACCGGTGAAGAATTTGTTTGCAGCGATCTTCTTTGTTTCCGTAGGCATGCTGATCGATCCATTGATGCTGAAAGAATATGCTTTGCCGATCATTGTGATTACCGTGGTGACGATCATTGGCAAGATGGCCAGCAGTACGATAGGATCCCTGATCTCAGGTCAGCCACTGAAACAGTCCATTCAATCAGGAATGAGCCTTGCACAGATCGGTGAATTCTCTTTTATCATTGCAACACTCGGACTGACACTAGGTGTGATCAGTGACTTCCTGTATCCTATTGCTGTTGCTGTTTCCGCAATTACCACGTTCAGTACACCTTACCTGATAAAAATGTCGGATCCATTCGTTCGCTTTGCAGAACGATCGCTGCCTGAAAGTGTAGTCAGGGCGATAGAGCAATACAGTTCAGGTGCACAGGGAATACAGCGTGAAAGTAAATGGAAGATCGTTTTTCGTTCCTACCTGGTGCTGGTTGTGGTGAATTCAGTTGTTATCCTCACCATCATCACACTGACATCCCGGTACCTTGTTTACCTGATCGGATCACGCATTGACGATGCATTCCTGAGCTCATTGCTTGCATGTATAGTGGCATTTACGATGATGTCACCATTTCTGTGGGCACTGGCAATTAAGAAGATTGCGCGTCATGCTTACATGAGCCTTTGGCTGAACCAGACCGGAAACAATAAAGGACCATTGATCATGCTTGAAGCGAGCAGGGTTGGACTCGCCTTGTTTTTTATTGTCTTCCTGATGTACAGGCTTTTTTCAGAAAGTCTGACTTCCTATGTTGTGTTGGGAGTTACCATATTAATTTTAGCCGTGTTTTCGAGATTGCTGCAGCGATTTTATCACAGGATCGAATCACGTTTTCTTGCCAATCTTCATTCAAGACAGATAGAAAGAGAAAACCGTTCAGCCAGGAAGCTGATCCCCTGGGATGCGCATTTTGCAGAGTATGAAATAGAGCCCGAATCAAAGCTGGCAGGATGTACCCTGAATGAGCTTCAGCTCCGTGAACGATTAGGGGTGAATATTGTGTGCATTGAAAGAGGACAATTGAAAATTAATATTCCAAGCAGGGATGAACGGTTGTATCCTGCAGATGTTATTTCAGTTGTTGGGACAGACAAGCAGCTGGATGATTTTAAAAAAATGATGGAGACATCCAGGTACGTGGAGTACTATGAAAATGGAAACACAGAAGTATCGCTGCAGCAGTATGTGATCGATGAACGTTCAGTGTTTGCAGGGAAAACGATAAGGGATTCACATTTCAGGCAGAATTTCAAGGCGCTGATTGTAGGCATTGAACGAGGAGACCGCAGGATCTTGAATCCGGGATCCGAAGAGGTGTTAAAAGTGAATGACCTGATCTGGGTAGTAGGAAATCCGGAAGTGATGCAGGAAATATTTTTCGGAAGGCGATGATGCAGAATTAAGTGTTTCTTAAGACACGAATTATCACCTGTTAGCGCATTTATATATTAATTTAGATCCCACAGATCCTGGTAAAGGATTTCAATTTCAATTCGATTTACATATTGACTAAGATATCATGGAAGAGAACAACAACAACAATCAGCTGAACATAGAGCTGACAGAAGAGATTGCAGAAGGAATATATTCTAACCTGGCGGTGATCACGCATTCACCATCGGAGTTTGTGATTGACTTTATAAAAGTGATGCCTGGAGTTCCAAAAGCGAGGGTGAAATCGAGGATCGTCCTTACACCACAGCATGCGAAGAGGTTGATGATGGCCTTATCGGATAACATTCAGAAGTTCGAGCAGGTAAATGGCAAGATCAAAGACATGGAACCCAGAGCCATTCCATTGAACTTTGGCGGTCCAACAGCGCAGGCGTAACGGACAAGAACTGTTTCGCGTTTCGAGTTTTGCGTTTCGAGTTTGGGCATCCGTGAAGTCGCGGATTCAGTACTCATTTGGAGTTTAAAGTTCAATGTTTAAAGTTCAAAGCGGGATACCATATACGTCGAGTTTAGTACTCATCCCTTGGCCACTGGCCACTGGAACTGGAAACTAAAAAAAAAGTTTAAGGTTCAATGTTCAATGTTCAAAGTGGAGACCGAAATGCCGAAGATTTAGTACTCGCCTTTGCCACTTAAAAATGCCAACTGATTAAAGATTCGTGTTCGGGCGACCGGAATGCCTCAAATTTAGTACTCATCCCTTTGGCCACTGGCAACTGGAACTGGCAACTGTGAAACAGTTTAAGATTCAAAGTTCAATGTTTAAAGTTCAAAGCGGGATACGATATACCTCGAGTTTAGTACTCATCCTTTGGCCACTGGCCACTGGAACTGGCAACTAAAAAATTTAAGGTTCAAAGTTTAATGTTCAAAGAGACGACCGAAATTCCGCAAATTTAGTACTCATCCTTTGCCAACTGGCCACTGCCCACTGCAAACTGGAACAATCACTGGAACTGGCAACTGTGAAACAGTTTAAGGTTCAAAGTTCAATGTTTAAAGTGACGACCGAATTGCCGTAAGTTTAGTACTCATCCCTTTGGCCACTGGCAACTGGAACTGGCAACTGTGAAACAGTTTAAGATTCAAAGTTCAATGTTTAAAGTTCAAAACGGGATACGAAATGCCGAAGATTTAGTACTCGCCTTTGCCAACTGCCCAACTTAAAACTGCCAACTGATTTAAGATTCGTGTTTGGTCGACCGGAATGCCTCAAATTTAGTACTCATCCCTTGCCAACTGGCCACTGCCCACTGCAAACTGGAACAATCACTGGAACTGGCAACTGAGAAACAGTTTAAAATTCAAAGTTCAATGTTCAAAGAGACGACCGAAATTCCGCAAATTTAGTACTCATCCCTTGCCAACTGCCAACTGCCAACTGCCCACTGCCCACCGGCTACTGGAACTACCCACTTCCAACTGGAAAAATGTAACCTTTCTCCCTCTTCGGTATCAAACCCGTAATGAAAGCCACAATCTGCCGAAAAGCTCATTTCAATGCCGCGCATCGTCTCCATAATGCACATTGGTCTGAAGAACAAAATCATGAAGTATTCGGCAAATGCAACAACCCTAATTTTCACGGTCATAATTACCTCCTGGAAATAAAGGTCAGAGGTGAAGTCGATCCGGAAACAGGCTATGTGATGGACACCAAGATCCTAAAGAACATCATCGAAAAACAAGTCATTGAAAGGTTCGATCACAAGAATCTTAACCTTGATACCGATGAGTTCAAAAATCTTAATCCTACAGCCGAAAACATCGCCATGGTCGTTCACCGGCTTATTTTACCTTATATCCCGAATGAAAAACAATTAACGATCATCCTGCATGAAACAGAGAACAACTATGTTGAATACAATGGAAATGAACACTGAGGTCGAAGAACAGATCGACCGTATTGGTGATGAACACTTTTTTACAAATGCAGAAACCCCTTTAAGGCCGGATGCATTTGAGTTAAGCGATAAAGAAAAGATCAGCCGCATCTCTCATCACTTCACTCAGATCATGGAAACTCTCGGACTTGATCTTACTGATGACAGTCTGAAAGGAACTCCATTGCGCGTGGCAAAAATGTATGTTAAAGAAATCTTCCGCGGACTGAACCCTGAAAACAAGCCTGAGGTGGCATTGTTTGAAAACAGCTACAGATACAAACAAATGCTGGTTGAGAAGAACATCACACTGTATTCAAACTGCGAGCATCATTTTGTACCCATCATCGGTAAAGCACATGTTGCCTATATTTCTTCAGGAAAAGTGATCGGGCTTTCGAAGCTTAACAGGATCGTACAATATTATTCGCAACGTCCGCAGGTTCAGGAACGACTTACCATGCAAATTGCAAATGAGCTGAAGGCAATTCTTGAAACAGATGATGTCGCTGTTGTTATCGATGCCGTTCACTTATGCGTATCTTCAAGAGGAATAAAGGATGTGACAAGCAGTACTGTAACATCTGAGTATTCAGGGAAGTTTCTTGAGGAAGGGACAAGGAATGAATTTTTGAACTATATAAATTAAGGTTGCTGTGGAATACGAAGACAATGATATAATCAATGAAATTCTGAATGGTGATAAAGAACGTTATGCGCTTCTGATGCGAAAGTATAACCAGCGCCTTTACCGTATTGGCAGGGGTTACCTAAATGATGAAGCGGAGATTGAAGACTGCATGCAGGAAGCTTACATAAAAGGATATCAGAATCTTGTGAAGTTTGAAAAGCGCTCACAGTTCTCCACCTGGATTACCCGAATACTTATCAATGAATGTCTCCAAAGACTGAAAAAGAAGCAGCGTGTGCTCACTTATGACAATGAAGAAACTGCCGACCTCATGAATTACACAGATAAAAGAAACCCTGAAACTGTCTCACTGAACAAGGAGCTTAGATCATTACTGGAAACGACCATTGATCAGCTGCCTGAAAAGTACAGGACCATCTTTATCATGCGTGAGGTTGAAAAAATGAGCATCAATCAGACATGTGAGGCTCTAGAGATCTCAGAATCCAATGTGAAGGTTCGTTTGAACCGTGCAAAGGAAATGTTGCGTACCAGTCTGATGGATACCTATACCGCAGGAAACCTTTATGAATTCAATCTCATTCGATGTGATCGTATTGCAGCGAATGTGCTTGCAAGGATCTGATTTATCTGAAAAGGGGATGTGATGACGTGTTATACTAAATACAGTTGAGTATTCACAGCTCCTTTATAGATTCTTTATCTACTGTACCTTATTAAACCCCGAGTTTCCGTAGTCTGGAGCATAAGTTTTTGAGTGGTTGGAACTGAACACAGACTATTCACAATCCTATTATAAATTTCCCTATGTCCGTAGTCTGGCGCTCATGCTTTTTGTGCGGTTGGGACTGCGGACTTAATAATGTAGTTTTCAGTTGGCAAAGTTTGCAGTCGGCAAAATGGAGTGTACTAAACTTGCAGCATTTCGTATTCAAAATAGCTCCGTATGTCCGTAGTCTGGAGCGTAAGTCTTTTGTGCGGCTGGGACTGCGGACTGTTAATGATGTAGTTTACAGTTGGCAAAGTTTGCAGTCGGCAAAATGGAGTGTGTATTTGAACGCCTGAACCTGCGTACTCGTCATGATACTAAATATTTTTCAATTGAATTATTTAACAAAATGTTAAATCGTCTGAGGCTGGGTGAATTACTTCCGAATGGCGAGTATTCACGGCAAGCTGAAAAAGCTCGACAGCTGGGTTCGTAACCGAATAAGATTATGCATATGGAAGAACTGGAAAAAGCCTTATTACTCTTACGTTTCTTATTTAATGCAGCTCTAAAATCAGGTTGATTACCTATCTGCATAAAAAGGAATGTCCTTAATACCCAGATAATTAAAGGTGTTGGTCTTCGGGGTGACCTTTTAACAAATTTATTTCGGTGAATTTGTATTTAATTTGCCGCAATTGTAATCAGCCAGCTGAATGAAACAAATTACCCTCCTATTAGTTCTTTTAATATCCTCTTTATTTTCTTTTTCTCAGACAAATCCATCGATCTCCTGGCAGTGGCAGCAGTCTTTTGCGAATGACAGTGATGTTGTAGTGTCGTTTGTCAGGATTGATGAGTATGATAATATTTATGTATCAGGATCATTCGTAGATACTCTCATCGTTGGGAGCGATACAGCGCTGACGACACTTCTGGGTAATCCAGGCACATTCATTTTGAAACTTTCATCGAGCGGTTCTCCGATCTGGATGGAACCTAATGCAGGCAAAGCCATTGTGATAGGAAATGATGGAAATATTTATTGCAATGGGATTATAAGAGACCCGGCTACTGGTGCGCAGATTGGACTTTTTGACGCAGGCATGACGTTCACGATTGATGGTAACAATGATCTGATCTGTGCCACCTGGAATGAAAGTGACTTTGTTAATCCTATCGTCGCCACTTTTAGAAAGTATTCAGGATCAACGTTAATCTGGGAAAAACTTCTGACACTTGATTCATATTCCCTCGAGGCCTCGATCTCTGAAATCAGGACAGACATGAATCACAATATCTATATTTCAGGGGTAGCGACAGATTCAATTTTTGTATCAGGAGGCCAATGGGCAAGTACACCAAAATACAATAGTCAGCGAATGTTTGTTGCAAGGTTTTCTCCAAATGGTGAGTTGATCTGGGTGAATGAACCCTCAAATGCAAATTCATTGTCAATGGGATATGGTTTTGACCTGAACAATTCTACCGGTCAGCTGCTGGTTACTGGTCAGCTTGTTGGAGACATGACAATTGGGAATACCACCATCGGAGCTCCCGGAATCAGTAGTGCATTTCTATTAGGTTTTGACCTGAATGGAAATCTGACAAGGACAGCTCAATTTACTTCGGAGAACAATGAATGCTGTAATTCCGGAATGACAGTAAAGGGATTGGATGATGGGAGCCTTTATTTGCAGGCAATTTTCCGTGATACATTGATCCTTGGAAATGATACCCTGATAGAAGATAAAAGTAATCCTTACAATGGAATGGTGGCTGATGATGTGTTTCTAACCAGGTTCGACGCTGCATGGAATCCTGTAAAGACTTACTTTATCGGGAATGTCGGGAATGTATTTGAAGGAGAGTTTGATCTGACCACTTCAGGTTCAGTTGTGTTGGTAGGATATGACATTTTCAGTGTATCAAGAGGAGTAAGTTCTTCCTGGGAAAACCGTGCAGGCTTTGTTGGGAAATCCGATGTGTTCACCGTTGGATTAGATAAACCGATCCTGTATTCAAACGGCTTGCATGCTTATCCTAATCCGGTGGCCAATGTCCTGTATTACAATGTTAGCTCATCTATTGAATATTCTATTTTCGATGCAAAGGGGAGCTTTGTTGCGAAAGGATTAGCAAGGGAAGGCTCAAATGAGCTCATCGTAAGCGAATTTGAGCATGGGTTGTATATGTTAACTCTCGCAGATGGAAGATCTGTGCGGTTTGTAGTCACGAGATAATAGTTTCTTTAATGTCCTCCCGCACCTGAAACTTTTTTTTCTCTTTCTCTTTCACTTTCTCTTTCTCTTTCTCCTCCTATTATCGCATGCGTTTGCAACCTTACTGTCACATATTATTTAGCATATGTCCGTAGTCTGGAGCGTTTTTTTTTGTGCGGTTGAGACTGCGGACTGGTAATGATGTTTAATTGGTTGGCAAAGTGTGCAGTTGGCAAAATGGTGTACTATACTAGCAGCATTTCGTATTCTAAAAAAGCCCCGTAATTTCCGTCTGTAGCGAAGCTCCCCTATGTCCGTCGTCTGAAGCTTAAGCTTTTGAGCGGTTGCGACTGCGGACTTGTAATCTTCAACCTCAATGTTTAATCCGACCGATTATTAACACTCTAAAGAACAATTCATGATAACCGCTTCACGAGCATTTCGTACTGAAGCTAAAAGCTACATTGAAAATCATGCATGTAGCAGCAAAGCCGTTTATTGGTTGATAGTTCCTGCGTAGCTCAAGCAACGCAGAGAAGGGGGATAATAGTTTCTTTAATGTCCTCCCGCACCTGAAATTTTTTTTCTCTTTCTCTTTCACTTTCACTTTCTCTTTATCGCATGCGTTTGCAACCTTACTATCACAAATTATCTAACATATGCCGATAGTTATGGCGCATAAGCTTTTTGTGCGGCTGGGACTGCGGACTAGTGATAAACCTTGACCTCAATGTTA
>JAKFFM010000032.1:0-49698 GCA_036675075.1 Bacteroidota bacterium
AAGTTCATATATGACAACTATCGTTCGCTTTCATTAAATGATAAAGACCTTCTTGAGCTGGCGAAATACTTCAGCAGCTACAGCCGGTTTGACTGGGCCGAAAAGATTCTTCTTCCAAGATTGAAAAGCATGGATGTGTCCGAAGACCTGATCTTTTACTATCTGAATCTGACCATCATTGATCCAAAGAACATCAAAAAATCATCGTACAAAACGATCATCAATCATGCAGCTTCCAAAAATGCAAAGAGGTTTTGCGGTATGTTCGATCCTTATGGCAGGGGAGGCATCAACTTCCAGTTATTGGGTGATGACTATCTTAAAAAGATGTATTGCGAAGTCTGTAAATGATCACCACCCTGGAGCGAAGTTCAGTCCGAAGATCCCTTTTGACCTGATGCCTTTTGTGAGAGGCAGGGCGTAGAAAGGCTCGAGAACCAGCATTCCGAATAAATTTATACGTAACGACAGTCCTGCGCTATACACAGGTTTCATCTTATCCGGGACAGGTATCAGTGTCTCAGTACCAGTGGTAGCTGCTTTATCTGCGCGCCAGGCAGTACCCGCATCCGCAAACAATGCAAGCTCCGTGAAAATATAATTCGATGTAATGACAGCCAGTCGTTTAGGCCCGGTGAACGGAAGTCTTACTTCACCATTCAATATGGCGATCTGCGAACCAGTCAGCGCATCAACTGAGATGTTTTCCTTGTTTCTTTCATACAAAGAATAAGCATCATATCCTCTTACAAGCGTCGGGTAACCCAGGAAGAGCGGAGTGAGTCTGGTGGTGTTCGCATCAGCTCCATAACGACCGGTATAGAGACCTCTGATCGCGAAGGCTACAGGTTTAACATAAGTGTAGTATCGCTGGTCAGCAAGCACCGCGGTGACTTTCAAACCATCGAGGTATTCCTGTACCTCATAGCGCGTTCTTCTTCCTTTCATCGGCGACGCAATTCCGAAGAATGAATTGTCAACTACATATGCCGTGTTCACAGCAAGGAATCCGTAAGGATCAAGAGATGGTACATCTTCTTTGGTTTCCTGGATGCGGGCACCTTCCTTCATGAATGTGTTGATCCTTTCCTGAGAATATTTGTAGAAGCTTAACGTGGTGCCGGCTTCAATCCTGCGTGTCTGTGACAACGGATAATATGCAAAGACACCCACCATGTTTTCTACGATCCTGACGATATCAGTGATGTATTTGTCAACCATGACCGTATCGGCACCAACGGTAAACGGAACATATTCATAGCTGTTAAATCCTGCGCGGTAAGGAATATGAGATACCATTCCACCTAACTGAACCTTATGCTTCTGGTTAATGAATGCGACAGTTCCTGCGATGTCGGTTATTCGTCCGTTCATGGATAAACCAGTCAACAGCATGTTGTTTCCAACGATATCGCTGAACATGGCGTTAACACCTCCGGCCAGGCCCGTACCGAATCTTCCGGCAACAACACCAACGCCTGAATTCCCAATGAAGTCAAGCTTGAACCGCGGTCTGTAAGGTGCCTTGGTGATCTTTGCAAGCTGCTTCACTTTTAATGACTCAGGCGGATCAATTTCTGATTTTCCAGGAGGGAGCACATTCGCGTCACCTTTAATAGAAGTCTCGACAGGAATACCAGCGAGCTTTTCAACAGGATGGGAATAGATCGAATATTTTTTCTGGTTGTAAAAAGAATACACGATCATCCCGGTGTTCCTCGCCACTGAAATAGCCGGACTGTATTCAGTGATCCCCGAAATGCCGGTGAAGACATTCGTGAGTTTGAAAAGCTTTTGAGATGCAAGAGAATAGGAGTAGATATTGCGTATTCCATCAGGATCTGCAAGAAAGTAAATGGAAGTATCCTTCGCTGAATAAACCGGATTGAATTGATCACCGTGCTCAAACCCAGGTAGGATGTGCACTTTGCGGGTGGTGAGATCAAGAGAGCAGATTGAGAATGTAGAGCTTCTTACCTGTGTCTGGTCTTTCGGACGATCACTGGAGAAGATGATCGTGCTTCCATCGGTTGACCAGTCTGGTTGTATGTCAGACCATTTATCAGATGTAATGTTATGCAGGGTCCTGACTGATGGTTCAAAGACATAGATATCCGAGACACCCTTGATAGTACCTGCAACAGCAATTCGTTTTCCATCAGGTGACCATGTTGGATTACTAAAGAAATCAAGACCGGGAAGCTGGTATGAATGCACCGTTTTTCCGGATGCTACATCGATCACATATAACATGTTACGGCCTTTTTCATATACCACATAGGCGAACTGCCGGCTATCCGGAGTCCATGCGCCACCTGATTCAATGAAGCTTAACTCATCGATATCCGTGTTGCGCTTTGTGCTTGATAAGGTCTTGATTATTTTTCCTGATCCAACTTCAGCAAGAAAAAGGTTAATGGTGAACACTTCTTTTTCTGAAAAGAAGGCAATGTACTTTCCATCAGGACTGATCTTGGGGGATACATTCAGTGATCCCGCATTTTCATCAGAGATCACTGCAGAAGTCATTGGCAGGGGAATCGTGTTATCCCTGAACTTTCCGTAATGTGCCTTTAATGAAGTTGCCCATGACTTGCTCAACGAATCATCATTGATTCCAAGCACTGTTTTAATGGCATGCTGATAACCATTCTTAGCAGCATTCATAAAGATCTTTTTGATCACGGAATCGCCATAAGTTCCGGCAACATAAGACCAGAATGCCTGTCCGTAACGGTAAGGAAAATACCGCATGTCCTTTGACATCTTCTCAAGCGTTGGAATGTCATTATTCAAGACGGCATCCCTCATCCACATGGCAGTATGCGTGTCACGGTTCCCTATAGACATGTATTCAGCCATGCCTTCCACCATCCACAGAGGTACATCAGCCGTATAGATGGAAATAGAATCTGCCTCCCTCATGAGGCTATATTGAAATGCGTGAACAAGCTCATGCCCAAGTACATGACTGGTTTGCCTGTGCGTTTCCATCAATGGCATGACCACACGGTTTTTCATTCCTTCAGTCACACCGCCGGTACCTGCACCAATAGGGCCTTGAATCGCTGTGGTTTGCTGGAAGTCAGCGGGTGTATTGTACACGATCAGCGGATTTCGGAATGGAATGGTGTCTTTAAGGATCTTTTGATGGTGTGAATACCAGGCTTCTGAAAGTCTTGCAAAATCAGTTACAATCGAATCGTTCCTGAGGTAGGTATAGAAATCAAAGTGTGAGGTACGGGTGACATCGAAGCGAAAGGTTTTATAGTGTGGCTTGTTACGTCCAAAATACTGGGCATTAGATGAAATTGTAAGAAGTAGAAATACGAAGCAACACCACCTGGTCATACCAACATTTTAAGCTCAGTATCCATAGAAAAAAATGTACCGTGATCATTATGGACACAGTTTTACAGCAGCGAAGTGACATTGAAAAATGGGGTAGGTCACGTTTGATTCGGAGTAAAAAAGTATTTTCATGCATTCTAATGTTCATTATGAGGATACTTACCACATTACTTTTATTTGCGGCACTTCCATCAATTGCACAGACCAGGACTGCACCTGATACAGCACTGATCAGAAAGCTCGGGGCAGATGAGCGAGGCATGAAGAAATACGTCATGGCTTTTTTGAAATCAGGTCCAAACCGCACGATGTCTAGGGATTCAGCGATGATCATTCAGAAAGGCCACATGGACAACATCGAAAGAATGGCAAAGGAAGGCAAGCTGATAGTAGCTGGTCCCTTTCTGGACAATGGTGAGTTGAGAGGCATTTACATTTTCAATGTTGAATCGGTAGAAGAAGCCAAAGCGCTGACGGAATCAGATCCGGCGATCAAAGCAGGACGACTTGTCATGGAACTTCATCCATGGTACGGATCGGCGGCATTGATCGAATCAGCAAACATCCACGAGAGATTAAGAAGCAAATAGCCCATGAAGCTTTTTCTGGCTCTTTTAATCATGCTCCCTCTTGTTGTGCCTGCGCAAAGCAAAGGGCCCTTGTTAATCACGATCAATAAAAAAGAACAGTGCGGCTACAAGGATTCGAAAGGTAAAATGGTGGTGCCTTATGGGGAATATGAATATTGCTTTACGGATACCTTTCAGCATTTCGCATTTGTGGCAGACAAAGATTCAGGTATCGTTGCTATTGACAGAAAAGGCAAGGTGTTGTTTCACGCCTATGTGTTAGACAACGGTCCCGACCCGCAAGATGCGAGAGGATTTTTCCGGATAAAGATAGGCGGAATGACAGGTTTCGCAGATGCAGACGGACGTATTGTGATCGAGCCTGTGTACAATGATGCTGAATCATTCATGCAAGACAGCGCGAAAGTTTACCAGGGAAATGACGTGTTTTATATTAACCGGAAAGGGGAGAGGATAAGAAAATGAATACAGAGGAATTAAGAACCTTTTGCATGAAGCTACCGGGAGTGACAGAGGAGATCAAATGGGGACACGACCTGTGCTTTATGATCGGGGAAAAGATGTTCTGTGTTACAGGACTTGAATCAGATCATTCTGTTTCTCTAAAGGCTGATGCTGAAAAGTTTGAGGAGCTGATACTTGAGGATGGTATTGTTCCAGCGCCGTATCTTGCAAGGTATAAATGGGTCAATATTGGTCCATCAGCAACCATTAAAAGGAAAGAGCTTGAGGCTTTAATCGAAAGGTCTTACCAGCTTGTGAAAGAAGGACTAAGCAAAAAGAAGCTCACGCAGCTTGGATTCTAATGAAGGAAATCAGTTTAACCATACGTTGAAATTCATGAAGTCAGGGAGATCAATTTTATCATTGTTTGCAGCTGTTGTGCTTGCTGCATGCGGAAATCAGGAAACAAAGGAATCTGAGAACATGGCTGCTGATTCCACTGTACAGGCTGAGTCTGTCCAAGAGCTTCAGGCAGAGAACCAGGGAGCATCAATCTCTCCGGATAGTCTGGCTTTGTTCGAAGACCTTGCTGTGGACGACCAGGATATTCGCAAAGCGACCATTGTTAAGGTGAATGGAATTTTAAAAAAGTACAGAGATGCGTTACCCAACCAGGCGAGCTACAGCGCCATGAAGCTGTTTGAGACTTACACGAACGAGTTTTTAAAGAACTATCAGCAGGTTGATTCCGAAACAAAGCAGGTTTGGGTGTATTACATCTCTGCGGAACTGATACTTCGTGCACCTGAGAATGAGATCAAAAATGCACGCGAGACATTGACCCGTATTGCAGGCAGCTGTGATTGTACTGCAGAAGAGAAGAAGCAGCTGGATGCATTCAATGAAGCTGTATTGATGCAGACAGAAGCGCTCCTGAAATAAAACAAAAAGCCCCTTTCCAGTTTGTGCTGAAAAGGGGTTCCTGCTCTTTTGTTACATTAATAATCCTTGTGGGTTTTCATGTAATGGTCAAGCGAATACTTGCCTGATCCAACCACAAGAAAGACGATCAAAAGGATCAGCACTACTATCGCAAGCAGTCCTTCCGATTCCATCGAATAATAATTTCTGCTGGCATTAACGAAGAATACCGCGCCAATGAGGATCGGTATCTGGAATAATGCCGCAACCCGGGTAAGCAAGCCACCGGCAATCAATAATCCACCGATAAGATGCGCAAAGGCCACATAATGTGCGATGATGAATGGATAAAATTCAAAGTTCGCACTCATGACCATCTGCTCGATCGCTTCCAGGTTTCGAATGAAAAAGATCCCTTTGATGAACAGGATAAGTCCTAAAACTACCCTTACGGGGTCCAGCCAGGCAGGATGGTGGGTTTCTCCCCAGTACATTGTTCTTTCAATTGCGTTCATAGTCTAAAGGGTTTAATACACCTTTATAGACGCAAATGCGATGCCTTCGGGGAATATAATGAAGTGATTTTCAGCCGATCAGGTACCGGTAATTGGCATTATCTGCAAATTCACAATAAGTGAAAATGCAATATTCTGATCACTTCTGAACAGGCACAAATTCAATGGAAACAGAATTCACACAATGCCTGGTGTTCTTTTCAGTAAGACGCTCTCCTTCAAAGACATGTCCGAGGTGAGCTCCACAATTGGTGCACAGGATTTCTGTACGTCGTCCGTCGGCATCTGTTTCTCTTTTCACGGCGCCTTCGATCTCATCATCAAAACTTGGCCAGCCACAATCTGAGTCGAATTTGTCTGATGATTTATACAAAGGGGCATTGCAGCGTCTGCAGACGTATGTTCCAGGCTCTTTATGCTTGTAATATTTCCCCGTAAAGGGATATTCAGTGCCTTTGTTAACGATCACATACTCTTCTTCATCGGAGAGTTTATTATAGGGAATGTCCTTCCCGTTTGCTACCTGTTTCATAGTTGACTGGTTAATTACCTTTTCACTGGATTTTTCCCTGGATGATTGTGAGCAGCCATTGAACACAAAAAGTAATAAGAAATTCAGCAATACATACTTCATTTTATATGAACGTTTTATGCCATTCAGGCGTTTGTGTGGAATAAAATAAACATTTAGAATAAAACTTTTACGCAGGAACAATAATAACAGGTGTTTGCAGGAAACGATGGCCGGCGGGTATCTGATTTTATCTTACTTTTGCCCCCTAATCTAAGAAACATGAACAAAACGTTTAAACTTATCCTGGGAGTGTTGGGAACTCTGATCCTGATATTCTTCATCCTGGCACTGATCGCTCCGAAAGAATATTCGGTTGAACGCACCGTGGTGATCAACGCACCTGCTGATCAACTGCGAGACAGTTTGAAAAGCTTAAGATTCTTCACAAAATGGGATCCATGGTCAGAATATGATCCTCAGATGAAGCTTTCCTATTCAGGTGAGAACGGAACTGTCGGGTCTTCTTACAGCTGGGTTGGGAACGACCAGGTAGGAGAGGGGCAGATGAAAATCCTTTCGGTGGCAGACAGCATGATCGAAACGGAAGTTCATTTCATCAGACCCTGGGAATCAACATCCATCGCGCATTATCATATCGTACCAACACCTGAAGGAACCCAGGTTAGCTGGGGTTTTTCAGGTAAAAACCCTTTTCCGTGGAATGCGTTTTCATTGTTCATGGATATGGATAAAATGCTTGGACAGGATTTCGAAAAAGGCCTGAACAAGCTTAAAGCAACGATTGAAAACATGGCATCTTCTGCATCAGCTGTAAAGTTTGAAGTGAAAGAGGAAGATCTTGCTGAACGTGTGTTCATTGTGAAAAAGCAGGAAGTGAAGTTCCAGGAGATGGCAAACTTCTATGGTGAATACCTTCCTAAACTGTTTGAAGCTGTTGGGATCAACAAGCTGATGCCTGCCGGTGCACCTTCAGGTATCTTCTTCAGGTGGGATGAAACTGCAATGAGCGCAGATATGGCTGCAGCAATTCCTGTTCAGGGTAAATCGGATACAAAGGTGAAGGATTATGATACGTATGTACAGGCTGCCGGAAAAGCCCTGATCATCGACTATTATGGTGCTTATGAGAATTCAGCAAACGCTCATTATTTCATGGATGATTATATGAAAACGAACGGATATGTTCAGAACGGTCCTGTATTCGAAGAATATGTGACTGATCCTGGTGTTGAAAAAGACACTACGAAATGGCTTACAAGAATTTATTATATGGTTGAAAAGAAGTAATGTTTCAACTCTAAATAGAAAGCCGGGATGATCTTCGTTCCGGCTTTTTTATTTTCAAAGGTCTAGCACTTCTTTAAGTCTGGAATACCCAGACCGGCTGAGGTTCACCTTAGAGCCATTTTTTAACACTGCCAGGTGTGTATCCTTTCCAAGAGGTTCGATCCGGGTAATCGCATCAAGCCGGACGATATAGGAGCGATGCACTCTTACAAACTCTGCAGAATCAAGGCGTTCTTCCAGGGCAGAGAGTGTATGCTTTTTTATCAGTGTCTCTTTTTCCAGATGGACCTTTACATAATCATCATAAGCTTCAAAACAATAGATGTCACTTAAATTTATGATCCTGAGGTTTGATCCATTCCTGATGACGATCCGGTCAAGCTCTGATGTGACTTCTTTTGATAAAGCCTGTATGTCGAGGGGTTGTTCAGATGATCTGCTGTGCTGCCTGAACTTTTGCATGGCGGCTTCGAAACGTTCCCTGGATACTGGTTTGAGCAGGTAATCCACGGCATGTTTTTCAAAAGCCTGCACGGCATGTTCATGAAAAGCTGTTACAAATATCACCGCAGGTGCGGGGTCCAGAAGCTCCAGAAGCTCAAAGCCGCTGATCTTGGGCATCTGAACATCAAGAAAAAGCAAATCGGGCTTTTCTATGTTGATCGCTTTCATGGCTTCAAATCCATTCAGGCATTCGGCTGTGATAACAATGTCCTTATGCTCCTGAAGATATCCCCGGATCACAGAAATCGCCAATGGCTCATCGTCAACGATCATCACTTTGATCATGCCTGCGGGAGTTGAAGTGTTACTTTATATAGATTGCCGGAAACTTCTGTTTTAAACAAATCCTGTCTTCCAAACAGCAGGAATAAGCGACGTCTAACGGATGTCTGACCGAAGCCTGTGCCTTTTCTACCTTTTCGTCCTTCAGGGTCATAAGGATTTGTGATCATTATTTGCAACATCCCATTTTCAATCTTTGAAGATAAGGTGATCTGGACATCATCCAAAACATCATAAAGTCCATATTTGATCGCATTTTCAATCAGCGGCTGCAATATCAGTGAAGGAAGCTTCTTGTCCTGTGTGGTGTCAGCTGTTTCAATAATGACCTTTAATCGATGACCGAACCGGATCTTTTCAATGTCGAGGTACAATGAAAGATGCTCAAGCTCTTCCCTGAATGTAATGAACGAATTGGATTCTGTTTTTAAATTGAACCGCAGGAAATCAGAGAGCTGAATGATCATCTTCTGAGCCTGTTCGGGATGACTTATGATCAATGCATGGATGGAATTCAGGGTATTAAATAGAAAATGCGGTTGAAGCTGATCTCTTAAAGCGGAGAGTTCCGTTTCTTTTGCCAGCTTCTCTGTATCGCTTTTGATCTTTAATTGCTCCTGACGGCTCAGCTGTCCGAAAAACACATACAGGATACTGATAAAGGAAGACATCACTAAAAGTCCTGTGATCAGGCGAAGTGGAAGTGTCAGATCAAAAAACAGGTTGTACGCCTTATTGCCCAGAGAAAAAACTACAAGCCTGGTGATGTAGGTCCACGCAAGACTTAAAATAGCTGCCCATAAAATCAGATAGAGTACTTTAATATCGGTTGGCCTGTAGTACTTCATTGTAAACGAAAGCGAGAAGCTGAATAATGACAGCAGGACCGTGCTCACAACAGATTCAGTTAAAGCGATAGGGGTGTCCCAGTCAAGTGATCGCAGAAGCCAGAAGTGAAGACATCCCCAAAGGATCCACCATCCCAGAAAAACTGTTTGATTTCGCAGGCCGTTGAACATATCAGGCTGAAATGTGCGCTTTCTTTCGTTTTAAGACAACAGTTTCATGAAATAGTTTCAGATCATGACGATACCTTTCGATGTCATCAGGTACGACAACATCAGAATAAATTTCATGCTCATCATTCAGTTCAGGTAACCAGTAAACGCTTCTGATTCCCAGGAATTTCCAATTGAGAATAACGCCGTCAATCCGGGGTATTGATGTGTTGATCTTTTGTCCTAAACTATATGCTTTATCGATCGCTTCAGCCTCAGAGAACGCCTGGATCATTCGGATCTGCTCTTCAACCTGGCCAAGATGCGATCCTGACAGAATCTCAAAACAAAGCTTGACTACATACCAGTTCATGTCAGTAGCTTAAAATTTCCAATCCACCCAGCACAGACACTCCTTTAAGAATGAGGATCTTATTCGGATCAGTCTGGCCGCCTACGGGTCTCTTATCTTCAATACCTCCCAGGATAGCCACCGATTCAGACTGGATCTGCCAGTTCGAAGGGATGATCAGCTTTGTACCACCAAGCACCTGGTTAGCCTCGAGGGTAATCTTTCCGTTGAAGTCACATTGCATCAGGTTGATCTCGGCCCCTCCGAAAACACACGTGATTTCGCCACCTTTGAAATCATGGCTTACAATGTTCTTTTTCACGCCACCGAAAACAGCGACGATTTCAAGCATGTCCTCACTGGATTGAGAAGGAGCAGAATGGAAATCTTTGTTACCACAGCGTTGTTCAAACCTGGCTCTGTGCTTCCAGTGCTTTGAAGGACGGAAGATCAGGTATGCGCCGATGAGGATAAAAACGGCAGGCAGGATCAGTGGCTTATAAAACAGTTCAGGATAAAAATCTCCCAGAAGGAAAAGAGAACCAATGATCACAGGGATGATCCATCCGGGTCTTGAAAATTTGTGCTTGATGCCGATGGCGAGACCGATCACGATCAGCAGCATTTTCCAGCTTATGAGCCAGGAGGGAATATCGTAGCCCATTCTGCTTAACATCAGTATAACACCAATGGCAATGACCACAATGCCCATGATCACACGGCCACGACGGTGTCTTTTGTAATGTTCCCTGAATTCAGGACTATTGGGATCGTTCATGATATGCATGACAGTTTGTTTTAAGATTTAAGGCAAATGTATCCGGAGTCACTTTACCTGACAACAGCAGATAGGTCGAATCATCGTGCGTATCGGTAAACGGAGGATCCTGGTCGGTAAATGGCGCCAGAATCTAACAGGGGGCTGTAATAGAGTCCTGAAATGAAGTGAGCAATGGCAGGATTTTAGAACATGTCAGGAAAAAGCAGGCATGTTACGGGCAATCACACAGGGAACTCCAGGCAGAACAACGGTTCGTAAGCAGGAGAAAAAAGTTGTCGCAAAGAAAAAGGCAACAAAGAAAGACATTTCAGAATCCTATAATGAATTCAAGGAGTTTGAAGGAAAGCAATACACAGGCATGAAGGTCGGCCGCAGCCACAAGTGGTATTACGACAAAGGCGTATGGAAAGAGAAAAAGATCACACCCGACAAATGGCAATTTACATATTCAGTAACGAAGCGACGAGCAGGAAAAGCACCTGAAGGATCCGGAGTGCCAGTTGGAACCGAATACCATTGGTATATGCTGGCACATCAAACCGTTGAGAAGCTGAACGCGAATGATTACACAACTTCCATGACAGGGATAAAGTTCAAGCTAGCGCACAAACGGTTTGATAAAGAAAAATGGAGTGCATCAGACAAGGCCCAAACTAAGAAGCTGATCAAGCTGCTGGAGAGTACGGCAGCGGAGTTAAGATCGAGACTCGAAACGATGTGACATTCGGATGTGGTTTAGGATATCCTGGACGTTCAGGGAGATTTTGACCATGTATTTTGTCTTATAATTAATATTATGTTAAATAGGATTATTTTGATAACCAGTATTTTACGGTACCCAATCCGGGGACATGAACAAATATAGCCCGTATTCCCTGCATCCCCTCTGGTAGTTTTTTCCTTATCTGAAGATTGTTTAAAACTCATCCTTTCCTAGGCACATACCTGCCAAAAGAAACCGCAGAACTTTTCCTCAAAATCATGGCTCTGTACTTGTCAAAGTTGTCGCCTAACCTTAATCAACATCACAATGAAAAAAATCATCGCGTTCGCTGCTCCAATCCTTAATGGTAAAACTGAAGAATGGAAAAAATTCATGAATGAGCTTAAAACAACATGGGCTAAGGAATATTCCGAGTCAAGAAAAAAGCTTCAGCTTCATGAAAGAACTTTTCTTCAGACAACTCCTCAGGGCGATTTCGTTATCGTAACACTTGAAGGAAATGATCCTGAAAAATCATTCATGACGCTTACACAAACGAACGATCAGTTTACAAACTGGTTCATGACAAACGTTAAGAACATCCACGGAATGGATCTGAAGGAACTGACAACGCTTCCTACACTTATGATTGATTCTGAAACTTTAAAAGCTCCTGCAACGCAGACTGCTCTTTAAGTTCACGTTTTACGAAGCTCATTTCAGTTTTCTGATTTCGGATCTGAGCTTTGCAGATATAAAAGGCCATCTTTCAATAGGTGGCCTTTCTTTTTAATCAGTCCCTGGTCAGAAAATCGTTGATCGTGCTGATGTAAAGCTCGGGTTGTTCAGTTGCAATGGAATGTTCGGCTTCAGGAATCACTTTCAGTTCACTGTTTTTAAACAGATCAAGATATTCCTTGAGCATGTTGACAAATCCTAATAGCATGTATCTGGTTTATCAGGAAGCCGCGAAAAATCGTATTCCCGTGGATCATCACAACGAACAGGATGCCGCAATTTTAAGGACAGTCTTTACAAGTATCTTCTTCAACTGATTTTCTCAGGTTGATCAATTGATTTTATTGAAAATCCTGCTTTCTCCAGACCCTTCAATCACCAGTACATAAGTTCCCGGCTTAAGGTCTTGAATTGATATCATGCCTGAATGTATCCTGCCATCAAGCACCTTCCTGCCTGCTACATCACAGATCATCACCTTTCCATCAGGTATTCCTGAAATATAAAGCTGGTCCTTTGCAGGATTTGGATACACTGAAATCTTTCGGTTTCCCTTCTCTGCTTCTATGGCAGTGATTAGCAAACCCCATGTCTGTCCGTTTACGAGATGGTAATAATTCCATTTCCTTTCATAATACCTTTGCGATGATCCTTCTTCATAAACATAAGTAGGTCCCCCAAGCCTTTGGTAAACTTCCGAATATTCTCTTGATGGCTCAAAACACATGGAGTCTGCTTCAGGTGACTTGTTCCAGACGAGGTATGAATGAAACGTGCTGGTTTCAACAGAATCTTTTATCCAGAAGCAATTCGGATTGACCGTGCTCCTGTTCTGATGAACTGCTGTATCGGAAAGCTCCCTGACTACCCTGATGAATGTATCAGAAACCACATAAGAAGGGTTCCACTGGCTGGGAAATGGCGGTATAAAAATATATTCTTCTATATATGTGTAGATGATCGAATCCGCACCGTAATTCGTGCGTGTCAGGATGGAGTCTTTTCTGTATCCTGTATTGAATGGAGATGACATTGGATAGATTGGTCTGTCGATCTCGCGCCATTGAAATACATCTCCCGGCTGAAAATCATAAACCTGTGCGTTGGTAAGGTAATTCTGGGTAAATCCTTGTAAACAGCTAAAACAAAAGACAAGAAGTAAAGATATTCTCATAAGGACAAATGAAGATTCCTGTCAAATTAAAGGATTTTTATGCTCCAGATCACTTGACCCTCATTAAGTTTCCTGATTTGTGAAAATTAAATCTGCAGTTATGTTTTACTACAGATGATTCTGATTGGCAATAAAAAAAGGCAACCAGAGAACTGATTGCCTTTCCTTTGATTACGTTAGGATCACTTAAACTTGATCGCGAATCCAATATTCTTTTCTGCATCGAAGATCGCTCCTTCAGCATCCGGATATTGTGTCTTCACGTTCTTTACCACATTCTTGATCATGGAATTAAACTGTGAAGTCGTACCTGATCCAACCTGTCCAAGCCTGTAATACCCATCAGCAGGTTCGCTCATGACATAGATTGAAAGGCCGTCCACCTTCTGCACTTTTGCAAGGTGATCTTTTGTGTCAGCCAGTTTGAATGCTGATAATGCGATGATCGCAACCGCTGCGAATGATAATAGAATTCTTTTGTTCATTGGAGATGGTTTTAAAAATCAGTGGTTTTACAATAACAATGCCTTAGTTCTTTAACGCTTCGTTGATCTTGTTGTACTTGTCTGTCTGCTCCAGTCTCGCATATAGCTGCTTCAATGACAACATCGTGTTTCTGTCTTTTGGATTCACTTCATAAGCCTTCTCCAGGTAAGGAAGCGCTACCTTAAAGTACTCATCAGCACGTGCAGATTCTTTCTGGTATTTCGCATTGTCCTTGATGGAATTTGCAGCTTCATTGATCTTCACTGCTTTGTTATAATAAAGGGCACCAAGATTATAAAGTGCATCGAAATAATCAGTTTTCAGTTCGAGGCTCTTTTTGTATGACTTTTCAGCATTTTCAAAATCGTTCAGCTTATCATATGTAGAACCAAGGGCAAAATGAAGGTTGTGGTTGTTCGGATCTTTCGCGATCGCTGCATTCAGGTTTGCAATGGCTTCTTTCTCCTTGCCTGGTTTAGACAGATAAAGATTGGTTTCAGAAAGGATCAGTCCAAGATCATCAGGAAATGCCTGGCGTCCTGCCATGATCGTTTTTGCATAGTTTACACTATCATTTTCATTTTCATACACCTTCGCAAGGAATGAATAATATTTCCCTCCATTCTTTCCACCGGCTTTCAGGTCGATCATCTTCAGGAACATTTCCTTGGCTTTTGCATTGTTGCCACCCTTTTCTGCCGCAAGTGCTGCATTGTAAATGGAAACTGTATCAACCCTGTTAAATACCGATTGATTGATTAGGATGGCATTTTCAAACATCGACAATGCACCTGCATAATTCTTATTCTGAAACTCCCCTACTCCTTTATTTGTAAGCTGTGCAGCTGTTGTATTCAGTTTCTGCTTGATGTCTGCCTCGTAGGCTTTTTTCGTGTCATACTTCAGGCTGTTCTGAAAAGATGTTACCGCTTCACTCAGTGCATTTGTCGCCAGTCCATTGCATTTTGGATCTTTACTTTCAGCGATCATATGGTAGATGTTTCCTCTGTTAAACCACATTTTTGCAGACTCTTTCGTGTCAGCGTGGTTTGCAGCAAGATCAATAAACGACTTCGCGCTCGACAGGTTTTCGCAGCTCTTATCCTGCTGATAATAGTTAAGGTAATTGATGGCGCTGACAACATTCTTGTTTTGTGCTGTAGCAGTTAGGTTCAAACCAATAAGGGCTGAAACGATCAGATACGATTTATTCATTCTGTTTGTATTTAAGTGATCAGCTGAACCTGTATTGTTTTTGTTCAGCCTTGTAAAGAAAAATAATTTTTATTGATATGAAAAAACCTCATGAATAAAACGGATGATCGATCAGCTTATTCATGAGGCCTTCATTTTTTTTGATATTACTCAGTTACTTCTGGTGCAGAAGATTCCGAATTGCCATCCTGAATTTCCGGATCTCCGTTTTCCATTTGAGCTTCTGTTCCGACTTCTTCGATCAGTGCTTCTACATCTTCATCTACATCCACCTTTGTAACGGCAGCGATCTCATCACCTTCCTTCAGGTTGATCAGCCTTACACCCTGTGTTGCTCTTCCGATCACACGCAGGTCAGCAACTGCAAGTCTTAAAACAATTCCAGACTTGTTGATGATCATCAGGTCATTCTTATCATTCACATCTTTAATGGCGATCAGGTTACCAGTCTTATCCGTAATGTTGATGGTCTTCACTCCTTTTCCACCACGGTTGGTGATCCTGTATTCATCGATCGAGGAACGTTTTCCATAACCCTGCTCAGAAACCACCATGACATCTGCCGAAGGCTCACCCATGCAGATCATACCGATCACTTCATCACCACCTTCACCCAGCGTGATACCTCTTACACCTGATGCATTTCTTCCCATCGGGCGCACGGTCGATTCATTGAATCTTACCACTTTACCTTTCTTGGCAGCAAGCATCACTTCATTCTTGCCGTTTGTCAGCTTCACTTCAAGCAGCGTATCTCCGTCACGAACCGTGATCGCGTTGATACCGCTTTGTCTTGGTCTTGAATAAGCTTCAAGAGTTGTTTTCTTGATGACACCTAAACGCGTACACATGATGATGTAGTTGTTGTTGATGTACTCTTCATCAGAAAGCGTTTTCACATTGATATAGGCTTTCACCTTATCATCCTGAGGAATGTTGATCAGGTTCTGGATCGCTCTTCCTTTTGATGTCCTTGTACCTTCAGGCACTTCGAAAGCACGCATCCAGAAACATCTACCCTGTTCGGTGAACAGAAGCAGGTAGTTGTGTGTACTTGCCACGAACATGTGCTCGAGAAAATCTTCTTCCCTGGTTGCTGATCCTTTTGATCCTCGTCCGCCTCTTGCCTGGGTTCTGTATTCTGACAGTGCAGTACGCTTAATGTATCCCATGTGTGAAATGGTGATGATCACATCTTCGTCTGCGATCATATCTTCCATTCTGAAATCACCGGCAGTATAAACGATCTCAGTTCTTCTGTCATCGCCATACTTTTCTTTGATCTCCAGGAGCTCGTCTTTGATGATCTTCATACGAAGACCTTCATCTGCAAGTATTTCTTTAAGGTATGCGATGGTCTTCATCAGCTCATCGTATTCCGCTTTGATCTTATCTCGTTCAAGTCCTGTCAATGCACGCAGACGCATTTCAAGGATCGCTCTTGACTGAAGCTCTGATAGCTTGAATGCCTCCATCAGACCTTCTCTTGCTTCATCCGGAGTCTTTGATTCACGGATCATTCTGATCACTTCATCAAGATGATCAAGCGCGATCAGGTAGCCTTCAAGGATGTGTGCACGCTTTTCGGCCTGGTCTAGCTCGTAACGGGTACGACGGATCACGACTTCATGACGATGTTCAACGAAGTGCTGGATCAGGTCTTTCAGGTTCAGCATCATCGGACGGCCATTCACAAGGGCGATGTTGTTCACACTGAATGATGACTGAAGCTCGGTATAACGGAAAAGCTTATTCAGGACAACATTGGTGATCGCATCACGCTTGATCTCATAAACGATACGCATACCGTCTCTGTCAGATTCATCACGGATATCCGAGATGCCTTCGATCTTTTTCTCGTTCACCAGGTCAGCGGTCTTCTTGATCATTTCCGCCTTGTTGATCATGAAAGGAATTTCATTTACGATGATCCTTTCACGTCCGCCTTCTGTTTCAACTGTTGTTTTAGCACGGATGACCACTCTTCCGCGACCTGTT
Source organism: Bacteroidota bacterium (assembly GCA_036675075.1). Lineage (GTDB taxonomy): Bacteria > Bacteroidota > Bacteroidia > JAKFFM01 > JAKFFM01 > JAKFFM01. The sequence goes on from JAKFFM010000032.1 coordinate 16,875, forward strand.
TCGAATGCGCTTTTAACGCCATCGTAACCGTAGATGATCCCACCTGTAGGGAAATCAGGAGCTTTAATATGCTCCATCAGACCGGGGATATCAATGTCACGGTTATCAATATAAGCTACTGTTGCATCAACGATCTCTCTAAGGTTGTGCGGAGCCATGTTGGTGGCCATACCTACGGCGATACCTGACGCCCCATTCATAAGAAGGTTTGGAGTCTTGCACGGCAGGACAGTTGGCTCTTCCAGGGAATCATCAAAGTTCAGCTTGAAATCAACCGTTTCCTTGTCGATATCAGCGAGCATTTCTTCAGCGATCTTTTTCAGACGTGCTTCTGTGTATCGCATTGCAGCAGGACTGTCGCCATCGATCGAACCGAAGTTACCCTGTCCATCAACGAGCGGATACCTGAGCGACCATTCCTGGGCCATGCGGACCATGGTGTCGTATACAGAAGTATCACCATGTGGGTGATATTTACCAAGCACTTCCCCAACGATACGGGCAGACTTTTTATATGGCCTGTTAGAAAGCACCCCCAGATCGAGCATTCCATATAGTACCCTGCGGTGAACAGGCTTAAGCCCATCCCTCACGTCAGGAAGCGCACGTGACACAATAACCGACATCGAATAATCGATGTAGGCGGTCTTCATTTCTTCCTCAATATTTATCTTGACGATCTTTTCTCCTTCTGCCATATTAACAAACTTTCAAAAGTTGCACGTGTTTTGTTTAAATCCGTATTATTTCAGTTCGAATTTACGACTTTTAAATGGCTTTTTTAGTGATAAAACGTCTGTCTTTTATTAACAGTTTTCTGTTGAGAAAATGCTGGATTTTAAAGGAATTCGCTAAGCCCGGAGAAAGTAATTTTGGAATGGTTCAAAAACTAATTAATTTGCGAAGGTCCATGCAACAAATCGGGCATGCCGGCGTATATCATTTAACTAAAGGAGTCTCAATTCATGGAAGCTAAATTTTCACCCAGGGTCAAAGATGTGATTACCTTCAGCCGCGAGGAAGCTCTAAGGCTGGGGCACGATTACATCGGCACCGAACACTTGCTCCTCGGAATTATCCGGGAAGGCGAAGGTGTGGCCATAAAACTTCTTAAAGCGCTGGGTGTCAACCTCTCAGAACTTAGAAAGAACGTCGAACAATCAATAAAAAGCACTTCGAAATCTGTTAACAACCTTGGGAATATTCCTTTGGTGAAACAGGCTGAAAAAGCGCTAAAAATCACTTACTTAGAGGCAAAACTTTTTAAAAGCAGCGTCATAGGAACCGAACACCTCCTTCTTTCTATCCTGAAAGTTGAAGATAGTGTTGCTGCCCAGGCACTGCTGAAATTTAACGTAGACTACGAAGCTGTGAAAAAAGAACTAGAAGCTCACTTATCTAACCCTGATCTCAATGATCCAAGGGCTGAATTTCCTGCCAATCCCGCTGACGATGAAGGCGATGATGACAGCGCAACCTTTGGATCGACTGCCAAAAAGGCAGTAGATCCAAAATCTAAAACCCCGGTCCTGGATAATTTCGGACGTGATCTTACAAAGCTCGCTGAAGAAGACAAGCTTGATCCGGTGGTAGGTCGTGAAAAAGAGATCGAACGTGTCAGCCAGATCCTCAGCAGAAGGAAAAAGAACAACCCTATCCTTATTGGTGAGCCGGGTGTTGGTAAATCCGCCATCGCTGAAGGCCTCGCGCTTCGAATCGTTCAGAGAAAAGTGTCTCGTGTGCTGTTCAATAAACGAATTGTCACCCTTGACCTGGCTTCGCTTGTCGCTGGTACCAAATACCGCGGACAGTTTGAAGAGCGTATGAAAGCCGTGATGAACGAGCTTGAAAAATCTCCGGATGTGATCCTGTTCATCGATGAGATCCACACGATCATTGGTGCAGGTGGCGCAAGCGGCTCTCTTGATGCTTCGAACATGTTCAAGCCGGCTCTTGCTCGTGGAGAAATTCAATGCATCGGTGCAACCACGCTGGATGAATACCGTCAGTATATCGAAAAAGATGGAGCTCTTGAAAGAAGATTCCAGAAAGTTCTGATCGAACCGGCTACTCCGGAAGAAACGCTGACGATCCTTGGAAACATTAAATCCAAGTATGAAGATCATCACAATGTTACTTACACTGAAGAAGCGCTTAAAGCCTGTGTTTCGTTGACACAACGTTATATTTCCGACCGTCATTTACCTGATAAGGCAATTGATGCACTGGATGAAGCAGGTTCAAGAGTGCATATCACAAACATCAATGTTCCTCAGGCGATCATCGATATCGAGAAAAAAATCGAGGAGATCAAGGTTGAGAAGAACCGTGTTGTGAAAAGTCAGAAGTATGAAGAGGCTGCGAAGCTTCGTGATACAGAACGCCAATTGCATGAACAGCTTGAAGCTGCAAAAAAAGCATGGGAAGAAGAAACAAAATCACACCGTGAGCTTGTAACTGAAGACAATGTTGCTGAAGTGGTCGCGATGATGACGGGTGTGCCTGTTCAGCGAATTGCTCAAAATGAGAGCAGCCGTCTGGTGAACATGGGCGAGATGCTTCACGATAAAGTGATCGGCCAGAACGAAGCGATCAAAAAAGTGGTGAAAGCCATTCAACGTAACCGTGCTGGTCTTAAAGATCCTAACAAGCCGATCGGTTCATTCATATTCCTCGGACCTACAGGTGTTGGTAAAACACAGCTTGCAAAGATCCTATCGAAATACCTGTTCGATAATGACGATGCGCTGATCCGTATCGATATGAGCGAATACATGGAGAAGTTTGCGGTAACAAGACTGATTGGAGCGCCTCCGGGATACGTTGGATATGAAGAAGGCGGACAGCTTACTGAAAAAGTAAGAAGAAGACCTTATGCAGTGGTGCTTCTTGATGAGATCGAAAAAGCTCACCCGGATGTATTCAACCTGTTACTACAGATCCTTGATGACGGGCAGCTTACTGACAGCCTTGGAAGAAAGGTTGACTTTAAGAATACGATCATCATCATGACATCGAACATCGGTTCACGTCAGCTGAAGGACTTCGGCGCTGGTGTTGGTTTCAGCACTCACGCAAAAGTGACCAGTGCAGATGCCAATGCGAAAAGCGTTGTTGAAGGTGCACTTAAAAAAGCCTTTGCTCCTGAATTCCTTAACAGGGTTGATGATGTGATCATGTTCAACTCTCTTTCAAAGGAAGACATTCATCAGATCATTGACATCGAACTGTCTCATCTTTACTCTAGACTTGAAGGTCTTGGCTACAAGATCAGGTTAACAGATGAAGCGAAAGATTTCATCGCTGACAAAGGATACGATGTACAGTTTGGAGCACGTCCGTTGAAGCGTGCGATCCAGAAATATGTTGAAGATCCGCTTGCAGAAGAGATCATCAAAGCGAAGCTGACAGAAGGCGATCAGATCGAAGCTGAGTTTGATAAAGAAAAGCAGGAGATCATCATCAAGATCATCAAAGCTTCCGGAGCTGCTTCTAAAAAGAAGAAAGCGAAAGAAGAGTAAATAAAATCGAAAGGGCTGTCTGATTAAGGCAGCCCTTCTTTTTTACAGATGTTTATGTTTATATGCCTGATAAAATCTACATCTCTATTCAGAATCTAAAAGGACTTCATTCATGAACTCTCTGCAGGACGAGATAGCTTTACGCGACATCATGATGCTACCAGATCAGTGGCACCGAAGAAATGAAATACAATAAAATTATCTGTTGTTAATCTGACCTCCGACTTACTCCGTTTGCGGAGCATCTGAGATTCTTGGAACGAGCTTCCTATCCCCTTTTGTAAAAAAGTAAACCAGGGAAAAACCAATGTTTAAATAAACGAGCTTGTCCTTATGCTCGTCTTCAGTGAAGTTCCGATACTGATCAAGGCAAATCGAATACGGATCGAAATCATAATCATCGAACGTTGCAGATACCATCCCTCCTATCATGAAATTTTCATCCGCAAGAAAATTCACAAAGAACTGTGGTGTGTATGAAAAGCCTCCGAATTTATGATTGACCTTATCAAGGCATGCTAACCTGAAGTAATGACCACGTTCCATCTGTGCCTGAGCACTCACTCCCACCGACGCATAATCAGAGTAAAAATGAATGTACCCGATTCGCCCACCAAGTGAATACTGGTCAAAGATCGTATTGACATCCTTCAGCTTCCTGGGCACCACTTTGAATCGTCTGTAATTACCAACCGGACCAAAGAAAAATTTTGATCCTATGTGATAATTCGGATTGAGCGACAATGAATAAATGCCTTTGAAGGTATGTCTGAACAATGAATTTGTCAGTGCCGCAGGGATTCCGGCCTCCAGGCGAATGCTTGCTTTAACTGGAACAGACTGCCCTAAGCAGTCTGTTCCCATCAGTGCAAATAAAATAAAGAGAAGCTTATACAGATTGCTTTTCACCTGCGAATGTTTCCATAACCTCTGTGCTTACACCGGTATTTGAATATCCTCCGTCGTGGAAAAGATTCTGCATGGTAACCATCCGTGTAAGGTCCGAGAACAGGCTGATGCAGTATTCAGCACAAGCATCTGCACTCGCATTGCCCAGTGGTGACATGGCATCTGCAAATCCATAAAAATCTTCGAAGCCTTTGATGCCGCTGCCTGCAGTGGTCTTAGTCGGTGATTGAGATATCGTGTTCACACGCACTTTCTTTGCTTTACCATAATGATATCCGAAGCTTCTCGCGATGGATTCAAGCATGGCTTTAGCATCGGCCATGTCACTGTAGAACGGATAAGTACGTTGTGCGGCAATGTATGACAGTCCTACCACAGATCCCCACTCATTCATGGCATCCATCTTCATGGCAACACTCATCATCTTATGAAATGACAATGCAGAAACATCGATGCTCTTCATATAGAATTCATAATTGAGCTCCTTGTAGTGGATGTTCTTTCTGATATTCGGTGACATTCCGATCGAGTGAAGCACGAAGTCAACTTTACCTCCAAGGATCTCCATGGATTTTCCGTAAAGGTTGGTAAGATCTTCGATCGATGTAGCATCCGCAGGAATGATCTCTGCATTTGTTTTTTCAGCAAGCTTGTTGATCTCACCCATTCTCATTGCGATAGGTGCATTCGTAAGCACGATCTGCGCGCCTTCAGCATGAGCACGTTCAGCAACTTTCCAGGCGATCGAATTTGAATCAAGCGCTCCTGAGATTATTCCCTTTTTTCCTTTTAATAAGTTGTAAGCCATAATATCAATTTGTGATGCGAAGGTATGAATATACTTAAATCTAATTTTCTGTTAACAGCTCCCGTGCGTTTTCCATGGCCTTAACTGAAGGATCTCCTGAACTTAACATTTTGGCAACTTCAACAACCCGTTCTTCCACGCTGAGCTTTTTGATTCTTGTGTAGGTGTGCTTGTCGTCATCTTCTTTATAAACAAAGAAATGCGCCGATCCTTTGGATGCAAGCTGCGGCAGGTGTGTAATGGTCAATACCTGCATCGACAAGGCCATCTCTTTCATGATCCTTCCCATCTTATCAGCCACAGAACCTGATACACCGGTGTCTATTTCATCAAAAATGATGGATGGCAATGATTTACTTTTCGCGAAGATCGACTTTAGCCCAAGCATCAGCCTTGACAGCTCTCCTCCCGATGCTACCTTGTTCAATGGCTGCGGTGATGATCCTTTATTGGCCGAGAATAAAAACGTGATCTTGTCCATGCCTGCCGATGTTGGTGCACCCAGTTCTTCAAATTGAACCGTGAATGTGGCATTTGGCATACCCAATTCAACCAGCAATGCAACAAGCTCTTTTTCTATCTGCGGAGTTGATTTTTTTCTTTTTGCCCTGATCTTTTCAGCACGTGTCACAAGGTCTTTTTCAAGTAACGCGATCTCGTTTTTAAGCTTTGTTATCTTCTCTTCAAGCCCTGAAAAATTCAGCATCCTTGCATCCAGATCTTCACGGATCACGATCAGTTCAGCAATAGTTGAAACCTGGTGTTTCTTCTGAAGTCTGTAAAACAATCCAAGCCTGTCCTGCGACTTCTCGATCTTCTCGGGATCAAACACGACAGACTCTTCAAGAGATTCCGCTTCGGAGAAGATATCTTTCACTTCAATATACGTGCTTTCGATTCGCTTACGCAGATCTTCGATCCGGTTGTCCGCTGAACTATATGGTGAAAGCGTGTTCTTAAGTTCTGACAGCTGTGAAATGATGTCAGATTCCGCATTACCCAACAGGTGTGTGACTTTGTTTAATGCTGCCTTGATCTCTTCGGATTTGGTCAGAAGCTCCAGTTCTTTTTCAAGCTTTTCCTGTTCTTCCGGGTCATTCAGAGAGGCTTCATCTAACTCTTTAAATTGAAACCCGATATAATCAAGCTCCTTGCTCTGGCTCTTTTCAGATCCTTCCAGGTCATGGAGCTGCTGCGATTTTGTATGCTGTTCGTTGTAAACAGACTGATACTCCCCTACTTCCTTCTCAATGCCAGCAAAGGTATCAAGCAACCTCAGCTGGTACGCCTGGTTATTCAGGAAAAGAGAATCATGTTGGGAGTGAATATCGATCAGCGAAACACCAAGCTCTTTCAGCAAGGCAAGCGTGGCCGGTGTATCATTGACAAAAGAACGGGAGCTTCCATTGGGAGAGATCTCTCTTCGGATGATCAGCTCATTCTGAAAATCAATGTCGTTGTCCTCGAACAGTTTTTTTAGCTTTTTCGCACTTACATCGAAGGTGGCTTCAATGATGCACTTTTTTGTTTTATCGCGAAGCACCTGAAGATCTGCACGCTGACCGAGCAGCAGACTTAATGCGCCCAGCAATACCGATTTCCCTGCACCTGTTTCTCCTGTGATGATGTTCAGCCCTTCCTCAAAGGAAATATCGAGGCTGTCAATAAGCGCGTAATTCTGAATGAAAATTCCCCTGACCATTTCTACAATTCCTTGTTAAACCCAATTTATGCATTAGAAAAAGACCAATGCATAATCAACTAAGAAAATCAGCACGTTAAGACCATTCTTATTTAATCAAAAGAGTGATTTTCTAAGTCGGGGTAACCCCGGATAATGCAAGTAGTTCGTTGTTTTTAATAACTCCTATTGCATAATCCGGGTTAAAAATAGAAAATTCATTCTGTTCTGAGAGAGAAGGAAAAAGATAAAAGTTTCAAGTTGAATGTTCAACGTTGAAAGCTCCTGGATCAGCCTCCGATAAGCTTCTGGTACTTATTGGTGTGTGCAGGGTCGATCTGGTTCATGAGGGTCACAACCTTGTTCTTGTTATCAGGGAAAGATTGCGAGAAAACGTTTACGATCTCATCAACTTTTGCATTAAAAAAGATCTGGAGCAAAAAGGCTCCCGGCGCCAGGTTCCAGACCTGCTGAAGATTTTCGAGGCTGTTGTAGATCTCATTTCTTCCTGATTCAATATCGGTGTTCATTACATCAAGCCCTCTGCGATGGTATGAGTACATCGACTGACGAAACTGCTTGAAGTTCGCATTCAACAGGTTCTCCGCGAGCCAGTACCTGTTCCTGTTGTTCTCATAAGCTTTCCAGCCCTGGTAAGTTGATGTGGATGCATTGTTCACGATATTCTGCGCACGCTGATAAAACGGTGTTCCGCCTTCAGGAGCAAAGGTGTCGTAATCCAATCCGATGATCAGGTATGCATAGAAAGCAAGCGTGGATGTAAGGTTGGATGAAAAGTTGTTTTCTGAAAATTCAAGCTGCTGAAGATCGACATACCTGAATGTAAAATCTTTGTCTTCAAAGCTCAGGATCGGAGTATAGTAGGATGTCTTGTACACCGGGCGTCGCGACTGAACAGTGATGCTTGCCTGGAATTCATCTGTTGACAAGGCTTGTGCTACTGTGATAAAGAATGAACATTCGATCCGTTCATCCGTCTTAAAAATATCGTTCGTCCATCTCGTGTTGTTCATGAACTCAAAGATGGATGTCTGCAGTGTTTCAAATACCTTGCGATCCACATTGGTCACATTCCTTGAGTCGATCTGTACCGTGCAGTTCAGCTCCTGGGCATTCACCATGTTGCCTGAAAGTACTATCGAAAATGCAAGGAGCAAGAGACGTGGGATCCGCATTACAGAAGGGTTTTAATATAGGTAACGATTTCCTGGGCAATTTCTTTTTTTGATCGTAAAGATGATTCGAATTTTCCGCCTGATCCACTGAAGATCGTCACCTTGTTGGTATCAGTTCCAAATCCGGCACCTGCATCTTTCAGTGAATTCAATACGATCGCATCGAGGTTCTTTTTCTGAAGTTTCTTTAACGCATTGACTTCCTCATCGTCTGTTTCAAGCGCAAATCCGACAAGTACCTGTCCGGCTTTCTTGGATTTACCCAGGGCAGCAAGAATGTCTTTTGTTTCTTTTAGCTGAAGCGTTAAAGGATCACCATCTTTCTTCTTGATCTTGCTGTCTGCAACTGCGGCAGGCGTATAATCTGCGACAGCAGCGGCCATGATCGCAATGTCAGCTTCCGGGAAAGCACTCATGCATTGCGCATACATCTCTTCATTCGAAACAACATGTTGAACCCTGTAAGGCTTCGTGCTGAGATTCACAGAAACAGGACCTGCCACAAGGACGACTTCAGCACCCTGTTCATGAAGAACATCTGCCAAAGCCACACCCATCTTGCCAGTGGAATGATTGCCAATGAACCTTACAGGATCTATCGCTTCGAATGTCGGCCCTGCAGTAACCAGCGCCTTTTTTCCTGACAATGGTTTATCACCCGAGAGAAATTCGTTTACAATTTCAACAATCTGTTCCGGTTCTTCCATTCGTCCTGAACCTGTCAGCCCGCTTGCAAGCTCACCAAATCCTGAAGGGATCAGCATGTTGCCGTAGCCTAAAAGTTTACTGATATTGCTTTGTGTGGATGGATGCTTCAGCATGTCAAGGTCCATCGCCGGAGCGAAGAATACCGGGCATCTCGCAGACAAGTAAGTAGCAAGCAGAAGGTTATCACAGATCCCGTTGGCCATTTTTGCAAGCGTGTTTGCAGAGGCCGGCGCGATGATCATGGCATCAGCCCATAATCCGAGATCGACGTGATTCACCCAGTTTCCCTGCTGATCAGCGAATTCGGCATGGACAGGATTTTTCGAAAGGGTCGAAAGAGTGAGTGGGGTAATAAAATGATGAGAGGCAGGAGTCATGATAACTTTGACTCTTGCCCCTTCTTTTACAAGCAACCTTACAAGGTTTGCCGCTTTGTAGGCAGCGATGCTTGCAGTAACACCAAGTAAGATGTGTTTATCTTTCAGCATGATCCAGGCTTCCCTGGCAGCTTTTACTGCTCGTTGTTTTCTTTAGCAGGATTTCTTGAATAGATCTTGTCTTCAAGGTATTCCTGGATTGCAATAAGTGACGGCTTAGGAAGACGCTCATAGTATTTAGAGATCTCGATCTGCTCGCGGTTTTCAAAAACTTCTTCAAGATTATCCGTTGAAGTAGCGAATTCTGAAAGCTTGCTGTTAAGCTCTTCTTTCATCTCAGCACCGATCTGGTTAGCTCTCTTCGCAATAACAACAAGACTTTCGTAAATGTTGTTCGTCTCAGTGTCCATCTCTCTAAGATCTCTTGTTACTGTTGATGATTCAGCGTTCGTTTTTTTGTAATTCATGTTACAGATTTTGACTTTTTAAATTTTCCTTTGCTTTTAGCGCATCGGAATAATATCCTTCAGCCTCTTTTAAATACCTGCTGTTCGGGTAATTGTCCACAAATTTAAGATACGATTCAATAAGTTGCGAATATCTTTCACCTTTCTTTGTGTCGATGCTGTTTTTTGCATAGTTATGCCACGACTTTACAATGAGATACATGATCTCCTCACGGTAACGTGAATCAGGAAAATCCTTCAGCACATTGTTGAATGCCACGATTGACGCGTTGTAATCCCCGATGTTGTAATAAAGCTTCGCATTCTCAAACTGCTTTGTCTGGAGTTTCAGCCTCAGCTTATCGATCAGCTCATTGCACTCCGCGACATACTTGCTGTGCGGATAAAGGTTCACAAACAGCTGGAACTCCCCGATAGCCGAATAGGAATTCGATTGATCAAGGCTCGACGATGGTGAATTCAGGTAGAAACATTTGGCGCTCATGAACATCGATTCCTCGGTGTGCGTACTTGCCGGATAGGTTCTTGCGAAATTCTTGAAATGATAGCTCGCAAGCTCATAATCTTCTAAATAGAAGTTCGTATAGGCAAAATAATAGTGAACCCTCTCCCCTCTTGTGGTCCCGCGAAATGCCGTTGTAAGCTCTTCAAGTAATGGAAGCGCCTTGTTGAATTCTCCTTTTTCGTAGTAATCAATCGCCGCATCATACTTTTCATCGTAGTTGCTGCTTTTGAGGATACGCTGGTATCTGCCGCAAGAAAACAGCAGCATGGCCGGGATAAGCACGAGAAGAAAATAGATGCTCCGGTTTTGAACCATTTTGCAAAGATACGTTTTTTTATGTCGCTGTAATTAACAGGCCTTTGGTAATAAGTGTGAAAAATGGATTCTTGAAATTGATAGATTAAACCTGTAATTTCGCTGCAAACTAATAACGCAATTCAGTGGATATATTTGAAAAGATTCAGAAAAACCGTGGCCCGCTGGGTCAGCATTCTAAAGAAGCTCATGGATACTTTACTTTTCCTAAGCTGGAAGGTGATATCAGCAACCGCATGGTTTTTCGTGGCAAGGAACGTCTGATCTGGAGCCTTAACAACTACCTGGGTCTTGCTAACCACCCTGAAGTTCGCAAAGCGGATGCGGATGGTGCAATTGAATATGGATTCGGTCTTCCGATGGGCGCTCGTATGATGTCAGGTAATTCAAATCTTCACGAAAAGCTTGAAGCTGAACTGGCAGATTTCGTCAGCAAAGACGACAGCATCCTGGTGAATTTCGGATACCCTGCCATGGTTTCTGTGATCGATGCACTTGTTGACAGACATGATGTGATCGTTTACGACTCTGAATCGCATGCCTGCATCATTGACGGTGTTCGTTTGCACATGGGAAAGCGCTTTGTATTCCCTCATAATGATATTGAAAACTGCGAGAAGCAGCTTGAAAGAGCTACACGCCTTGTTGAGCAGACAGGCGGCGGAATCCTTGTGATCACCGAAGGTGTATTCGGTATGCGTGGTGACCAGGGCAAGCTGAAAGAGATTGTTGAGCTTAAGAAGAAATACAACTTCCGTTTACTTGTTGACGACGCACATGGTATCGGTACGATGGGAAAAACCGGTGCAGGAACCGGTGAAGAGCAGGGAGTTCAGGATGGGATAGATGTTTATTTTGGAACGTTTGCGAAATCATTTGCGCTGACAGGCGGATTTATTGCATCTGATGAGCAGGTGATCGATTACCTCAGATACAACATGCGTTCACAGATCTTCGCGAAGGCAATGCCAATGCCGCACGTTGTCGGATTGCTGAAACGTCTTGAGCTGATCCGTAACCAGCCTGAATTAAAAGACAACCTCTGGAAGATCGTTCGCGCACTTCAGTCAGGACTTACAAAAGCAGGCTTTACTATTGGTGATACCACAAGTCCTGTGACACCTGTTTACCTGAACGGTTCAATTCCGGAAGCAACGAACCTGGTGATGGACCTGAGAGAGAATTTCGATATCTTCTGCTCCATGGTTGTTTATCCTGTTGTTCCAAAGGGAATGATCATTCTGCGTTTGATCCCAACTGCAGTGCATACCATGGAAGATGTTCAGTACACCATCGAATCATTCTCGAAGATCGTTGGAAAGCTGAAAGAAGGCCACTATATGGCAGACAAGATCGCTACGGTGTAACTCACAAAACGCGTATAAATAAAAAGCCCTGGAGATGTTCTTCAGGGCTTTTCTGTTTTTCAGTAAGATTCTATTTCTTCGAAACCTTTGCTTTTTTCTTTGGAGTGATCACTTTAGATGGATCTGCATTTTCAAGATCAAACGATAAGGATCTTCCATCCTGGGAGATGGTGAATTTGGCTTTTTTATCACCCTGCATGATCGGTTCACCTTCAATATGATCCTGGATGATGATCTTATTCCCTCTTCTTCTCACGAGAACCCGTTGCTGCGATTCCCATTTCATTTCTCTTACAATTTTTATCGGAAGGGTGATACAGTAGCTTTTTCCTCCTGCAACCTTCGTTATCGTTCTGATGTGATCGTCGTTTCTTTTCCTCGCCATCTCTGGGAATTTGCTTGCCCAAAAATACGATAAATTCAAGGCTGCAAATTATTGACACTCTAAGGATTATAATTAACTACGTAATTAATTACGCTGCATTTCAAGTATATCAAACGATCCTGAATGATTAAAAAAATTAATATTTAGTTTTTCTTCTGTTAAGAGAAAGGCCAGCATTTTCGACGAATTTCAACACTTAATGGAGCCAATCACAACTGTAGTTTGCCTTGTTAATAGTTGAAAACACTATGAATTACGAAGTTTTACGGATGACACTGGAATCGAAATGTTTTGAAATTCGTCGAAGCTACTTTTCAGCCTTCACAAACCCGCTTAAGAGCAAAGAAATGGTGTCGAACGGCTTGTTTGCATCGATTAAATACCTGGACTGCAAATAATACATTTCCCGTTCAGCAAGATGACCAGTTAAAAACTGCAGGAGCTCCTCTTCAGACTTTCCTTTCAGTAAAGGACGTTCGGTTTTTGAATTTATCAGACGTTCAGAAAGTTTATCAGGAGAGAGCTTTAAATAGAAGGTGGTTCCTTTTTTATTGAGCAGAGAGATGTTATCATTGAAGCAAGGCAAACCACCACCGGTAGAAATGATCAGGTCACGCGCATCATCAAGAGAAAGAATGAACTCATGCTCCAGTTCTCTGAAATAAGACTCACCATGGAGTTCAAAAATCGAAGAGACCGACATGCCTGTCTTCGCCTCGATCGCTTTATCAGAATCGATGTATGGGATCCTTGTAAGCCTCGACACCCTTTTTGCCAGGCTTGATTTCCCAGAACCCATGTAGCCAATGAGGAAGTAGAGCATCTTTCAGTTTGCAGTTAAAAGTTGGCAATTGGCAAGGGAGGTGTACATAATTGGGGGAATTGCGTTTCAAATTAAACAGTTGCCAGTTCCAGTAGCCAGTTTTCAAGTTGCGCGAGGAAGTTTATATGTTCACAGCATTCTGCTTGCCTCTTGTGAATTGTTTAGTTGGCAATTTTCAATTAGCAGTTTGCAAAAAAACGAGGTACTTAACTTGAGGCATTTCGTTTCATTTTAAACAATTTGCAACAGTATGAAGTTGAAAGTTTAAAGTTCAAAGTTCAAAGTTCAAAGTTTGTACATCGCCACTAGTATTCGGAGGCCACTTTAAACTTTAAAAACTTTAAACATTAAACTTACTTTTCAGTTCGGCCAAAATATAATCTGCCCGCTGTCGATGATCGCGCCGAAATTGATGCTCACCAGCTTATTCCGTTCGAAGTACAGGTCAACAAGAAGATCATCGTAGCTCACACGTTTCTCACCCCAGGGATGCACTTCACTGTCGAAGTCAACAAAGCCATGTTCACGGAACAGCATGATGATCGCATCTTCCGACATTTCGAAAACAGGCTTACCCCAGAGCGTCGCGTTTTCATTATCCACTTCAGCGCATGAGAAAAGATTGTTGTCATCCTCATCAAAGAAAACAGAAAGGCCCGACTCCCAATAATGCCAGACCTCGGTATAGAAACCCTCCTCTTCCGTGATCTCCTCGGTTTCCTCCGGAGTACCCAGGGTTGACTTCACTTGTTGCATAGTAGAACCAAAGAGCAGGTTGCCGAGACCTATCTTAGGTTTGATTTCGAGTCTGAAAGTAGCCTCCTTATTATCTTTTCCGTCCACGGCACAATGATAAAAAGAAAAAGACTGTTTATGAAACGCGATGTTTCAAGTTGATTATCAAGGCAGATAGAGTGAGCGCGAAAAATATCTTAAGAAAAAGCGGAATATTTTTTTGCAATAACGAATCATCCATATATATTTGCACCCGCTTTAAGTAACCGAAAGCTTTGGTCAAGGTTACTTTCAGTACGGCTAGATTCCTTAGCTCAGCTGGTAGAGCATAACACTTTTAATGTTAGGGCCCTGGGTTCGAATCCCAGAGGGATCACTAAATGAAAGCGAGAACAAAAGCGAAGAGCGATTGTTCTCGCTTTTTGATTTTCAACCTTTATCAGTTTCTGCGGATCCTTTAAATGTGATTGTAGGCCCATTTGTAGGCACATATCGCGCATTAAAAAGTAACTGCATTCTTATGAGGAAATTCAACCTCTTATAAAAGGGCCAGTGTTTACATCAGGTCGTTTTGATTTGAAAGACAGCTTCGCCTCGCAAATACCTGTTTTTCATATTTGACATCGAAAAATCACTAGTTATCATCAGAAATCCCTGTTTTTCATCTATCTTTGAATATACCTGAAATTCACCATCAATGAAGCAGAATACCCGTTTTTCACTTAAAGTACCTGCTTTTCATGGACGCATGCTTCCTGAAACTGGAACAATCGTTGGCTACGGTGCTATCATTGAAACCCTCAAACTGCCCGTTCCGATCCCTGATACCATTGCTGTTATCAGCGAAAAGAACAAAAAGTATGAATCGCATGGATGGATAGTATTCACTCCAAAACATCAACCAGAGGAGTCTCTATACAAGCAGCTGGTGTTCGCCATAAAATATGAAGGGATCAACCTGTTGGTTTTTAAAAAGCTTTTTGAAAAGCTACCGCAAAAAGATCTGCTTAACCTGTTACGAATAGAACCAACAGGCATCTACACCAGGAAAATATGGTTTCTGTATGAGTGGTTAATGAACAAAAAACTCAGGATCCCTGACATGACCATCAAAGAAGCCGTTCCATTGATCGATGAAGCACTTCAATATGCCGGAACAGGAACAAGCTCACCCCGTCATCGCATCATTAACAACCTGCCTGGCACCGTTGATTTCTGCCCGCTTATTTTCAAAACAAAAAAACTGGAGAACTATGTCGCTTCGAATCTTAAACAGAAAGAAGAAAAATTTCTGAAAGGCATCCGCAAAGACCTCCTGCAAAGAGCTTCCGCTTTTTTATTATTGAAAGACTCTAAAGCGTCCTTCGCCATTGAAGGGGAAAGTCCTAAAAGCATGAGAGCTGCAAGGTGGGGACAGGCAATTGGCCAGGCTGGAATGAGAGACCTTAGCAAGGATGAATTAATTCGCCTGCAGCAGATAGTTATTGAAAATACAAGGTTCGTTAAACCCGGCTTCAGGAGGAAAGGAGGGTTTGTTGGCGAGCACGACCGTAATTCCGGCGAGCCGATCCCTGATCACATTTCCGCGCGTTGGCAAGATCTCGACCAGCTAATAGAAGGTTTATTAAAGACAACCAAAATACTTGAGCAGGAATTTGATGCGGTGTTAGCAGCTGCGAAAATTGCATTCGGATTTGTTTTCATTCATCCTTTTGTAGATGGGAACGGTCGTATTCACCGATACCTTATCCATCATATTCTCGCCAGGAAAAAGTTTTCAAAGCAGGGAATGATATTTCCGGTTTCTGCTTCCATACTCGATAATATTGATGACTACAGGAAAATATTGGAGTCGTATTCCCTCCCCCTGCTTGATCATATCGATTGGAAAGAAACAAAAGATCATAACGTTGAAGTCCTCAATGAAACAATTGACTACTATCGCTATTTCGATGCTACAAAGCAGGCGGAATTCCTGTATGATTGCGTGAACGATACTATTCAGAACATTATACCGGAGGAGGTTAATTATCTGTCGAAATATGATGAGTTCAAGCGCTATCTCGAGGATGAGTTTGAAATGCCTGATAGCCTGATAGCCTCAGTGGTAAGGTTTCTGGAGCAAAATAAAGGAGAGCTGTCCAAAAGGGCGAAAGAAAACGAGTTCAGGGAACTGAAGGCTGGTGAAATAAAAAGAATAGAAAAAAAATATAAAAAGATATTTTTAACTGATTAACAGTTTTACTCGTTCTTTGAATACCATTATTAAACGAAGCTTCTTGACATTATAGGTGGCGATCTTCATTGAAAATCTGATACGTTACTCACCATTCTTAACCATGAAAACAGCCGAACTTATCTTCATCCACTAACAGCAGGAAGTCCTTTAATGAGCGCGCAGTTGGCGGATCATAAGGATACCATTCCCCGTTACTCCGAACCCAATACACTTTCCAGATATTTTTAGACTTGACAAAAGTCGCTTTAGCATATCCGAGAGTAAGAGTTTTTTTTGGGTTATCCCAGGCTGATCTTATCTCATTTAGGATGATACTTTGTCCTTCAATTTGGTATTCAAGATCAAGTTTAGGCCTGATTTCAATTGGCGGGCGAACCTTTGCGATATAGTTCTCCATGATCTCGATTGTTTCAGCTGATTTTGTGATGTCAAAAGCCATCTTCAAGTATGTTAGATCCAATACGAGAACAAAAATCGGCAATTTAATTACAACCTGTTGACGCTTTAAAAGTGCTTAATCCCAATAAAAGTCAGAATAATTTAGAGCGTGACTTATCGCGGGACTATGGCCAGGAGTCCTTGGTCCCTCCATTGATGGTTGCCCTCCAGACTGTAGACAGAAGGAGGTACGGTTTATTCAAGTTTTTAATTGCCACTAACGGTTTACGGTTTGGCGTTGTGCGGGTTTTTGAAAAAGCATTTGTCGGCAAGACAAATACTTGTTGGAAACCCGGACTCCATTTAGTTGAATGCTTACATAACATCAAACGGCTGTTAGCAGTAGGCCTTTATTTCTGCTTTTATAATTTTTCGTCCATCATCATTTCGTAATGTTCCTTACCAATCGATTTAAAAATAGTGGCAAAAGCCGTGAAAAGTATTTGCGGATGTTCGCTGATTATTTTTTGGTAATAAGCACTGTCTAGAGCTGATACTTTATGGCTTTCGTCATTGATTGTAGAAACGAAGGAAAATTTCACGTAATAAGTCGGGTCATTTTGATCTTCATTGATTAATGCCGCCCACGAATCCTTTCCGTAACCAACAAAATTTACATAACTCTCAATAATTCTTCTCATTGAATTAGAGATCATAATGTTTAAAGAGGAATCATTTGGCACATTGGCTTTTAAATCTTTGATGTTTTTCCACATCAAAGAATAATCGTCAAAGACCGAATTATTGTAATTGCCTGTTATGGAAGTTTGGTTATTTTGTTTTAAAATTCTGTAGTGCCAGTAGTCAGTGCAAATAGGTCTTCTGTCAAATGTAACCTCTTTATAGAAATAAATATTGTGTGTAAATAGAAAGACTTGGGAAATATTAGTGTTCTTAAGAAGCATTCTGTTGGGTTTTGTGTCATCTGATTTCCTAGTAATCAATGAATGGATTAAAGAGGACACGATAAATAGGGCTTGACTGTCTTAGCTTGATACAGGATCGTCAATTACGATTATTTTTTTCTTACTGACGTTATTTTGTAAATCATCTGATCCAATGCATAACTGAAAGAAATATAGAAAAGAGATAAAATTCCTTTCACCTTCACTTAAACTTTCAAACACCGGGTTTGTGGTTACAGCATTTAATCGCTTAAGATAGTATCTCGATATATTGTTCACCTTATCTTTTTCATCAATTTCAAAACCCTCGAAGCCTGCATTTTTGAGGATCAAATTTATATTGTCCACCGCATCTTTTGTGTTTACGGTCTGACCTCTTAGATCCTCAATGCTTTGCCTGGCGGTAGCTATTTTGTATGAATACTTTTGTCTTAATATTGTTGCCAAAGTGTTTATCCGGGAGTATTGAAGCAGTCTCAGGTCATAATCTTGAATTTCTTGCTTGCATTGGTCCGCCATAAAGCCCCAAATATCCTTTAGCAATGTTTGCCGGTTAGCATCAAGGTCTTTAAAGAGTTGATTGTTAGCTTTTATTTTAGCAGAAATATCTGACACGCATTTTTTTAATGAACTTACAGAAGTGATGGATTTCTTTTCATTTGAATGCGAAATTTTATCGTCAATTACTTCGAGATTCTGATCAAAAACAGTGTTTAGTGAAAGTATAAGATTTGATGCTATATTATTAGGGTTAAAGACATTTTGAACAGCGCTGATGCTACTAACCAAGCTGTTTGTTTCTTGCCGATAGAGTTCTCTATACCTTGTAATTTCGGCCAGCTTGTGTTTATATGCTTTATCAAAGTACTTTTCAAGCTGCTCCCTTAAATCCGCATCAATGGTTTCCTTTTGGCAAAAGGGACAAGTATTTTTGTCAGGCTGTATGAAATTTATGCCGAGCTCCACCCAACTTCTTGAATCCAGGGCTTTAATTAAACCGGAAATTTCAACATCTTCGTTTCCCACAATCACATCTTGCAGTAATTTCTGTAGCTGTACTTCGGATCTTCTTATGGCCAAATAGGCTTTAACATTAATTTTTTGAAGAACTTCTTTTAAATCTTTCTCATATAGTGTTTGGTATTGATCTGTTAATTGTTGTAAGCTTAAAACCTGATTTGGCGTCTGAAGAACCTTTCGCACTTCTTGTAAATGATTTGGTTTGCTTCCAGAATGTGCAAGGCTGATCTTTGAAAAGGTTGCGAATGCAGTTCTTTGATTCCAGCAATGGGTAATAAGTGCATTGGTTTTTGCTTTCTTGTCAATTTCAATCCCATCAATTTTACTCTGATATCTACTCTTTAAAGTTTCGTGGCTCAGTATTGCTGTTTCTTCGTTCGTGATTTGCTGATCGATGGCGGAATTAGCTTGGTTTAACGAAAATACCCCTTTAAGGTCTGCATTACGTCTAAAATTCTCATCGATAAAGTCTTCGTTAAAAATCAATAATTCGTGTAGAGAATCATCGTAACCAATATTTGAGCAAGAGTTGAAACTTTGACTCTGTTGTTGTCCGTTAAGAGTTAAATTTCTCAGGTATTTTGAAATGGTAGATTTGCCAGATCCGTTAAACCCAAAAAAGAAATTTACTTTTTTTAGGTCGCTTAGAGTCACGCCATTCACATTGTCGTAAGTCGCAACGTCCTTTATTGTTATTGAAGAAATCATACTTCTTTATGTTGTCAATTTTTAGGCTACTGCTTAGAGTTTGAGGCTAAGTGCTCGGTCTGTCAACAATTTGCCTATCTGCTTAAGCTATAGAGGAGCT
Source organism: Bacteroidota bacterium (assembly GCA_036675075.1). GTDB lineage: Bacteria > Bacteroidota > Bacteroidia > JAKFFM01 > JAKFFM01 > JAKFFM01. The sequence continues at coordinate 36,082 of JAKFFM010000032.1, forward strand.
AATTTAAAACCTGAGCGCTTAAGCATGAGGGGCTTTACCTGTGGTTATTCTTCAATAAATGAATTAAATATCTGTTCAATAATTTGATTTTCCTGCCATTCAGTAAGTCCTCGATCATTGTCATTATCGCGAATTTCATCTATCGCGCTATCTGACTGTGAATCTAAATAGTCGTTATAGTCGGATTCCTTTACACGCAATTCAGTTAGTGTTTTTTCAAAATCAAGACCGAATCGGTTTTCAAGAGTTTTTATTTTTTCAATCATATCGCTAATGTCCTGATCTTCCAGGTTTGTCGTCTCTTGTCTAACAACTTTTTCAACATTTTCTCCAAATTTTGGAGTCCCAATGAATGTCTTATATGAGTCGGGAAAAATTCCGGACAGCTCTACAAACACATCATAGTTGTCTATCCAAACTATATACTTAAAAAAGGTATCTACCAATTCCATTTCATCAAACTGTAGCCTTTTTAAGTCCAAATGTTCTAGCAAAGTGATGTATGAATTTTGCTCTGACTGGGAAACTTCGCATAAATAAATTTGCTCTTGAAACTTTTCATATACAAAAGTCTTAGCCAGTTCACTCTTATCCTTAAACTCATTCCATATTTTCAAAAGAAATGAATATTTAAAGCTGGTACTTCTTGACCAAAAGAAATCATTCGAATTCTTCTTGTTTATCCGATATACCTTTGATGGACGTAAGTTTGAGAACTCTTTAACTACCTGAGTAATTGCAGTTTCTATGTTACGAGATGATAGTGGGACGTGACGGCTTGTTATTGTGTTCGATGACGAAGTAAATATTGTGAAAAACTGGTCAGTAAAATTCGCAGATACTAGTAAACTATGAACTAAGTCTTCTTTTTCTCGTAAATAATTTATTAAAAAATCCTGAATAGACGGGTTTTGAAACTCTATCACAATCTCATTGTAAGAATCTTTTTGTGTGTTGATGAATGTATTTTCAAGTTCTCTCAAAGATCTATTAAACTTGATCGAATCATAACTAATCATGAACTTGTAAGCACTCTTGGAAAAGAACGATTGAAGGGCCTGATCAAAGTCTTTAATAAGTATGGGAGTACCCGCTGAGACAAGAACAAGAAGGGCATACTGCGAAAATCTGTCAAGTGAATTTTCGAACGCATATAACCAAACACTTTCAGGATTATCAAAAAAAGCTTTAAAGGAATTCACGAACTCGTTTGGCTCTATATGTTCCCAAATTCTTCTATTTATTACTGTTTCAATTACCCTTGGATTGTAGTTGCGATGATTGACTAATCTTAGATAGTTCTTATTTTCTAGGAGATTTTGAAGATGAGAATAAGGTATCCCAGCGAAAAAAAGATGATTATAGATTATTTGAGCTCTAATAATTCTCGTATAGCTCGCGAGATCTAAAATGCATTTTGCAATCGAAATATTGCTGATCTCAAATGTTTCGAATGTGTTTCGTGCTTGATTTAAAATATACTCACGAGTAGCAAAGATTAATACTTTATTGTGGGACTTCTTGACTTTTTCAATGAACTTGATGATTTTGGCATCAACATTAATTTCATCCTGTGCTTCGAAGCGAACCCTACCTAGGAAATCATCAAAAAAGAAAATTTGTCGTTTTTCATCATCAAAAATTTCATACCCTTCATTAATACTATCGGCCAGATATACAAATTCATCAAATTCTGTCTTTAATAGGTATAAGACAAGGGTCCTCGCTAACGTTGTTTTACCGATACCTGGAATACCTGAAATTATAACGTAATGATTTTGCTTTAATATCTTCAAGGCTCTGTTAAAACTATCGTTTTGAACAAAAAGCTTAGCCTGGTCTTTAATCTCATTTATTTCAAAGGAAGATTGATTGTAGATTTTGCTATGCAAAATTTTACCAAGAATATTGGTACTACTCAACCACAACTTGTAATACTTCCTTTCAACATCTTGATAAATACCTAATAGATTGTTGATATCATCACGACCATAGATGTCTGAAGTAGATTTAATAAAAGGATCGAAAAGGGAAACTATTTCGTCTTTGTTTTTTGGTGTGAGTCCAACGGATGTTGTAATAATGTAACATTTAGGATTTACCTTTCGGACCTTCGAAACTTCTTTTTTAAGATTACTAAGTAGAGTGGCATAGTCTTTAAGTCGTTTTGCTTGAATTATTGAAGTTCCTTTTTTATCAGTAGCATAACGCAAATCAATTCCAGCATCACGACCGGATGTAAAGGATTCTATATGCGTAGAAAGCTTCTTTTGAAGAATATCTCTTGACAGTTTCTCAAATTCGTTAGGAGATAATATTAAGAAATCGTAATCCAGCATTGGGACCTAAATAACAGGTAATAGTTTCGAAGCTGCCACAGTGGCATCACCTAAAACCTTAAAAGTAAAATTTTCCGGCATAAAACGCTTATTTATATTAAAACGTAATAAGTCATTTCTGCAGGTTTGTGTATGGTTGTGGCTACTGGAAACATATTTAACCCTAAGCATAATCATTTTATATGCCTTGGCGACCTGAGCTTACTGAACCAGATCCACTTCATAATTAATAATGATGAAACGAAGAGTATTTCCTGGTGTGGAAGTGAATCATTGCGCCCGGACTGATCTGGTGCGTCTGCGGAATTTGGTAAGCATTTAATTCGAAATTATCTAGCATACATGTTTTCTAAACAGCGCTTACATTACAAATTTTAAAATCATTAAATCCATCAAAAAATCACGGCCGTTTTTTGAAGATATCAAAAATCATCTATTTTCATCTGACGATCTCGGGAAGTCTTTTTTATACCAGGAGCTAAAGCGGAGACTTAGAGCCGCTAGGAATTATCACTTTAATTCTCTTCCACAATCGCATCTTCCGGATCCGCCTGGATAGCGTCATCTATCATCGTTAGCAGATCTGATCCTGATATATCTCTCCTGTGGATATCCCTGTGACCAATCAACAAAAAGTAATAGGATATCCTAAAATTCTTATAAAAACAATAAGCCAGGAACTGCACTAAAGAGTTAATGATACAGAATCCAAAGATCAGGTCGTTAACAAAAGATGGAAAATTATAGTCCGCTTTCAAGGAGTAAAAGTAAAGCACGTATAGCAACATTCCAAAGATGAAACGTGTTTGTATGCGGTCAAAAACCTTTTCGGCGCTGTCAATCATCTGCTTTCTCATTTCCTTTAACATCCGGGCAGCTTCCTTTGAAGATCGTATCTTTTGTTCTGGAGATCTAAGGATACCAGCTTTCAGATACACCCATTTATAGAAGCGCCCCAATCTTTTTAGAGAAAAAGAATAAGGGTTCTTTTCATTCTTATCGCTGATTTTCCAGAATGGTCTATATCGAAAGGTTTTTGTCTTGTACCAGAAAATAATCGCGAGTACAAAAATCAGAATATTCAAAAGGATTACTCCTGCGACTTTTATAACTAACAATGCAAGTTCCTCAAGGACTTGTATAATTAAAGGCAATAATTTGAAGAATACAAAATACAGTAACATGAAAAGAAAGATGAAGAGCAAGCAATGACCGTTAAAAATAAAATGTTTTAGCTTGTTGATATCCGTTATTTTCCCGACAATATCTGCAACTCCAAAGTATTGATAAATCCATACTGAATAGGTAAGTGCAAAAAGTACCTGGAGCACGAATATCACCATTCGTTCTGTACGCTTTGGCTGGAGGATAAATAAGTCGAGAAATTCCTTCAATTCTTACACTTTTTGTATCACTTTGTTTTAACTAAAAATGATACTTCTTTTCAAAGTATTTCTTATCAGTTTTAACCCCTCGAGTGCCATTTACATAAGCTACAGGCTTAAGACACTTTTTCATAGCAAGACTAAACTGATTTACTTCCATTAACTCAGTCAGTATTGAATATTTTTTCTTTCATGCTTAAGTAAGTGAGACAAACACTTGTAAGCGGTTTTGAGGTTATTCTTCCCATTCTGGTTCTTCTTGTTTTTCAATCAATCTGTAATCTTTATAACTGTCAATTTTACGATTTGCACTTGCGACAACATCTTCTCCTCTTTTCTCTACTACGTCTGTCCAAGCAAAATTGTGTGAGATATCTAAAAGGTTGTTTTCAGAAATAAAATTGATAGTCGCTTTTAATTGTATTACGCCTTCCATTGATTTTGAATTCCAACTAAACTTAGGGGAAAACCTTATTTGATTTGCAATTTTCAGACGACTTTTAGTTAGCGTAACTCTTTCTGCTTTTGATAGTATACTTAAATTTTGTACTTCGTCCGAAAGATTAGGACATAAATACCATTTGAACTCGTCATAATCAGTATAGTCTAACGGATTAGTAAAAGGTGCAAACAAAGGAATTGTTCGCTCTGCAAAATCTTTATTTTGTGTCCATAAACTGCGAGGAAAATCTTTGTCAATTAAAATTCTTGCTCCCTTAGCAATTCCTTCAAGTTTTGCAGCGTCTGTCACTGCTTTTCCAACGATAAATCTACCAAGTTGGTGATTTTGGTTAGTCTCAATAATTTCTCCGTATGTCATGCCGCCTCTACATAAAAGTCCACGATTGATAGCGGTTGTCATAAACTTAGAGGCAAAAAGAACAACATTGGATATATTTTTAGACCATATAAAAGCACAGTCCGATAATTGAGAAACCGTTACTGATTGAAAGCTAATGTTTAGTTCAATAAGTATCTGTCTGAACTCTGCTAAAATAGATGCAGCTAAATATTGGTCTGTGTACTCTTTGCCGTGTTTATCTAACCAATAGCTGTAATCGTCATTCGATAAAGCTATTTTGCTGTTGGTAAGTGCTGTCATTCCAAGAATATCAACAAAGAAAACAGCGCCATCATATTTTGATATTAATTCCATTTGTCCACGATGTCCTTATTATAGGCGGTACCTAGTTTTTGCTTTGCTAAAGTTATTCATATCCTCCCATAAAACGCGATCTAAAAAATAATTGGTTACAATCAAACCTCATCGTCCATCGCTCAAACCCATCAAAAATTAACATCCGATTTTTGCCGTTATCAAAAAATATCTATCTTCGTCTAACGATCTTTGGATAGTCTTTTTTATACGAGGTGCTAAAGCGGAGACCTAGAGCAGCAAGGGTTTCGCGAGAGTAAGAGTGTAATCGATTTTTGATTTACCAGAGGTATCATTCACTCACCCTGCCCCCTCCCCCAATCATCTCACCAATCTCTTTCTCCAACCGATCAAAATTCTCTTCATTTTTTGAGACAGCGAACTTTTTGACCTTATCACACTCTTCAGCAGTTTTAAAGATCATTCTGAATGATATTTCAGTTCGACCTTCATTCACTTTTTTGAATGCAACTTCCATATCAAATAAAGGCTGTGACGTTCTTGTCCAGGTTACGATAACGAATGGTTCAACCTTATTAAAAATGGAAGAATTCTCATAATTCCCTTTCTCCGGACCATGCATTGTCAGGTTCCAGGCTCCGCCAGGTTTTAAATTGAATTCGTGAAAGGTATTGGTAAAGCCATTGGGTCCCCACCATCTTTTCAGGTGATCCGGATTCGCGAACGCTTCATAGACAAGCTCAAGAGGTGCATTTAAAATCCTGGAATTATATATTTCCTTATCAGATGATATCGTCATAATTCGGCATTTATATTCGTTCAAAAATCCTCCACTTTTGGCGTTGGATCATTTTCCCTGATCCTTCTTCTGCAGTGCTTTTCTATTTCAAGGACATCCGGTACACCTGAAATGTGAATAGTATCCGGAACAAAGTAATCTGGTCCGTTTTTCCTGCTCATCAAGCTTCCGGATCTGAGTTCCAATGACATGTCGCCTTTATTAAGATTGATCTCCATGTTTCCGGAGAACTGTTCCCAGTTGTATGCTTTAATGCTTCCTTTTCTGTAAAGGATCAGTCTGTCGGACGTTCCAATAAAGTGCCCTCCTTTGCTGATCAATGAGAAGATACCAAATGAGATAAAAGCAAGCCCGACAAGCGCAAAAAAGCCAATGATAATTGTTGGAATCAGAATAGGTTCAAAGTTGTTCCAGGTGGCTGTGGTGGGAACGTCATTGACTTTTATGGTCACCTGGCCGCTTCTGATCAGTGGGCCGAATAACGCAAGAAGAAAGATGCTGGTGAAGGCCGTCCATACAACCCCGATCACAATGATGGTAACTGAAGTTTTCCTGGGACGGTTTCTTTTCGAGATGGTAGAAAAGTCAACGCTTTCGCTACCAATTACTGAATGCAGTTCATAGGGAAGTTGAGATTCCATAGTCATTGAACATGATGATGTAATGCCTGTGATTACCGGGATTCAGCATCAAACTCCGAACTGCGTCAGGTGATGGTCAAGGTGTTTGTAAAACATGGTATTCCATTCTTTTGATGTTAACTTACCAAATGAATGTGATTCTTTTCCATCGAAGTGAACTTCTCCGAGCTGTTGAGTTTTGTGAAGAAAATCGATCAGACGCTGCTTCTCAATTTCAAAATTTCTTTTGTCGGAAATGATGAATTGAGGTGCAGTATGCAGGTTTTGCTTGTATGGCTTTTCTCCTACGATCGTGCCTTTCACAAATGTTCTCAGAAAGAACCTCATTAAGGCATTGGGCTTTTTGTGCTTGTCATCATATACCATTTCGTATGTCACATTGCAATGCGCGAGCATTTGAGTGACATTCATTTTGCCCCATTTAGGCTGAGACGACGGAGTAAGCTTGTTGATTCGGCCAATGATCTCCTGGGTTACCTGAGGAGTGAATATATTTTTCATGTAATTGGTATCTGGTTTATAAGGGCAAAGATAATTTTCTGAACATAGAAAAGAGGAACGGGAAAGGCAAATGCTTTTAGTTCGGATGGGAAATATGTAATGCTGCATGTTTAGTACACTGCTTCTTGCTAACTGCAAAAAAAACGAAACCACCTTAGTAACCTGGATTACTTCATGCTGTCGCTACCTGGCAACTGGAACTGGCTACTGGTTACTGAAACCGCCAACTGTAAACTAAACATAAATGCCTTTGCTCCAGACTACGGATATACTGGAAACATCAAAGAATACTGAAAACATTGACCTCCGCAGCATTGATCACTAAGGAATAATCACGAAATTTATAGCTTTTTCAGATCAACCATTGACTCGTAGTAAAGATTATGGATCTCACACATCAAACTATTATAATAAACACGCTCAGGGATAATTTTTCAACCGTTATCAGGGAAAGGGCAATACAAGTGATCAATTCAGGAGATCTTTCTGAGACAGATTTCGATCCTTTCACAAACACCTATGCCTTTGAGATCAAACGATACCCTTATAACTATTACATCGAAATAAGATTTTCTCAAACAGATAAGCATGCAGATTGTTACTGCAGTTGCCCTTATAATGGCGAAGGCTATTGCAAACACATTGGTGCCGCGCTTTATTATCTTCATCTGAATACAAATGATCATATACCTGGGTCAGGAACGAAAACTATAAAACCTGAGGCTGATAAATCAAATTCAGGAAGGCCAAAATCATCTGTAAAGGCTTTATCATTAACCAAACAACATATTGCTCCGCTTCGTCAACGTAGCTCTGAAAAATTGTTTTTTGATTTTTCTGATTCCGCTGCTTTTTCAGCTCAGAAGTTCCGACCGCTTTATAACCAAAGTCATTGGCGTAATACATTAAAAAGTATAGAAATAAAAGATCAGCACGTCGTTTTTGATTTTGAATCATATGGATATGCCCAGGCAAGTACACGATTAGCTAACAAAAACAAGGTTTTGGAGATTTCATGCGCATGTGACACGCAAACAAAAAAATTCTGTGTACATGAAACGGATACAATTAAATTCCTTCTCGACAAAGGGATGGCTTTCTTTGAATCTTTTGAATCAGAATCTCTTTTAAAGATGCGGCAAGAGTATCTTGATCGTATTGGACTCCAGGTACCCCCTGATGAAATTGATCAGTATGTAAGCTACAGTTTCGATGGTGATCGCATCATTCCCATACCGGCTAACAGAGCAAAAGGCCTATATAATCTGAATAAAGTTCATGATCTGATAAAAGATGTGGTGCTATCACCTGTTCAGGATAAAGCACTACTCTATGCTTCACTTTCTGAACCAGAGCAAAGCACTCTTTTAAAGCCTGCAATTGTAATTGACACGGTCTTTAATCACCATAACCTTGGAATAAGGTTTATTCCTGTAATGGGTAAAGTGTCAGGAGCGGGCGATAAACTTACATCTCATATCACTGAATGCGATGACAGCGCCTTCTCTGTTTTCCCTCAGAAGGATCATGCGCTGTTAACCCTGATAAACAAGGTTGACTCCGTGAACATTAATGTGTACAGCGCTAACAATGAATTTAATTTAACCGCTGCAAAATTATTCCCCCTAACTCTCGGAACATTTCGTCTGTTGAAGGATCAGATCGTTTATCTGAAGAAGGTTTCATATGGCCATGAATTAAGGAAGTCAGACCTGAAGCTGACGAATATTTCAGCAAATGCTCTAAAGGTTGAATTTACTCTGAGTGAGGAAAGCAATTTTTATGCTCTTGAACTATGCCTGAACTCTGGCAATGGACCGATCCCTTACAATAGTAAAGATTCACTCTTTGAAGAAATCCATCCTTTCATCATTAAGCACCAGAACACGTTGTTTCATCTTGCAAGTCTTTCCGACTTCATTGTTTATAATAACCTGAAGGAGCTGGCAATACAACGCTGTCTTAAAAAGGATCTTCATGAACTGTTTTCAAAAGTCATTGAACCACTGTCAAAAGACTTTACGATCCATTTTCAGAATGGGATATCGGTAAATTCAGTTTATCCTGACATTAGAAAAAAGAAAATCTACATATCAGAAAATGAGTCCAAAGTGATCTTTACACCTGTTATTGAATATGACGGACACGAAGTGAACATCCTCAAGCCTTTTAAAAAGTATGTTTTTAATGAGCAAACAGTGACCATGATCGACTTCGACATCACAGAGCTCGAGGAAATGAAGCAGTTTATCGTTGAGGTACATCCAGCCTTCATGCATCAGAATAATGGAGATTTCTTATGGCTGGACTTCAGCGTTATGATGAAAGACTTCTGGTTCTATGAGGCCTTTGAAAAGATCAAAAAAAACAATATTGAGATACATGGCTTAAATGATTTAAAAAACTTCCGCTATTCCGTTTCAAAGCCGACAGTAAAGATCTCTGTAAGTTCAGGAATTGACTGGTTTGATACGGATCTGGACGTCAGGTTCGGAGATGAACGTGTAACTGCGAACCAGCTCGCAGCAGCCGTAAACAACAAGAGCCGGTTTATACAGCTAAGCCATAACAAAGTAGGAATGCTACCGGAAGAATGGCTTGAGAAGTTCGCAAAGATCTTTCGGAACACACATCAGGAAAAAAATTCACTGAGGCTTTCTAAATTGAATTTTGGTGTGATTGAAGATTTGCTGGATCCTATGGAAAGTCCGGAAGTATTTAAAGAAGTTGCTGAAAAGAAAGCACGATTAGCCTCATTCTCGGGGATCAAAAAGGTAAACGTGCCGAAGCAGATAAAAGCGAAACTGAGGAATTATCAGAAGGAAGGATTATCCTGGCTTAACTTTCTGGATGAATTTAAGTGGGGTGGTATTCTTGCTGATGACATGGGCTTGGGGAAAACCTTACAGGTGATTTCCTTTCTTCAGAAGCTCACAAACGAGAATAGCAAAATACCTCACCTGATAGTTGCTCCCACTTCGCTCCTTTTCAACTGGCAGGATGAGCTATGCAAGTTTGCACCTGAGCTTAAATTCTATATTCATCATGGTCAGGATAGATTATCGAAACACAAAGATCTGTTAAAACAGCAGATCATTATTACAAGTTATGGTACACTCACAAGTGATCTCGATTTGTTTGAAAAGATAAACTTTCACTATGTAATACTTGATGAATCACAAGCGATAAAGAATGTGTTTTCTCAGCGCTACAAAGCTGTTATCAAGCTGAAAGCAACCAATAGGCTCGCACTGACAGGTACACCGATTGAAAACAACACGTCTGAATTATATGCCCAGATGAGCTTTGTAAATCCCGGGTTTCTAAATGGCTTGAATCACTTTAAAACCAATTACTGTACACCAATAGATGTTCATGGTAATGAAGAGATAAGCCGGGAGCTAAGGAAAAGACTTGCACCATTTATCTTAAGAAGGTTAAAGAAGGATGTCCTTGAAGAACTGCCTGATAAAGAAGAGGAGATTATTTATTGTGTAATGGATAAGCAGCAACATGATGCCTATGAAGCAACAAGGATTAGATGTCGTGAGAAAGTTATGAACCAGATAGAAAAAGATGGATTAAATAAATCAGCTATTCACGTGCTTGAGGGGCTCACTAAATTGCGCCAGCTCTGTAACTCACCATCCATGGTTGGATTGCAAGGACCTTCTATAAAGCTAAAGGAGCTGGTGCGCTACATCACTCAAAAAACAGGACAGGAAAAGATTCTTGTATTCTCACAGTTTGTAAAGATGCTTACTCTAATTGAAAATGAACTTAAGGCACACGATATTGATTATAAATACCTCGATGGATCCTCTACTCAGAAGCAAAGAGAAAACAATGTAAAGGATTTCAAGAATGATGAAAGTGTACGGGTATTCCTGATAAGTCTGAAAGCCGGTGGCGTCGGGCTAAATCTGACTGAAGCTCAAACCGTTTTTATAGTTGATCCCTGGTGGAATCCTGCCGTTGAAAATCAGGCAATAGACAGATGTTACCGGATTGGTCAAAAGAAAAATGTTATGGCTTACAGAATGATTTGTAAAGACACAATAGAAGAAAAGATCCTAAAGCTTCAGGAGAAAAAGCTAAAGCTTGCCGGCAGTCTGCTTGACAAGCCTGAAAAAACAATTTCCAGGTTAAGCAGGGAAGATATCGAGGATCTATTTGGATAGCTTATCAATTGTAAATAATCAGCGACTCCAGTCAGAATATCCTGAACTACGCTGCTTGTTACAAAATGCAATGATGTTTCTCACATATATGATTTTCAATGTAGCTTGTAGCTACAGTATGGAATCCCATTGAGAGGCGATGACTAACAAGTGATATACAAATATTGAATCGTTACCAGTTAGAAGTCCAGTCCACCTTCACTTAGTGTAGCTTGAGCTACGCTACATACAACCAAAATTCAATTAGGTTTATCACGTGTAGGATTTTCAATGTAGCTTGTAGCTACAGTATTGAATGCCAATGAATAGTAATGATTAACGAATACTATCATTGAATTGAATCACTACCAGTCCGCAGTCCCGGCCGCACAAAACCTTTTCTCAAGACTACGAACATAGGGGGTTGTGTGGAGGATTTTGGAATTAGTTACGCAACGATGCCACTTTAAAAGCACCATGCTCCATTTTGTAGTATGCTCGATCAATGCGATAAAGATTGCGAAGAGCGCCGAGCGGTGGCCCGTCCAAACGCGGAGGGTGCCCCGGCCTGTGGGGGGACCGTTCGTTTGGACTTGATTTTTTGGTTACTTTTTCATCAAGGAAAAAGTGACATAAAGAACGAAGCGAAGCGGAGTGATGAGTGATGAGGAGTGTTGAGGAACGAAATGCTTTAATTTCATTCCTATGCATCATTACCAGTCTGTAGTCTACTGACATACGTGGCTTTTGAGAATACGAAATGCAGCAAGTTTAGTACACTCTATTTTGCCAACTGCAAACTTTGCCTACTGCCAACTGAACATCATTACTCCACTCAGTGTAGCTTGAACTACATTGTATACAACCAAAATTCAATTAGGTTTATCACGTGTAGGATTTTCAATGTAGCGTGAAGCTACAGTATGGAATGCTAATGAATAGTAATGATTAACGAATACTATCATTGAATTGAATCACTACCAGTCCGCAGTCCCCATTTCAATGAATCTTAACCAGCTTATCACCTTTTAGCACAGCTTTTCCATTACTCTTAATCGATGGACAACATGTGGCATCTCCATCAGCATAACAAGTCCTTTCCCCTTCAATCACTCCTTCAACAATCATTTGAGGATTAAAATAATTAAGAGGAATTACTCCTTCACAGGAGAGTTCTCTTTCTGATGTAACCGATACTAAATTGAATTTCCCTTCTCCAGTTCCAAGAAAAGCTACCAGCTCATTATAGGTATTCGCATTTCCAGATGTAAGAGAATATTGGGTGTAAACAATTGCATCTTCGAGCCCATCATTATTCAGGTCACCAAATAACATTTTTTCACCGGATGACAATGGCTTTTCATTTGCAGGAATTGTGATATATAAGTTTAATCCTAATCCGTTATCAATATCAGAAGACTCATCAGGAAAATACAATTCCACGAGACTATCTGTAGCCGATGTCTCAAACGGCTTTTCTCCCTTGTATTTAGTTATATAAAAGTTCTTCGTCAGTTCAACTAAGTTTTCGATTTTGGATTTTGAATCTACCTCGGCCACGGCAATATTAGCTTCCGCATTAAGCGACCCTGTATCAACGTTTTGGCAAGAATTAAACACAAATATGAAAGCAGAAAAGAAAATCAACATTTTTTTCATTCATCAAAAATATAAGATTTCAAGAAAGAAAGACTTAAAGATCGCAGCGATAATGAATACAAAAAAAGAAAGACTTAAAACTTCTCACTCAGTGTCGCATGAGCTACACTGCACTACCACCAAAATCCAAGTATGTTGTTTGCGAGAATGATTTAGAATGTAGCTTGTAGCTACAGTATGAATTATCATAAGATGAGATGACTAACGAATGCTTTTATCTTAAATTATTATTACCAACCCGCAGTCCCTAACAAACAAAACCTGTGCTCCAGGCGGACATACGGAGAAGTTTAAGCTATGTAGCTAAAAGCTACGGAGGCATTAGGAATTTTATATGTAATTTGACTATGTAACGTCGTAGCTCAAGCTTACGACGAGAGAAGGGGGGAACATAGGGGGGATGGAGGATTTTGGAATTAGTTACGCAACAATGCCACTTTAAAAGTACCATGCTCCATTTTGTAGTATGCTCGATCAATGCGATAAAGATTACGAAGAGCGCCGCACGGGAGCCCGTCCAAACCCGGAGGGTGCCCCAGCCTGTGGGGGGACCGTTCGTTTGGACTTGATTTTTTGGTTACTTTTTCATCAAGGAAAAAGTGACATAAAGAACGAAGCGAAGCGGAGTGATGAGGAGTGATGAGGAACGGAATGCTTCAATATAATTCTGATTCATCCAAACATGTCCGCAGTCCCGGCCACACAAGACCTTCACTCCAGACACGGACATACGTGGACTACGGAAATACGGAAATACGAAATCCTGCATGTTTACTACTCTGCATTTGCCAATTGCAAACTTTGCCTACTGCCAACTGAACATCATTACCAGTCCGCAGTCCCGGCCGCACAAACGCCTTTGCTCCAGACTACGGACATAGGGAGCATTTAGTTCGGATTACGGACATTCGGGAATACGAAATGCAGCAAGTTTACTACTCTTCCTTTTGCCAACTGCAAACTTTGCCTACTGCCAACTGAACATCATTACCAGTCCGCAGTCCCGGCCGCACAAA
>JAKFFM010000015.1:0-49403 GCA_036675075.1 Bacteroidota bacterium
GGTGCTGGGCAACGTCGAATTCGCGACGTGATACAAGCAACAGATGGGTCAATATGGCTGCTGACTGACTATAAAGAGGGAGAGCTTATTCGGTTGTCGCCAGCATCCAAATAATCTACGCTCCCCGCGAACGCTGACCTAAGCAAGCCAATAATACGTTCCAGGAATACCCTGCGGCTTCAGGTGTCCAATTAGTTAATTTCAAGGATCGGCTTATTCTATTCGTTGCAGAAATGAATAGTATTTAATTCCATTTTTTAGAAGCCCATCTCTTCTTGATTTTAATTTTTCAATCATTTCTTTTCCCTCCTGGGTCAGGACTGTCGCGCCTCCATACTTGCCTCCGCTGCATTTGTTTACCAGAGGTCTTGATGACGAAAGGTTAATGTCGTTGACCATTGCCCATGCTTTCCTGTATGATATGTTAAGCTCCTTTGCCGCCTGTGTGATTGTACCAGTTGACTGGATCATTTCAAGAAGCATCACCTTTCCTTTTCCCAGAAGAAATCCGTTATCTCCAACCAGCCATATGTTTCCTTCGATCTTCATGACGTTTTACATCCAGCATCTATCTAAGTGATTTACATGAACTACATTGATCTTTTTTTCGGGATGATTGTTCTCCGTGATCTCCACCAGGCAATTTCCTTCCGCGAATGAGTTTAGCTTGAATGATTCCTGGTCTGACAGGATGGTTACATGACTTCCATCGACCTTCCCTTTCAGGAAATAGGTCACGCCTGGTTTAATGATCGTACCTGAAGGGACTGCATCGATTTTCTGCTTCTGGATTGGTGGCATTCCGTACATTTTCCGGATAGACAGAGTAACATATTCATAAAAGCAGGTGAGGGAAGCAGCAGGATTACCAGGCAGTCCAAACACAAGCGTCTGATCCTTTTTTCCAAAGAAAAGCACCTTGCCTGGTCGCTGGTTAACCTTGTAAAAAATTTCTTGTACACCACATGCAAGCAAAGCGGATCTTCCGTGGTCGTATTTACCAACAGACATTCCACCGCTGATCAAAAGAAGGTCACAGTTGTCAATTACTGAAGCTATGGTGTTTTTAATGGCTTCAGTATCATCACCCGAGTGCAGGATAAAGGCTGGTTCCATACGTCCTTCCAGCAATGCTGAAAGAAGCATGAACGTACCTGAGTTATATACCTGCCCTTTTCTTAATGGTTCACCGGGATAGACAAGCTCGTTACCGGTAGTAATGATCCCGACACGCGGTGTTGTGAAAACATTTACTTCATGAATTCCAAAAGTGACCAGCAGGCCTATTGCTGCAGGTGTGAGCTTTGTGCCTGATAATAATAGCCTTTCACTTTTTTTTGTCTGACATCCTTTTTGTCTGACATTGTCTCCTTTTTTTAGATCACCTGCGTTCACCTGAATCAGCTTAGCATCAGGAACAACTTTTTCCTGGATGATCACCGAATCAGCACCTTCAGGTAAAAGGGCTCCTGTATAGATTCTCACGCATTTTCCGTTTTCCAGGGTAAGTTCACGTGTATCACCTGCAGCGATTTCATCTGTGACCTCGATAACCTTTTTATTTTGGCAGCTTTCATAATTGTAAGCATACCCGTCCATGGCTGACTGATCAAAGAATGGGTATTCAAAATTTGCGTGGATGTCTTCTGAAAGGATACATCCAACCGCGTCGGATATCGCCACTGTTGCTGAGGGTAGTCTCTCCGTATGGGCATGTACCAACTCTTTCGCTTCGTTTACTGAAATCATTTTTCGTTATGTTTAATTTGTCATATCGGGGGTTAAAAAAAATCAACCTCCAATCCGTACCATGCTTCTGTTGATGATCGTTTCACTGTTAATTGTCTCATAGTTTCCTAGCTGCCCTCCTTGCTCACGAAACTTCATCCTGACATTTTTTTTCATGAGAGGCACGATATCCTGGTTCGATCTTAAGGGTGTAAGAAGATCGGTTTCGAGTGCAGAGAAAAGACAGTTTTTCATTTTGCCATCTGCTGTCAGACGTATTCTGTTACATCCGGCGCAGAACGGTTTGCTCATGGTGCTAATGATTCCGAATGTTCCTGCAGCATTCTTTAACTTATAGTTAACCGACGTTTCACCTGATCTTCCCGGCAGCTGTTCAAATTGCAGGTTATTTATAACTGCTTTCTGCAAAATGTTCTCTGCTGAAATAACTCTCCCCTTCTCCCATTGATTTCCGTTGAACGGCATGAACTCGATAAACCGGATACTTACCGGGAGACAACTTGTGATCTTGATGAAGTCTGTGATCTCATTGTCGTTGATGCCTTTCATCAAAACAACATTCAGCTTTACAGAGAATCCGTTTTTGATCAACAGGTTGATGTTACTCCATACAGTGATGAATGCATCTCTTTTTGTGAGCGTTTGGAATTTAGCTCTGTCCATGGTGTCAAGACTGACATTCACCTGCCTGATGCCTGCACTGTGGAAAGTGTCTAAATACTGATGAACAAGTGTGCCGTTGGTTGTGATCATCAGCTCAACGGGTAACCTGCCGAGGCCTGTAATGATTTCTTTCACGTCTTTTCTCAGCAACGGTTCGCCACCAGTAAGACGGATCTTATTCACACCCTGATCAGAAAAATGCTTCGCGATCGTAATTACTTCATCTGCTGTCATGAGCTGACCAGGAGGCAACAGTTTGATCTTCTCGCAAGGCATGCAATATGTGCAGCGGAAGTTGCAATTGTCGGTCAATGCGATCCGCAGGTAAGTATGATCCCTGTTAAAGTTATCGGTGAGCATATTATTCCTTGATCTGTTCTACCTCTTTCCTGATCTCTGATTCGACGCCATCTTTGGCTTTCTTGAATTCGTTGATCCCCTTTCCCAGTCCCTTCATTAATTCAGGGAGCTTTTTTCCACCGAACATGAAAAAAACTATTCCTGCTATAAGTATGAGTTCAGTGCCTCCAGGCATCGAGAACAATAATGTCGCTGTTATCATGGCTCTTGTTTTATTTGTGTTTGCAGGCTAACTGTTTCTTTTAGCACATTCATCACCGCAATGAAATATGATGATGGATTATATGACATCAGTTTTTCTGTAAACTTTACCATGAAGTCACTGAGATGCTGTTTGTAAAAGTTGCTGAAAGCATTCGTGCTGATCTCCTTTGATTCTTTATCAGGAGCGATCATGATCTTTACAAGCAGTAGTGAAAGGAATTCCAGTTCATACATGATTGAGTCAGGGACATCTCCGCTCTTCGGTGTAAATCCAAAAGCCTTATAAAAGCCGCTGACATCGCTGATGCAGTCAAACCTTCCGGTACAGAAACTTTCAGAGATAGGCAATCCGCCCGACAGAAAGATCCGTGAGTATTCATTTCTCACAGCATCTTCATTACTTTCTTCATGCACTGTCTTCAACATGGAGGCGAGTTCATTCGTCACCATTTCACTATCAGAAAGCATCAGAGCGATATCGCTTATGGCCTTTATACTTTCCGGATCCGGATAAGATAAAGCTTTGCTAACCAGCCGGTATAGATCGGCGATCAGTAACAGATCAGGTTCAGTTTGTATTTGTGTTGTCATTTTTGAAGAATTAAATCAGACCACGGGGCAAAGTGTTTCCTGCCGCCGATATTTTGATTGTTGCCATTCCATACCGCGAAGGCAACCTTGGTTTTGTCATCCACTACAGATTTGTAAGTGTTGCCCGTGTTCACAGGAACGACGATGCATACCTTCCATTTATTATCCTTCCATTCTGCCCATCCTTTTGCTGCCTGGACTTCCTGTGTTGTGTACTTGCCATAGCCTTCAGCAGTTGCTTCTTCAACAGGCTCTTTTCTTTTGATGCAAGCAATCGGATTCCCTGCATATGTTGCCGGAAGCGTATTCGTGTTCCGTGTTTCAACCATGTGTTCTGCTGTTACATCTTTTGCGAACATGCGTCTGCTTCTGTCAAGCTCATTTTCTTCACCTGGATAAATGTCAACCCACATATTCGGATAGGCATTCTGTACATCATAGAACCCATTCTGGCAGTCTTCCTGCCACACACTCTTCCAATGTACCAGGTGAACTTTTCCCCCTGAATTTCCCATCATATAGCTGGGAGGATCATTCGGATCAACAGGTATCTGAATTGCAACCTGATCACAGAATTTATCTACATCAACTCTGTTGTCTTTTGTACTGTCCGCCCATTCAAGCAGGAAAACAACAGTCTTCCCGGTATAGACACTTTTGACCTGGAGTTCTGGTATGCTTTCCTGCCTGAGCATAGGTGCTACAACATTCTGTGCACCCAGTTTTATGATCTGCGGCTTGCAGTTATTCCATACTGCGTTGTTAAGATCCCTTGGATCCACATCGTTTTGGACCTTTATAGAAATGATCGAGTGTTCGGAAGGCTGAACGTTAACAACTGGACTTTTTTTTTGAACCTGTGTATTCACTGCATGCTCTTTCTTTACCGGTTCAGACAGGGAAGTCTTTACCGGTGTTGCTGCAGGTTTCGCAGTTGTTTTTGACTTGCTGTTTGTCTTGATGTAGTTCAAAACTTCCTTTATCTGTAGGTCGGTGAGGTTCTGGTCAGGCATAACGATCTTCGCATTATCGTTGAAAGCTTTTACTGCTTTCGGGTCACCTTTTTTCACCATGCTTTGTGAAGACTTGATGAAGCTGATCAGCCATTTCTCATCGTACTTTCCAGTGACGCCACTCAGGTCAGGACCAACGAGCTTTCCTTTTCCAACACTATGACATGCTGAACAAACTGTCTTGAACGTCTTTTCTCCTGCACTCTGGGAAAATGTTACCTGGGTCATCAGCAGGAGTGAGCCTGCTAGTAGAATTGTTTTTTTCATTGTAATGTTTATTAAGGAGTATTGTGTCTGAATGTTGAAGCCTGGTTGTCATAATATGGTCTGACAAACACCGGCTCTGTGTAAGGCACCCTTACCACTTCATCGCCTTTTTCATTGTAGCCGACAGCATGATCTTTTTCAGCCTGGTAGGAGTGAATGATTTTCGGGGTGTTTCCAAAGAGCAGAAATGCAGCGAGCAGCTCTTTATCATCTTTCATGTTCTTATAAACCTCGATCGTTTTGTCTACATCCGGTCCATACATCTGGTATAGAAAATCCTTCGGTACATGAACAGGAGGGACGTAGTACACGTTCGGTTGTGTTCCAAACTGTGGATATAATGGCAATGCAACTTTCTTGATGTGGACGATCATGTCAAGCGGGTTGTCTTTTCTTGGTGCTTCCGCTTCTCCAAGGAATCCCTGCATTCTGATCTTACCGATACAAGTGGTTACACATCTTGGCTGTTCGCCTTGTTCGATCAATGGGTAGCAACCTATGCATTTTTCTGATACACGCGTGACCATATTGAAGAAGGTCTTTTTATATGGACAGGCTTTGATGCATTCCTTGTACCCTCTGCATCGCGATTCATCGATCAGAACAATGCCATCCTCTTCACGCTTGTAGATCGCTTTTCTCGGGCATGCTGCAACACAGGCTGGATAAGAACAATGATTGCAGATCCTTGCCAGGTAGAACATCCATACATCATGAATCCCGTTAAAAAAAGCACCATTCGGCATGTTTCCGAGCACTTCGTCCTCACCGATGTTCGGAAATGCATAGTCACGCTCTTCAGGTCTCCAGCCCTTTACAACCTCACCGGTATCAGCATATTCAAAGATGGTCTTGCCTTTATATTCGCCGCTGCTTTTGTCCCATTCCTGGTCTTTCAGCTCTTTCAGGAGATTCACATCCCACTTTAGTGGGTAACCTCCATAAGGCTTTGTTTCAACATTGTTAAAGAAAATAGTCTCTTCTCCTTTCCCTGCTGTCCATGTTGTTTTGCACGCAACAGTACAAGTTTGACATGCAATGCATTTATTCGTATCAAAGACGTAGGCGATTTGCTTTTTTGGTTTAGCAGCTTCATATGGATATTCCATTTCCCGCTTAAGCTGCCAGTTTTTTACCTGTGCCATAATGTTCGTTTAGTGGTTGTTTTATTTTTTTACAAATCCGCCTTTCAGGTAGTTGCTGAAATCGCTGTCTTCATAGGTTGGTCGCATATGCTTTTGTGCACCTTCCCAGAGTCCCTGTCCACCTTTGCCTCCTTTTTCAGCGAAGGTGATCTTGACAAATGATTCTCTCGGGTTTCCTGTTGCACCGTGAACATCAAGCTCAAATCCTTTTTCAATTCCCTGACCGAGGTTGTTCTTTCTAACCAGTGAATCAGTAAGAAGCGTTGGCTTAAGCCATGCACGTGTACAGCTTTGATGTGATCCGCTTCGGAACATAGCCTGGTAGTTGGTTTTCGGATTCTTGGCTAGTCCTGATGGGTCAGACTTTGCTCCTCTCATCGAGCCGAATGTTGCACCGTATGCGTTGTGCCACATTCTCGTTACACCTCTTGGCGTACCTGGATAATACCGGGCTCTTGCGAGCAGTCGTGCAAGCTCATATTCCTCACTGTCCTTCTTTTGCTGCCATCCACGGAATGGACGGTCTTCCGGATCTGCATCGATCCATACGTAATCGCCGTCTTCAACACCAAGGTCTTTCGCATCGAGCGGATTGATGTCAATATATAGTTCGTTCACATAGGGCTTTCTTTTATCGTCACGGTGCATGTCTCCGAACGGTCCGAACCACACAGCGATGATGTCTGTATCAACAGGTGTAGTGTGTGCACCATGCCTGTACTTGGGTGTATGGAAAATGAACTTGTAGTCCTTGTCAACCTTCGTGAGCGGGT
This sequence comes from Bacteroidota bacterium, assembly GCA_036675075.1. Lineage (GTDB taxonomy): Bacteria > Bacteroidota > Bacteroidia > JAKFFM01 > JAKFFM01 > JAKFFM01. The sequence goes on from JAKFFM010000015.1 coordinate 6,766, forward strand.
GAGTGGTGTGCTTAAGTTCAGACCATGGTTTTACAACGTTTCTGGCTTGCCTTATATCTGTTGAAAGGTTGTTGGGATCAACTCCATACTCAGCAGGTCCTTTCGGATTGATGGATGGATGCTTCTTGCCAAGGATCACATTCGGTTCAAAAAATGTCGAATCGACCGGCTCCCTGAACACGATCATGTTTTCTCCTGCTTCTATGAACTCAGGTTCATCACGATAAAATTCAAGTCTTCCGGATTTTGTGTACCACTGCTTGTTCTCTGTTGATTGTTCATATCCTGAGAACTTTGGATAGGTACGACTCATCATAAGCGCAGGGATCCCTTTCTTGGCTCTTTCTTCCAGCTCGAGGAAATTGTATCCTTTGGAAACAGGGCTTGTATCAAAGATCCTCTGGAGGTACACTTCCGGCTTGTTATCATGGAAGAACTTGAAATAATCTTTGAAGCGCTGGTCTCCGGTGAGATCTGCAAAAGCTTTTGCCACGCCTGCAACAACCTCTACGTCTCCTCTTGTATCGAAGATCCTTTTGAATGGTGTACGCGGGAACACATACAGGAATGGATTCGTTACACTCAGGGTAACATCAGGGTATTTGAACTCAGCCCAGCTGTCAACAGGGAATACAATGTCCGCATATTCACATGAACCAGTCCACCACCATTCACTCACTCCGATAAAATCGATTTTCGGGTATACATTGATGACGTTCTCATAATGCCCTTTGGAATTTGCTAGCAGTGAGTTTCCGTTCGACACCATGATGCTCTTGGTTGGAGTTGGCATGTGTGTACTTCCGGTCATGTTCTTGTCGCCCATCCTGAGGATTCTGTCTCCGTTGTTAAAGAAGTGCGCGGATTCATAGCTGAAGTATTTCTTTATATCAGAGTTCTTTGTTTCATCAAGCTGGATGTTGAATGGGTTTTCAGTGATGTAATGCCCAAGTCCCGAGAAGTATGCTGCCCGATAGTTACCGGCATAGCTTCCGACATTTCCTCCAACCTTTCCGATGTTGGCAGTTAAGGATGCAAGGAAGAAGATGGCCCTGTCCTTTAAGTCATTGTTGAAGAACTGGTTCGGACCCATACCCATGGTGAATAATGTTTTTCCATTGTTCTTTGCGATCTCTCTGGCAACCGTTTTAATTCCTTCTTCAGGCGCCCAGGTGAGCTCCGATACAGTTTTGGTGTCAAAATTTCCGACGATGTATTCTTTCATCAGGTCGAACACTGTACGTACCTCGATCTCTTTTCCGTTAAGAAGCTTTACTTTATATGTTCCTTCAAGCGCAGGTGAGACCCCCCTGTCATTCATATGGGTTCCGTAATCATCTCTGGAAATAACCTCTGGTTTGTTTTTCTTGTCATCCCATACCATGAAGTCTCCCCATTCATTCATCATCTTTTCACTTACGAATGGTTCGCCCTGTTCTGTAGTCTTTTTAGGCTTTTCACCTTCTTTGATCACATTGATGTAACTTTTTACATCGACTTTTTTGTAGCCTTCAAAGATGTCTGTTGGCTTAAGAAGCTCCTGTGTGTCCATTCTGACAAGGAAAGGCGAATCAGTGAACATCCGCATGTATTCAGCATCATACAGTTTTTCGTTTATGATGACATTGCTGAATCCGAGAGCGAGTGCGGGAGTAACTCCTGGTCTTACTACAAGAAGGTAGTCGGCTTTATTGGCAGTCGCACTGTATTCACAAGCAATCACTGTTACCTTGGCACCTTTCATTCGTGCTTCAGTGAGCCAGTGTGCTTCAGGCATTTTTGTAGTGATCCAGTTCATTCCCCAAACGACGATGTGATTTGAATGCTCTACACATGCGAGGTCAAAGTCGACCGTCTGCTGTCCGGTCACCATCGGATGCCCCGGAGGAAGATCTGTATGCCATGCATAGCTGTCCCAGCAACGCGCACCTTTGGCTTTATCCGGACCAGTATTATTGATCTTCGCATCCAGGAGTGCAAGAGAATTTGCAAGACGGTTCATCCCGAAGATCCTTGTGATCCCAAGCGCGGCCATACCACCACGGAACTTCAGTGCCTGTGTTCCATGTTCATGCATTGCTTCGATCATCAGCGGGTCGTAGCCCTGCTTCTTCAGCTTTTTCGCTCCGTCCTTACCATTGTAGGTAACTGCAATATTGTTGAGAACTGTTGCAGTGTAACGGAAGGTGTCATCCCACGAGATCTTTACAAATCCTTCTTTTCCTCGTTGCAGGTATTGTTGAGGGATCTTACCATCATTTTCTCGAGGCATTCCGGCATCGATCCATTTTTTATATCCTTCCCGGATAACAGGGTATTTTGCTCTTCTATCACCGTAAAATCTTCGGGTGAGTGCAAGTCCTTTCTGACAACATCTTGGTTCCCACCGTTGGGAAGCCTTGTTTCCCTGTGTGTCTTCAGCCTGTGAAAAACCAAAGCTTGGAGCAATACGGACCATCGCACCGTTTTTGACATGTGCCTTTAACAGGCAGTTATGTGTGTCGTTGGGTGCACAAAGAAATGTGAACTCTTCCTCATACTTCCACATATCCCTGTATGTTTTTTCCCAGTCCCTGTTCGGGTATGCTGCCAGTGGGTTATCAATGTCAAGTGGATCAAAGAAGGAGAAGACCTTCGAGAATCCGCTGAGAGGAAGACCCGATAGGATCACGGTTCCTGTAGCTGAAAGAAGTGTTGTCCTTAAGAACCTTCTTCTTGAATCATCATGATTTTCGCTCATAACTTTACTGCTGTTGTGTCTGTGGTAATAACAATCTTACGGACACGAAATTCAGGCTAAGGCAGCAGGTAAAAAAAGACGGACACTTGATTAAAATGTGACTTTTACCACATCTTGAATATGTTCACAATGAACAGGTGAGGGAATCACTGACGACGGTCATGATTGTAAAGAATAATTTTTGGAAATCGTTATTCGGAAATGTTTGCACGCTTGCAAAGGAGCTTGTGGTCGATGATCTTTACCTGTTTGCCTCTGAGCTCAATGATTCCATCATCTTTGAATTCTGAAAGAAGCTTGGTTGCAGTTTCTCTTACAGTCCCTGCAAGGTATGCGATTTCTTCCCTGCTGAGCACCACGTTCAGTATCGTGTCGTTGGTTTCATAACCATAGATATCCTTAAGAAACAGAAGTGCCTCTGCCATTCTTTCCCTCACAGGCTTTTGAGCAAACTCGGTGATCTTATGCTCGGCACGCTTAAGATCGTTTGCAAGCAGCTTCATCATCGCAAATGCAAGAGAAGTATTGTTTGTAATCATTTCGAAGAAGACATTTTTATTTAAATAGCAAACCATCGTTTCTTCGATAGGAGTTGCTGAGCACATGTATTTGTCATCACTCATCAGTGTTCGGTATCCTATTGCATCACCTTGCTTGGCGAACCTGGTGATCTGGTCTTTTCCATCATCTCCCTGCTGATGGATCTTTACTTTCCCTTTACATAAAAAGAACAGGCCATGGGCCAAACCACCTTCTTTAAATATTGTTTCACCTTTTTTATAACGAATTACCGCCTTGTTGCTGTTTAGTTTTTCAAGCTCCTGAATGGAAGAGCTGCTGAATAACGACATACAGCGTGACTGGCAATCCAGACAGTTTATTTGACAGTCCTGACGCTTCATAGGATGTGTTGGTTATAAAAATGGAATAGTATCCGGGCAAAGCTAGATGAGCATATGCGTTAAATCTATGACCATCTTCATCTTTTTGAACATCAACCTACGATTCAAAAATGCCATCTCCTTTAGTTCATTTATTATTTGAAAACTTCTCTGCGTCATACTTCTCTGTCCTTTATTATTTACCTTTGCCTCCCTCCATGAGAACATCCAGCAAGCAGTCGAATCCAGGCGCGGAAATGAGCTTCCTTTCCCATCTTGAAGCCTTACGCTGGCACATCATCAGATCGGCAATCGCAGTTTTTACTCTGGCTGTCGTTGTTTTCTTCTTTGCAGATATTCTTTTTGATAAAGTCATCATCGCTCCAAAGACACCTGAGTTCATTACCTACAAGTGGCTTTGCCTGCTTTCACACAAGCTGGGAATGGGAGATGAGCTTTGCATTACAAGCATAGAGTTCGATCTGATCAATACGGAACTTTCAGGCCAGTTTACCTTGCATATGTGGACATCCATCACTGCAGGGATCATCCTCGCTTTCCCTTACGTGATCTGGGAAATGTGGCGGTTCATCAAGCCGGGACTCCGTGCTTCGGAAACAAAATACATGCACGGAACGGTGTTCTTTACAACGTTGCTGTTTTTAATGGGTGTGCTGTTTGCCTATTTCATCATTGTGCCTTTATCTGTTCAGTTCCTGGGCACATACCAGGTGAGTGAGCAGGTGAAGAATCTTGTATCAATGAGTTCTTATGTGTCAACAGTGACAACCATCACACTGTGCACAGGGATCGTATTCGAATTACCGATCGTTGTTTACTTTCTTTCCAAGGTTGGAATCCTTACACCTGCTTTCATGCGGAAATACCGTCGCCATGCGGTTGTGGTCATCCTGATCCTTGCCGCTGTCATTACGCCATCCCCTGATATAACATCCCAGCTGCTGGTTGCGCTGCCTTTGTATTTACTGTACGAAATAAGTATATTCGTTTCAGTGTACGTCACGTCCAGCAAACCTCTAAATGCACGATAAAGTAAAAGAGTTTAACGAGTACAGAGAAAAGATGAATGAAAAGATCCTCTCTGCAGATAACATCGTGCTCAAACGTCTTTTCAACCTCGACACCAATGCTTATGCTGAAGGCGCCCTTGATGTTAGAGTCAAGGAGATGCTCGGTCTGGTTGCATCCATGGTGCTGCGTTGTGATGATTGCATTAAGTATCATCTCGGAAAGTGTTACGAACAGAAGATCACTACAGAGGAGATCTTTGAAGTTTTTGCCGTTGCAAATATTGTAGGCGGAACGATCGTTATACCACACCTCAGAAGGGCTGTCGAATACTGGGAAGCCCTGAATGAAGGATCAGATTCATGAAAACAGTGTTTTATCCTTTGAGCCTCAGATCTTACTGTCTCTTCATCTTTCTTTGCCTGGTAAGCATTACCGCTGCCTATAGCCAGACAAAGGTCACCGGTAAAGTGGTGGACTTTGATACACGTGAACCTCTTCCTTTTGTAAGTATCGCATTTAAAGGAACCACTGTTGGAACCACCACAGACTTCGACGGGAACTTTCAGCTGAGCACAGACAAGTCAGTGGACAGTTTGCTTGCTTCATACGTTGGATACAATCGTGGAGCAAAAAAAGTAAGACCAGGCCAGTCACAGATATTGAATTTTGAACTGAAAAAGTTCAGCATAGGACTCCAGGAGATCGTGATCAAACCGGGTGAGAACCCTGCACATCCTATTCTCAGGAATGTCATTAAGAACAAAGACCGGAATGATAAGGACAAGCTGAGTGCTTATCAGTATGAAGTGTATAACAAGATTGAATTTGATCTGAACAACATTTCAGAAGATTTCAAGGATAAGAAGGTGTTCAAGCCATTCGCCTTTGTGTTTGAAAACATCGACAGTACATCAGTAGGAGAGAAGCCTTACCTGCCGATGTTCATTTCAGAAACGCTTTCTGATTTCTATTACCAGAGAGATCCAAAGAAGCGCAAGGAAGTCATCAAGGCCAGCAAGATCTCCGGTGTTGAGAATACCAGCGTGAGCGAGGTGATGGGCGATATGTACCAGAATGTGAACATCTATGATAACAGCATCCTGGTGTTTGACAAAAGCTTTATCAGCCCGATCTCAGACAATGGTTTTTTCTATTACAGGTATTACCTGATCGATAGCATGACCATCGGGAACAAATGGGTGTACCAGATCCAGTTCATGCCGAAGCGTAAACAGGAGCTCACATTTACCGGGAACATGTGGATCAACGATACCACCTTCGCCATCAAGCGTCTGGAAATGAAGATTGCCGAAGATGCAAACATCAATTTCGTTAAGGCTCTGAATGTTGTACAGGATTACAAGCATGTGGACGGAGCCTGGATGCTTGCCAAGGACAGGCTTGTTATAGATTTTGAAGTCAGGAAAGACAAGATGGGAATCTACGGCAGGAAGACAACATCGTATAAGGATTTTCAAATCAACAAACCCAAAGAGAAAGAATTTTACGACAAGACTCCTGATGTTTCCATGGTTGAAGGTGCTGATCAAAAGGATATGGCATTCTGGGAAACAGCACGCCATGACAGCCTTTCGAAAAATGAAAAGAAGATCTATGCAATGGTCGACACGATTCAGACACTGCCTGCATATAAAACCTATGTTGACATCATCACCATTTTTGTGAGTGGATACAAAGACCTTGGTAAGTTTGAATTCGGGCCATATTACAACACATACAGCTTCAATAAAGTAGAAGGCAACAGGTTCAGGGTCGGGGGCAGGACAACCAACGCGTTCAGCAGGTGGTATGAACTGAACGGATATGTCGCATATGGAACACTTGATAAAGAATTCAAGTACAGCGGAGGTTTCCGGACATTCATCACTAAAAAGCCAAGGCAGATCATTTCGGGAAATTATAAGAAAGATGTTGAGATCCTGGGACAGAGCCAGAATGCGTTTACAACAGATAATATTCTGGCATCGCTGCTCAGAAGACAGCCATTGAATAACATGACGAGGCTGGATCAGTATAGCGGATCGTATGAGCTTGAATGGTTCGAAGGATTTAACAACAAGATCTCGCTTTTTAACAGACGGCTTACCCCTCTTGGAACATTCAGGTACGAAGAGATAACTCCCGAGAATACATTGAAGGTTGTACCTTCTCTTATCACGACAGAATTAAGGTTACTGACACGTTTTGCATGGCATGAGAAATACCTGAAAGGTGAATTCGAACGTGTAAGTCTGGGTACTGTATGGCCTGTCCTGCAGCTTCAATACACACTGGGATTAAAGGGTGTTTTCAAAAGCGGGTTCACCTATCATAAGACCAGTCTGAATGTGAATGACAGGATCAGGATCAACCCGATCGGGTACACAGACTATATCATAGAAGTGGGACAGGTTTGGGGCAAAGTGCCCTATCCGCTGATGGAGCTTCATGGAGGTAATGAAACCTACACGTATGATCCTTTCGCATACAACATGATGAACTATTATGAGTTCGCGAGCGATCAGTATGCTTCACTTTCAGTGTATCATCATTTCGATGGATTTTTCCTAAATAAGATCCCTCTGATGCGTAAGTTGAAATGGAGAGAGGTTGCCACATTCAAAGGTCTTGCTGGATCAGTTAGAAACTCAAATGTCAATTTGTTCCTTTTCCCAAACAGCCTTTCAACTTTACAGCGAGGACCATATTATGAAGCAGGAGCTGGTATTGAAAATATTTTCAAGATCTTCAGGATCGATGCTTTGTGGAGATTGAGCTATATCGACAAGGATTATGTAAACAATTATGAGACCCGTACAGGCAGGAAGATCAGTACTTTCGGAATCCGGGGATCATTACAATTAAGTTTCTGAGATGAAGTTGCGCACGGAGAATCTGGTGAAGAAATACAAGAGCAGGCTTGTTGTAAACAATGTTTCTGTTGAAGTAAGCCAGGGTGAGATCGTTGGATTGCTTGGCCCTAACGGTGCAGGTAAAACAACAACGTTCTATATGACGGTTGGACTGATCAAGCCAAATGCGGGGAAGATCTTCCTTGACGACCTTGACATCACGGAAATGCCGATGTACAAACGGGCGCAGAAAGGCATTGGCTATCTTGCACAGGAAGCTTCCGTTTTCAGGAAGATGAGTGTGGAGGACAATCTTCTCTCCGTGCTTGAGATGACAAAGCTTTCAAAAACGGAGCAGCACCAGCGTGTGGAAGAGCTGCTCAACGAATTTAATCTTCAGCATATCAGGAAGAATCGTGGAGATCTTTTATCCGGTGGTGAAAGAAGAAGAACTGAGATCGCAAGGGCACTTGCAGTGAATCCCGCATTCATTCTGCTTGATGAGCCGTTCGCAGGTGTTGACCCCATCGCTGTAGAAGATATCCAGGCGATTGTATCAAGCCTTAAAAAGAAGAACATCGGGATCCTGATCACAGACCATAACGTTCACGAAACCTTAAGCATTACCGACAGGGCATACCTTCTGTTTGAAGGAAGTATCCTGAAAGCAGGTACAGCGGAAGACCTTGCTGCGGATGAGCAGGTAAGAAGAGTTTATCTTGGTAAGAATTTCGAGTTGAGGCGAAACGTTCTTTAAGCTTCGTGAAGCTCGAACTCAAAGCTTTCCATGATCTGGTTGGCAAGGAGCTTTTTGCAGGCTTCATTCACTTTTTCAGTAGCTTTTTCTTTATTGTCAGCTTCGATCTCAAGCGTGATGTGCTTGCCAATACGTACATTCTCGATCTCAGAGAGTCCAAGGTTCTTCATACTTGCAGTTACCGCTTTCCCTTGCGGATCAAGAAGTGCCTTTAAAGGCATTACATCAATTTCAGCTCTGAATTTCATTTCGTTTTATTGAGATTATACTGATCAGAATATATAGTGCGAAGATCAAAGGGATCGCCAGCATTTTCAGCAGCAAAATTAAGATCACCGAAGCAATCAGGAAAATATATTTTTCAAGATTTCCTTTCAGGCCATAATGCTTGAACTTCAAAGCCATTAAAGGGATCTCGGAAACCAGCAGGTAGCTGTTCACTGCAATGATCCCCAATATGACATAAATGTTCAGTATCGCATTGGTTATCGGCGCGATATTCATAAAAAGTATCGACGGCAGCGAAGCGATGAAAATCGCATTCATCGGTGTTGGCAATCCAAGGAAAACAGTTGTCTGCCTTGTATCGATATTAAACTTGGCAAGACGTAAAGCGGAGAATGCAGCAATAATGAATCCGGCGCATGACAAGACCGGTGCATAGACCTGGTTCATGTCATACAACCCAATGGCTGCATTCAGTATCTCTGTTAAGATCATTCCTGGCAGCACACCAAAGGAGACCATGTCTGCAAGTGAATCAAGCTGCTTGCCGATCTCAGAATAAGAATGGGTGGCACGCGCAACAAGTCCATCAAGGAAATCAAAGGCAGCAGCGAGAAAGATCATCCAGGATGCGGATTCAAGGTGTCCCCTGCTGATCATGAAAATCCCTGCGCAGCCTGACATGAGGTTGAGGATGGTGATAAAATTAGGCAGATGCTTTATCATCGATAGACTTTCCTGTAGTTGAGAAATGGCTTTTCAAAGTACCTGTAGCTCAGGTGAGCAAGCAGGATTGTAAAAGCAGCGATTACCATAGGTGACAAAAAGAAAATAAAACCGGCCGTTCTAAATACTTCTATCCTTTCTGATAATAGCAGCACGAAGGTAATAACGAGTCCGTGGAAACAATACAAGCCATACGAGATTCTGCCAAGATACCCGATCGTTTTGCTGAACATGGCATTGAATGGCCGGTTATCATTGAAGCACTGGTCAAAGATGACAAGGCAGAACAAAAACGAAAAGATCAGCTTTTCAAAAACGATCACCACAGGTGCATTGAATAGCTGTGAATACAAAAGGTATAGGACTGAAAGCAACAGATAGATCCGTACCCAGGTTCCTCTCTTCAATGCCTTGAGTGTTTTAAAAAGCTCGCTCCTGTAAAAGCAGGCATAGCTGAAGAGCGCTCCTGATGCGAGATTTGAAGCCACACTCAAGCTATGAAATACCAGCATGTTATTGTCAGACAGATGGGTGTACCTGAAGTAAAGCGACAACAGGATAACGATGATGCAGACATGCTGAAAAGCTCTTCTTGCATATTTCATCACGAAGCCCCAGAGAAGGTAGAACTGTTCTTCTACAGCAATTGACCAGAGGAAGACCATGAAGAACAAAAAGTAAGGACCATGGATACTGATGTAAAAGTTCAGAATAAAAAACATGAACCAGTGAATTCCCGGCAATGGCTCCAGGTTGAAACCAAGCTTCACTCCAAGGTAATGCAGTCCATATCCGCAGGCAACGATCAGAAAATAAAGTGGCCAGATCCTCAGTGTCCTTCTGGCAAGAAAATTTCTGAGGCTCATGGATCGCTTTGTGAATCGCTCTTCCAACAAGGTCCAGGTGATCAGAAAGCCGGAAAGCACAAAGAACATATCAATTCCAAAGAACCCCGGAGCGATGTATTCTTTTATGTTTTTAAAGGCTGGACTGATTGACGCAAACTGATCAATAATGACATGCGATAAAAACACATGCAGGAAGGCAAAAAAACGGAGGCCATCAAGGTTGGGGAAATAGCTGCGGCCGGGACTTATCACCTTTCGAATTTAGGTATTTCCATTCAGAAGGGGCTTTTAGCCATGCCCACAATTTTTAACCTATTTTTGTGTTAACTCATTGCCCATTGTCTATTTAACAGGGTTTTGTAACTTACCTTTATGAAATTCAGCCGGATCTGCCTGATTCTTTGTCTTTTGCTTGGAGCTCATCTTACACATGCCCAGGCCCCCAAATACAGTAACGAATTCCTGAATATCGGTGTAGGCGCACGATCTCTTGGTATGGGAAACGCAGTGACGGCTTCTACCAACGATGTGACATCCGGATACTGGAATCCTGCGGGACTCACTTCGGTCAGCAGCAACCTGCAGCTCGCACTGATGCATTCTGAATACTTCGCAGGCATCGCAAAATATGATTATGCCTCTGTCGCTCATCCACTTGATAGTGCTGGTGTCCTGGGCATTACAGCTATCCGCTTTGCTGTGGATAATATTCCTAATACCTTGAACCTGGTCGATGCAAATGGCAATGTAGACTATGACCGCATCACCACATTCTCGGCCGCTGATTACGGATTTCTGTTCTCTTATGCACGTAAGATGAAGATCGAAGGCCTCTCTATTGGCGGTAATGCAAAGGTCATCCATCGTACGGTGGGTGAATTCGCCAACTCATGGGGCTTTGGACTGGATGCAGGTATCCAGTATAAAAATGACAAGTGGAAGTTTGGTGCTATGGCTAAAGATGTAACATCCACATTCAATGCATGGTCATTCAATCTTAGTGATGAGGTGAAGGATGTTTTCGCAAAAACCGGGAATGTCATTCCGGATAATTCTGTTGAAGTCACCCTGCCACGCCTGATCGTTGGTGCGTCAAGAACCTATAATTTCAAAAAGTTCTCTTTCACTGGAGAAGTTGATATGGACATGACTTTTGACGGAATGCGAAACACCCTGATCAAATCCAGCAGCATCAGTGCAGATCCACGGGCCGGGCTTGAGATCGGTTTCGCTGAGGCTGTTTACCTGCGTGGAGGTCTCGGGAATTTTCAGAAAGTTACCGATGACAACGGCATTGTGGTCACGACAGTTACACCCAACCTCGGTGTCGGTATCAGGATCAAAGCCATTAGCCTCGATTACGCACTGACCAATATCAACCAGGCTGTTGGCTTGTATTCTAATGTCTTCTCATTAAAGTTTGATATCAATAAGGTAAGAAAATGAAGATGCTGTTCAGGTATTTTCTTGCCTTCATTCTCTTTTGTCCACTGCTTCTTGTCGCGCAGAATAAGGGAAATGAATGGATCGATTATACCAGCCAGTACCTTAAATTTCCAGTGCTTCGTGAAGGTATCTACAAACTCGATTATACTGAATTGGCATCAGGGCTCTCACAGCTGGGAGTTAACATCGCGAACATTGATCCATATAAGATCAAGGTCTATGGAAGAGGACGTGAACTGCCAATTCATGTAAGCGGGCAGGCTGATCTAACCTTTGATGCCAACGACTATGTCCTCTTTTACGGACAGAAGAATGATGGCTGGCAGGACAGCACTGTTTATGATGATCCACTGAATATTGTGAATCCTTATTACAGCCTCTTCAACGATACAAACTATTATTTCATAAGCTGGACGGGAAGTGTCGGAAAGCGCATGACAGTTGTCACAAACAGCAACCACGCAAGCTATACATCCGCGCCTTATTTCTATAAAGACACAGTAAGTATATTCAGCTCATACTACAATTCCATCTCTGAAGATCCTTTTTATACCAGGGAAGAAGGGTGGATAGAATCTCCGATCCAGGTGAGCTCCGGAAATGCAGGGATCAACATAAAGCAGCTGTCCGCAAGCAATGTATATACAGGCGCAGGAGCACCCGCCGCAACAATCCGAACCAACGTGGTTGGAGCTTCACACACAACACATCATTTGCAGATCGATTTTTCATCTGATGGGATCTCTTACAGCAACGTGATCGATGATAATTTTTATGGCCTTGAGCTTAAGAAATATACATTCCCGGTTCCCGTAACTTCCCTTGGTAACACAAACTACCTTCGCTTTGCAACTTTGCCTGATGCGAATTCCACGGGCAGACTTTCATTTTCGTTTATCGGATTTAAATATCCACACACCAATGACATGGAAGGCCGTTCTTCCGTGCTCGCATACCTTGAAGGAACCTCCGCACAGGCACTGCGTTTTGATTTTACCAATTTCAATTCAGGAGGCGGAAACGTTTTATGCTTTGATGTAACCGAACGTTCGAACATTAAAATGGCCACCGCTGTTTCTGGCAGCCAGTACAGTGTGCTGTTTCCCTCCATCAGCTCCTCGGAACGAAAGGTCTGGATCGTTTCAGATCTTGTTGGTTTGTTAAAAACAGAAGGCCTTGTACCTGTCGGGTTCAACGGACTGTTTACAAACTATTCACAGCTCGCCGGAAACTATCTCATCGTTACTCATCAGCAGCTGATCAATGAAAGCAACTATTATAAAACATACAGATCTTCAGCAGCAGGTGGTTTGTTTACACCTGTTATAGCGAATGTTTCAGAGCTGTATGACCAGTTCGGATATGGAATTCCGAAGAACCCCGTCGCGATAAGGAATTTCGCAGCTTTCGCGACTACATGGACAACCAAACCAGAATATATGTTCCTTATCGGGAAAGGGGCATATTCAAACTTTATCCGTAAGAGTCCGGCTGCCTCTGCGAACTGCCTTGTGCCGACGTTTGGCTATCCTCCAAGTGATATTGCACTGACCACTTCACGTGATTCAGGACTCGTTCCCCTCATACCAGTAGGAAGGCTTGCTGCAAAAAGTGGTGATGATGTTGAAGTTTATCTATCGAAAGTAAAACAGTACGAGCTCGTTAAATCGTCTCCCTCAGAGCTTGAAAAGCGTGACTGGTTAAAGCATGTGCTGCATTTCGGTGGTGGAAGCAATTCCAATGAACAGGCGGAATTCAGGAATTACCTGAATGATTATGAAAGTCTGGTGGAAGATACAAGCTTTGGTGGAAAGGTGCATACATTCTTAAAGACCAGTGCTGCGCCTATCCAGATCACGTTGTCAGATTCCATTCGCGATCTCATTAACAATGGAGTGTCATTGATGAACTTCTTTGGGCATGCGTCGGGTAGCAGCTTTGATCAAAGCATCGATGATCCGGGGAACTATACCAATGAAGGAAAATATCCACTGATCCTCGCGAATTCTTGTTTTGTTGGTGACATACATCAATCAGGCAGCGTTACACAAACAGGAACAAGTGAATCATTTGTACTTGAACCAAGAGCCGGGGCAATTGGATTTATAGCCCAGGTCGGTCTGGGTTATGCCTCTGAACTTTTTGTTTATAACAGGGAATTCATAGAGCAGCTGTATCGCAAGAACTATGGCAAGAGCTTCGGCTTCTGCATGAAAGAAACGATCAGGAATATTGGTAATCCATCCAATATTTTACGAAGAGGTTCATCATGGGGAATGACACTTCACGGTGATCCGGCTCTGGCACCGATCGTTCAGCAGGATCCTGACATCGTGCTGCATTCCCAGTATATGACATTCACTCCTACGGTGATCAGCGCTGAAACAGATTCAGTCATCACGGTGAATGTCACACTGACTAATATTGGCAAGGCAACTGACCGAAGCTTTGTTCTGAATGTCACCAGGATCTTTCCAGATAATTCACGTGACTCTGTAAACACGGTTGTAAGCGGATTACATTACCAGAAGACGATCCAGGTCAAGTTTCCTGTTCACCTGGTGAAAGCATCGGGAATGAATTTCTTTGAGGCATACGCTGATTTTGATGATCAGGTCAGTGAGCCTAACGAGAACAATAACAAGATCTCAGTTCCACTGTATATCAAATCAAATGCTGTAGTGCCTGTGTTTCCTTACCAGTTTGCGATCGTGCCTTCTGATACGGTGACACTTAAAGCGTCAACGGGTGATCCTTTTGCAGCATCACGCAGCTATAGGTTCGAGATTGATACAACAGCCGATTTCAACAGCAGCTGGAAAAGGTCTCAGGTCGTTACAGGATCAGGTGGAGTGATCTCCGCTACATACAACAACTGGATCCATAATTCGTCACAGGTAAATCTCATCTTAAGCGCCACCGGTGACAGCACAGTTTACTATTGGAGGGTGTCTCCTGATTCTGCAGGACAAACATCCAACGCGTTCTGGAAAGAGAGTTCATTTCAGCATATCCCACGGAAACGGGGATGGGAGCAGGCTCACATTCATCAGTTCAGAAATGATGAGTACAAGTTTTTATTGCTCGATCTTAATACAAGGCAGTTCAGCTTCACTCCAAATCAACGCAAGCTGATTGTTCAGACCTATGGCAATCCTACGTTACCGCAGCTATACGACAGCTATTACAAGTTCGACGCAACGCTCATGTCGGCTGCAGGTTGCCAGCCAGGTGCGGCGATACATGTGGCTGTGTTTGATCCATCCACCCTTGATCCGTGGCTGACATCCAACAGGTATTTCTTTAATACAAACGGACCATCGTCTGGCTGTACCAATGGAAACAAAGCATTCATCTTCCATGTTGGAAATGCCACAGAGATGGCTGGATTGAGTTCAATGATCGACTCAGTTCCCAATGGTCATTATTTCCTGGCTTATACGTATTACTATTATCCCGGGCAGGTTCCGGTATTCGCTGATCCGGGTGTGAAGCCAAAGCTCGCATCAATGGGCTTTAACGGAATAAACTCGGTTGGGAATGATATTCCGTTTATCCTGTTCATGCAGAAAGGCAACCCCTCTTCAAAGCTTGAAACCTTTGGTACATCCAATTCAGGAAAGATCTACTTTGACACCATTCTCACAACAACCAGGTCATTCGGAGAAATTGGGTCTTCACTGATCGGACCGGCAACACGGTGGGATTCTGTTTACTGGAATTTCAGAACATACGATGGCCTGAATGAAGATAAACTCCGGTTTACCGTACATGGCATTGATCCATCAGGAGCTGAAACAGAGCTATACAGTTTTATAACTATCAAAGACAGCTTCTCACTCTCTGGAGTTTCTGCGAATGATTATCCTTACCTCAAGTTAAGAGCGGTGATGACCGATTCGCTGAATAACACACCATTGCATATCGATCGCTGGCATGTTGTGTATGCACCTGTACCGGAAGCTGCCGTGAATCCTTCAAGAGGCTTTTCAATATTGCCCGCCAGTCCTGGCGAAGGTGAAACATTTGTGATGAAGGTTCCTGTTGAAAATATCAGCGATGTTCCGATGGATTCAATGGCTGTCACAGGCTTTCTACAGAATGCCAACAGAAGCCAGGTCTCCCTGCCGGTTAAGAAATACAAACCTCTCGCGCCGGGTGAATTTATTACAGCAGAGATCTCTTTCAACACGACAGGGTATGCAGGTGATAATCTGTTCTGGCTCGAAGCAAACCCTGTGAATGCAGTCACTCAGAAATATTTTCAGCCTGAACAGTTTCACTTTAACAACTATGCGCATTCAAAGTTGTCGGTGAAGAGTGATAAAGAAAATCCTCTGCTGGATGTCACTTTTGACGGGATCCACATTTTGAACGGTGACATTGTTTCTTCAAGGCCGGAGATCCTTATCCAGGTAAAGGATGAAAATAAATTCCTGCTGCTGGATACTTCAGGATATGCTCAGGTTTTCATTAAAACACCTGGCAGTGAGGTTGAGCAGCTGTTGCCTTATGATGATGTTACTTTACGATTTGTAAAAGCCACGACTCAGAATAACAAGGCAAGGATCGAATACAATCCGGTTTATGGAATGGATGGCAATTACCAGCTGAGGGTGCAGGCCCGCGATGCATCCAGGAATCAGTCGGGACTTTCTGATTACAGGATCTCTTTCGAAGTGATAAATAAATCAACGATCTCGGAGGTCATGAATTATCCGAATCCATTTTCATCGTCCACCCGTTTTGTATTCACATTAACAGGCTCACAGATCCCAACTTATTTCAAGATCCAGATCATGACGATCACAGGAAAGGTCGTCAGGGAGATCAATGCCGATGAGCTTGGACCAATCCATATCGGAAGAAATATTACAGACTATGCCTGGGATGGAAAAGATGAATACGGCGACCAGCTGGCCAATGGTGTTTATTTCTACAGGGTTGTCACCCGGATCGAAAGTGAAAAGATCGAGCATTTGTCAACCGCTGCAGATCAATATTTCCATAAAGGCCTCGGAAAAATGTACCTGATGAGGTAATCTTTTCGTTACTATCCTGATTCCCTTTAATGAATGTATCTTTGCAATCGATGAAAATCGGAAATTGTTACCTGTCGTTACTTTCAGGACTTTTGCTCTCAGCCGCATGGCCGGTCATAGGTTTTGCTCCATTACTTTTTATTGGCCTCGTTCCGCTCCTGATCATGGAGAACCGCTTTTTCGAACGGAATGAACTTCGGGCAGGAAAGATCTTCTGGTTAAGCTACCTTGCATTCTTTACCTGGAACCTGCTCACGACCTGGTGGGTTTATAATGCATCCCTGGGTGGTGCAGCCATGGCGATCATCTTTAACTCATTGTTCATGGCAGTCATCTTCATGCTGTATCATGTCGCAAGGAACCGGATCGGATTTGGATATACTGTGCTGATCAGCTTATGGATCGCCTTTGAATATATTCACATGCAGTGGGATATCACCTGGCCATGGCTTACACTGGGTAATGGATTTGCATCCTTTACAAAATGGATCCAGTGGTATGAATATACAGGTGTCTTTGGAGGCAGTTTATGGATCATTACCGTGAACTACCTTGTCTTTATGGCCTGTATCCACTGGAAGAAAAAGGCAGAGAGGATAAAGTTCCTTGGATTTTCAGCTGCAGCAATTGGCATCCCTGTCGTTTGGTCACTGATCATTTATTCAGCTTATGAAGAGAAAGCCGACCCGGTAAACATAGTTGTTGTTCAGCCCAACATAGATCCTTACAATGAGAAGTTTAACGGGATGACTGCAGAAGCACAGCTGAGTAAAATGCTGAACCTTGCGGCAGAGAAGATCGATACAGCCACGGATTATGTTGTGTTTCCGGAAACAGCGCTTACGGAAAACATCTGGGAAGACCAGGTGCAGGAATCATTCAGCTACAATATGCTGAAAGCGTTCACCGCGAATATACCTCACGTGACGCTGGTTACAGGGCTTTCATCCAATAAGGCGTATCCGACAAAGCAAACACCAACAGCCAGGCAATTTTTCCGTGAGAACATGTTCTATGATTCATATAACACGGCAATGCAGATGAATGGCAGTGGAGAGTTCCAGCTATATCATAAATCGAAACTGGTTCCCGGAGTGGAAAAAATGCCATTCCCGACATTGTTCAAACCACTTGAAGCCCTTGCAATCGACCTCGGAGGAACAACTGGAAGTCTTGGAATTCAGGAAGAACGGACTGTTTTCTTTTCAGATGATAAGACAGGAATCGCCCCGGTGATCTGCTATGAGTCCATCTATGGTGAATATGTATCTGATTATGTGAAGAATGGAGCAGAGCTTATATTTATCATAACAAACGATGGCTGGTGGGGCGATACGCCAGGATACCGGCAACATCTTGATTATGGAAGACTTCGCGCGATCGAATCACGGAGAAGCATTGCACGATCAGCGAATACAGGCATCAGTGCACTCATTGACCAGCGGGGAGATGTGATCACCAAAACGGACTGGTGGGTACCTGCATCGTTTTCAGGAAGCATCAATAAGAATGCGGAACAGACCTTCTATACTGCTCACGGAGATTATATCGCGAGGGCGCTTTCTTTCTTTGCTTTGATAATCATTATTACTACAATTTATAAATCAATCATACGTAAGGCTGTCGTTGTTCAGGAATCCCGCTAATGCTGAAGATTTTTTAACTTCGTGCCGTTAATTCGACTTTATGGAAAATTTTGATGTAGCCATTATTGGCTCAGGTCCCGGTGGATATGTTGCAGCCATCCGTTGCGCGCAGCTGGGATTGAAAACTGCCATCATTGAAAAATATAAAACACTTGGTGGTACCTGCCTGAATGTAGGCTGTATCCCATCAAAAGCACTGCTCGATTCATCAGAGCATTACTATAACGCTGCTCATACATTCAAGACACACGGGATCAATGTGAAAAATCTTTCCGTGGACCTGAAGCAGATGATTGAACGCAAAAGAAGTGTTGTTTCACAGACATGTGATGGGATCGTGTACCTGATGAAGAAAAACAAGATCACGGTGTTCCAGGGTGTAGGATCTTTCAAGGATTCTAAAACCATTGTCATCACTTCAGAAGATGGAAAAGCAACAGAGATCGGTGCTTCTAAAACGATCATTGCAACGGGATCAAAGCCGGCTTCACTTCCGGGAATTGAGATTGATAAGAAAAGGATCATCTCATCAACGGAAGCGCTGGAGCTTACCGAGGTGCCTTCTCATATGGTCATCATTGGTGGTGGCGTGATCGGGCTGGAGCTAGGTTCTGTGTATGCACGACTTGGAGCGAAGATCAGTGTCGTTGAATTCACAGACTCCATTATTGGCACCATGGATAAGTCTCTTGGAAAGGAGCTTCTTAAAGTACTGAAGAAGCTTGGCTTTGAGTTTTATTTCGGTCATAAGGTAACAGGCGTTTCTTCAAAAGGAAAGAATGTCACTGTAACCGCTGAGGATTCGAAAGGTAATACTGTTGCTATTGATGGCGACTATTGCCTTGTTTCTGTAGGACGAAAGCCATATACCGACAAGCTTGGTCTGGATAAGGCCGGGGTGAAAGTTGACAATCGTGGAAGGGTAGAGGTGGATGAACATCTTCAGACAAATGTCCCTGGAATTTATGCCATTGGTGATGTGGTCAAAGGTGCGATGCTTGCACATAAAGCGGAAGAGGAAGGAACGTTTGTAGCAGAAGTGATTGCGGGACAGAAACCACACATCAATTACAACCTGATACCAGGTGTCGTTTACACATGGCCTGAAGTTGCTGCAGTTGGCTTTACAGAAGAGCAGTTAAAAGAAAAAGGCATCGCATATAAATCAGGATCCTTTCCATTTAAAGCAAGCGGTAGAGCGAGAGCCAGCATGGATTCCGACGGATTTGTCAAAGTCCTTGCAGATTCAAAAACCGATGAGGTGCTTGGTGTTCACATGATAGGCCCAAGAGCGGCAGACATGATCGCGGAAGCTGTAGTAGCTATGGAGTTCAGAGCATCAGCTGAAGATATCGGACGCATTTGCCATGCACATCCTACATTCACTGAAGCTTTAAAAGAAGCTGCATTGGATGCATCTGAAAAGCGTGCGATCCATATCTGATAGAATTGATGGCTGAAAAGGAAACGAAGAAAGGGAAGAGGGGAATTCTTCTTATTAACCTGGGTACGCCGGATACGCCCGACACGGCTTCAGTAAGGACCTACCTCACTGAATTTTTGAATGATCCCAGGGTGATCGATATCAGTGCAGTTGGAAGAGCGATCCTGGTAAACCTGCTGATCGTTCCATTCAGATCATCCAGGTCTGCGGCACTATACAAACAGGTATGGACAGACAGAGGTTCTCCTTTGCTGTTTCATACAATTGACCTGAAAGACAAGGTTCAGGAGCAGCTTGGTTCTGAATACGTTGTGGAAATGGGCATGCGTTATCAGAGTCCATCTATCAAAGAGGCATTGGAGAAGCTCCGAAAGGAAAAGGTGAATGAAATCACAATTCTGCCTCTGTATCCACAATATGCATCTTCTTCAACAGGATCCACCATTGAAAAGGTGTTTTCTCTGATAAAGAAATGGGAGGTGATTCCGTCATTAAAGATCATTTCCTCTTTTTATGATCATCCTGCATTTATTGATTCTTTCATCCGGAAGGGAAAAGAATTCGTCAATGACCAGTACGACCATTTTCTTTTCAGCTATCATGGGCTTCCCGAAAGGCAGATCCTTAAAGCATCTGACGCTTACGGTTCAAACTATTGCCAGTTAGGAAAGTGCTGTAATTCTTTAAATAAAAACAATCAATATTGCTATCGCGCGAATTGTTTTGAGACAACCAGACATCTTGTGAAAGGATTGAATATTCCTGATGGTAAATGGTCTGTTTCGTTTCAGTCGCGTTTAGGCAGAGATCCCTGGATCAAGCCATATTCGGATGTTGTCCTTGAAGAACTCGCAAAAGGTGGAAAAAAGAATATCCTTGTTTTTTCTCCTGCATTTGTTGCAGACTGTCTTGAAACAACACATGAAATTGGCACTGAATACAAAGAATTATTTCAGCATCATGGAGGTGAGAATTTAACTCTTGTAACCAGCCTGAATTCTGAAAACCATTGGGTTGATGCAGTTTGCAGAATCTGTACGGAATAATTTCAGAAGTAAATTTTTCAGATAAATTATTGTAGATTATTCAGTCTGAGAAATTTCCAGTCAGGATTGAATATTATTTAGTAAAGGAATTATCCTACGATCTCATCGCGGATCACCTTGATCTTTGAGGCTATTGCGGAAATCTGCTTTTCTGAAGCAACAATGGTTTCGATCACCTTTTCATCAGAAGGATCATGCTTGTCAGAATATTTTATTTCAATTTTATCATATTCCGTTTTCAGGTCACGGAGTGAAGAAACTAATTTAATAATGTCATCGCTTTGATAGATCGGCAGAATTTCGAGAAGATTATCCAGAAATAATTTCTGTTGCCCGATCAGGTTGATCATGAGATCTGTTTTATTCAGTTGATAAATACCCGTTGACAGATGCACGCCTTCAATGAAGCTGCCTGTAAGGATGAGCGCTGCATCGGCCTGACGATTTGATTCAGTAAGGGTTCTGTTAATTTCAGCGAAAGATTTAATGATCAGGGAATTCAGGGAATCACGATTCGAAATATTCTTTTTGTATCGTTCAACCAATTTGCTATTTACAGAAGTGGTAATATTTAATTGTTCAGCAAGTTTGATGCATACCGCAAGGTAATTGATCGCTGCCTGTCCCTGATCATATGTAGTTGTGTATCCAAGGTCAACGGCATATACGCCCAGATTTAATGCTTTGCGGTAATTATTTGTAGCATCTTCATTGGCGGAATTTATTGGCTTCAGTAGGTCCTCGTAATATCTTGGGTTAAATTTCTTTATTTCATAAGGGATCTGAAGAGGAGCAGGTAAGCTGAATATTTTAATTTCCTGAGCAAGTGAGAGTGCATTTGCAGAATCAGCTGTCGCTTCGGTTGAATGCGATGAATCTTCAGTTTTTGTTGAAGTACAGGCTTGGAAAAATAAGAAAATGGAAATTAAGGAGAATAAGATCTTCATATAAAATAAGGACAAGCTATTTTATAATTAAATAACCTGCTCAAATATACAATAGCTTAATTGGTTTGAATTATTCTTTTAGATGAATTGGCTGAATTGGCAGTTATAAAGAGGATTGCCGGAGATTCAGGTGAATTAATTCTTTTTTTATCGTAAGTTGAAATACACTGATTCAGACTATTGCTTGGAATATTTCCATATCCTGTCAGTGAAAATGCTGAGCCTTCAAATTTCGTCAGGTTACATTGCACTCCCGAACTTGACAGACATGATTTCACATCGCCCAAATGCTGTTTAATGGATGTTGCCTTGTCTGCCTGAGCAATATTATGAAAGGGGGTTGCCGTAATAATTGATAGTAATGTAACGACTGTTAACTTTTTCATGGGGGTTATAGTTTTGGTGCTCCCAGTTTTGCTGGTGCAATATATATGTTTTGACTATCTCATCCAAACCAGCTCAGGAAGAGTAACTCACTTTTTCCTGTTGTTTTGGAAATCCTTTCTTTTTTGGCTTTCAAAATAAATTCGATGTTGAAATCTGCCGTGTATCAAGCTTTCGCTGAGAGGTAAAGCTATTTTTTGAAAGGATAATTTTAAGTAACTGTATTTCAGTTCATTCCATGGCGGAATTACTGAGTTTAGATTCGAAATGGTTGAAACCAAGCCCATTATACCTAATTTTGTGTAAGTTTTTGTACCTATTAGAGAAGGACTCGTCGAATGAAAAGAATTATTGGGCTATTATTTTTGCTTTCATTGCCTGTTCTCGGGCATTCCCAGGCAGCAGCTGACACAGGTTCAGTAATTACAATCACCAAGGATCTGGAGATCACTCCGATGCCTGATATGATGAGCTCGTATTCCAGGGAAGACAAAATGATCATTAATAACCTGGGGCCTAATAAGATCATGAAGACAGAAGAGTATGAACTCCAGTATGGCAAGCCTGCTTCCCCGATAAGCACAGAAGGAGATCCGAAATGAAAAAGCTTTTACAACTAACAGCCTGGTTTTTCATAGTGTCGGTATCCTCTGTGTTAGGACAGTCAACACCTTGTACAGCTGTTTCTGCGAATACGAACTGTGGTGCTGCTGTAGGCGCATCAATTCCTGCCAGCTGGACAGGCCCAGGCAGCGGAATTTCAGATCCCTCTTGTGGAGCTGCAACGATTAACGGTAATTATTGGATAACATACACTGTTCCTGCAGGCATCACTACATGGGTGTTAAATGTGCAGCAGCCAGGAACAGGTGGAAGTAAGATCACGGATGTAGGTGTACAGGTTTATACAGCAAGCTCTGCTACCTGCGCTTCTGCTTCTTTTACACTCCAGGGCTGTTATAATGCCGCTGGCGTGAATGTTTTACAGGAACTGTCAGTAACCCCTGGTCAGATTTATTATGTAAGAATTTTTGACACAGATGGATCAAGCGCCGGGTCAAACTTTGTTTATTGCACAACGCCGAGAGCATTGGGTGACACTCCATGTAACGCCGTTCCAATTACAACTTTTCCATTTTCGTTTTCAGGAAATACTTCTTCAGCAGGGATCTCTAATTTCATGACAGGTGGATGCGGTGGTAACTGGTCTCCTGTTTCCGGTGCAGCCAACGATTACTTTTTTGCGGTGACAGTTGCTGCCAACAGCTACCTTACAATGAGCCTTTCAGGAACATCAGCTTCAAACTATACTGAACTTTCAGTGCTTAGTGCAGCAAGCTGTTCCGGAACATTTACCTGTGTCACTAATGGTGCATGGAGCGGTGGATTGCAGGCACAGGGTGGTGCAACAACTACACCATGCCGCACCGTGTATTTTGCCACAGCTGGAACTTACTATCTAAGGGTTGATGGTAACACAGGGTCAAATGGACCTTTTACCTTAAATGTGAACAGCTATGTTTCTTCCAATGGCGACGGATGCGCGAATGCAACGGGCATGTCCTCAGGTTCGCCGATCACGATAAACAATACAAACTGTGACTACACCATTGGTTCTGATGATCCTGCGCCATCGTCACTATTTTGTGCCGGTACTGTAGAGAATACGAATTGGCTGGTCTTTCAATCAGATGGAAGCGGTAACCCGATCTCTGTAAATGTGAGCGCTGTGACGTGTGCAAGCGGATATTATGCACCTGGCCCTCCTGCCGGACTTTACTCAGCTTCCGGTCAGTTCGGTATCCTTACATCAGGCACCGGAACATGCGGAGGTGCATATAGTACAGCAGTGGCATGCCAGAGCTTGTCAACCGGATCAACATTCTCAACCTCGCTTTCAAACACATCCATTCGTAATTACTATTTCATCTGGGATGGGAACGGAGGTGCCGAATGTACCTACACTATTACCGTTACCAATGTGAATCCTCTGCCTGTTGAACTTCTTTCATTTACAGGAAAATATTCCGGTCGGAAGGTTCAGCTTCAATGGGCTACAAACTCTGAGGTTAATAACGATTACTTTACTGTAGAGCGTTCACTTGATTCAAAGATCTTCAGCGATGTCAATACTGTTGATGGAAAAGGAAATTCAAATGATGTGAATTTTTATTCAGTGATGGATGATCAGCCAAACCGGAATGGCACCACATATTACCGTTTAAAGCAAACTGACTTTGACGGTTCTGTAAAGTATTCTGACATCATCGCTGTCTCATCAATAGAAGAAAAAATGATCGCCATTTATCCTAACCCTTTCACGGATGAATTGAATATTGAACTCGCCCAGCGTGCAGAATCTTCACTTGAGATCATGATTTCAGACCTTACGGGCACACTTGTATTCCATAAGCAGTTCACAGACCTTCAATCAAAACAGATAAAAATTTTGGAAACAGGCCTGGGCAAAGGGGTATATTTTTATAAACTAAACAAGGACGGAATTTCTACTACGGGAAAAATAGTTAAAAACTAAATAACCGTTTTCTCTTGCCTGATACACCTGTGTTTCCATACTTTTGAGAAAAGTTTTTTTATGAAGATATTCGCCGCCTTATTTAGCTCGTTTCTGATCTTTACTTCGTTTTCGATCGAAAGTAATCAGATTGAGATCTGTCACATTCCTCCTGGAAATCCGGCAAACCGTCACACGATCAAAGTTTCCGCAAATGCACTTGATGCACATCTTGCACATGGAGATTTTATTGGCAAATGTGATGGAATCATCGTCGTCAATCCGGGAGATGGAGGCACAGATGATGGAGGTATTGATCCTTTTCCATTCTAAAGGATCTCCAATTGTTTAATCAAGCCCTTCCCGAAAGAAGGGCTTTTATTTTTTCCAGGCATTTGAAGGAATCTTAATTTTAGGGCTGTGAGCGATTTCGTTTTTTTTCCACATTATTCACGGTTCAACCATTACCTCAATGCCGAAGCAGGTACTGATAGCTGTTATCTGCTTGATCTATACAAACCAGGAACCTCATCATTTACCCTCATTAATTACGATCTGAAAAACTCCTTTGAAGAGCTCGGATCCAGGCATCTGTCTGCTTATGATCTGCCACTGATCGGAAAGTATTCTTTGACGCCTTCCAGTATTGATGTCATTTCCTCCAAGGCTAAAACAGGTGCTACTTTTGTCATAGAATCCCGGACAAATAAATCCCGGTATCTTGAAAAGGTAAAAACATTACAAAAGCATATCGCTCGTGGAGATATTTATGAAATAAATTATTGCATTGAATTCTTCGCAGAGAATACGATCATTAATTCCTTTGATGTATTTAAAAAGCTTGCATCGATCAGCGAAGCACCATTTAGCTTTTTTGCGAAGATCAATGGAGTGCATCTGCTTTGTGCAAGTCCTGAAAGGTATCTTAGAAAATCGGGCGACCATCTCATCTCACAGCCAATAAAAGGAACCAGGAAACGGTCTGCATTGCCTGAGGAAGACGCAATGCTGGCAAAGGAACTATTCAATGATTTGAAAGAACGCACGGAAAATATCATGATCGTGGATCTTGTCAGAAACGATCTTTCAAGAATCGCGGAAAAAGGTACTGTAAACGTGGATGAGCTATGTAAGATCTATTCGTTCAGGCAAGTACACCAGATGATCTCCACGATTTCCTGCACGACATCTGAAACAAAACTTGAAAATATTCTTGAAGCAACCTTTCCAATGGGTTCAATGACTGGCGCTCCCAAGATCAGAGCAATGGAGCTTATTGACGAGCATGAAGATTTCAACCGTGGACCCTATTCAGGATCTGCGGGTGTTTTATTACCGGATGGAGATTTCGACCTGAATGTTATGATCCGTTCAATCTATTATGATGAAACAAAAAGGTACCTTTCATTTGCAGTGGGAAGTGCGATAACGGCCGCAGCTGATCCAGAAAAAGAATATTCAGAATGCCTGCTGAAAGCTAAAGCCATGTTTGTTGCACTCGGATGTGAAGATCAATGGAACCGTTTTTCAAATGAATAAAAAGCCTGGGATATCAAAGGAACATTTGCCCTCGCATGTTGATTTATTCATCATGGAACAGGAGCTGTTTACGAAAAAAGACAAGCTTCTTCTCGCAGTGAGTGGAGGCGTTGACTCGATTGCCATGTTTCACCTTCTCAGGTTGAAAGGGTATGACATATCCGTAGCACATTGTAATTTTTCCTTGAGAAACAGGCAGTCTGACAAGGATGAAAAGTTTGTGAAGGAGCTGTGTGAATTGTATGCCGTACCCTTCTTTTCCAAACGCTTTGATACGCGGGGATTCTCGGAGGATCAGGGAATTTCTCTGCAAATGGCTGCACGTGATCTGCGTTATGAGTGGTTTCATCAGCTTCTTGAATCACATCATCTTGATTACATCTGTACTGCACATCATCAGAATGATTCTGTTGAATCGGCGCTGTTAAACCTCTCGAGGGAGACAGGATTGAATGGGCTCACAGGGATCAAGGCATCGGCAGGAAAAATAAGGAGGCCGTTGATGTTTGCAACCAAAGATCAGCTGGTTTCCTATGTGAAACTTCATGGCTTTAAATTCCGAAAGGATAAAAGCAATGATGATATCAAGTACAGACGCAACCTGGTACGGAATAAGATCATTCCACTTTTTGAAAAGATCAATCCTTCGTTTGTTTTATCCGTGGTTGCTTCAATCGGACATTTTAACGAAGCGCAGAAGGTGTTAGAGCAATTCTATCTTGCTTCAAAAAAGAAAGTCGTTTCATTAAACAAGGATGAGATGCACGTGGATTTATCAGCACTAGAAAAGCTTAGTGCACCCTCTTTGTTCCTGCATCATCTTCTTTCAGAGACCGGCATTCTTTCTTCTTCAAAACATGTTGAAGAACTCTTATCATCACAGCCAGGGAAGTTCGTGGAGACCAGCTCATTTACGATACTTCGTGACCGTGGAAAGCTTGTGATCAGCCCGAATATTAAGGAAAAAGCTTCGGAATCTTTCATCACAGAAAATGAACACCAGATTGAAGAACCTGTGAGGCTTACATTGGCACACTCGAAGCAAAAGCCAGGGAAGCTGAAAAGCAATGAGATCCTGGTTAGCAGTCATGAGCTCGTTTATCCGCTTCAAGTCCGTTCATGGAAAAAAGGTGATTATTTTATTCCTTTCGGGATGAAGGGGAAGAAGAAGATAAGTGACCTCCTGATCGACATGAAAGTCCAGAGAAACCATAAGAAGAATACCTACCTGCTGGTGAATGGTGATGGCAGGGTGATTTGGGTGATCGGATTGCGGGCAGATGACAGGTTTAAAATTAAAGACTCAAATGAACCCGCTATAATTGTAAAGTTGCTCAGCCCCGATTAACTTTGAAAGATGGAAGAAAAGATGTTCGAAGAAAGACAATACCTCGGGAATAACAGGTATTCGCTGTTCGCAAGAACATTGCTTGCTATTTTCTGTTTCGTTGCATACTACTGGTCTGAAAATCCCAAGCCTGTGGATGTATCTGGGATAACCATTGGTTCTTATCCTGCCAAAAATATTCCGAACTCAGGCGCCTTGTTTTTCCTTATGGGCATTGTGATCCTGGTTGCATCCGCCGTCCTCATTTTTGTACTTCATATAAAAACGGTTGTTAAGCCAGGTGAAATTATTCTGAATGGCCTATGGACAGCACGTATTGTGAAGATTCCTTCAGTCAACATCGCCTCATTGAAGATCCGCCCTTATAGTCAATATTCATTGAACAGAGCAGCATACAATCTCCACCGGAATGGCGTGATAAGATTTTATACCTGGGGCTCGCATGCGGTGGAAATAACCGACATGGAAGGCCTGAAATACCTTGTTGGCACGCAACGCCCCGGGGAACTTGCGAGGTCGATAAGAGAAAGCTCGGGTAAAGATTTGCAAATTTCACAAGTTTGATCTGTAACTGGCTAAGCCTGGTAACGTTAAAGTATCTTACCAAAAGTCTCAAGCCATGGAAACCTTCCTTACTATTCCAGTTATTGAAAAAGAACTGATCGCGGAACTCCGCTTTCCCGATACAGAGGTTCTGAACGATGCAGACCTGATCAAAAAGAGACATCGTGACCTTGAACGTGCAACCACCCTCGGAAATGCTGAACATGGTAAAATAAAAATTACCTTTGAGGACTCAG
Source organism: Bacteroidota bacterium (assembly GCA_036675075.1). Taxonomy (GTDB): domain Bacteria; phylum Bacteroidota; class Bacteroidia; order JAKFFM01; family JAKFFM01; genus JAKFFM01. The sequence continues at coordinate 34,984 of JAKFFM010000015.1, forward strand.
TTGGCATAAAAAGGGTTAACACAACCATTTGGGCAACAACTGACAAAAGGATCATTCTGAAGAAAGGAGTTGTTATTCCGATCAACAGGATCCATGAAGTTGACATTTAAAAATTTATGAAAAGACAGCTTACTCTCACCCTGCTCGTTGGAGCATTCATCAGTATCTTTTTTAGCAGCTGCAGCTACAACAGCCTTGTTTCACAACAGGAAACAATCAGCAGTCAGTGGGCACAGGTTGAAAACGCATATCAGCGCAGAGCAGACCTTATCCCCAACCTGGTGAATACAGTGAAAGGGTATGCCGAATTTGAACAGGAAACGCTGACTAAAGTGATCGAGGCAAGGTCTAAGGCAACTCAGGTGAATCTGAATGTAGAAGATCTTACCGAAGAAAACATGGCAAAGTTCGAACAGGCACAGGCTGGTCTTTCTTCCGCATTATCAAGGCTCCTTGTGGTTGCAGAACAATATCCGAACCTGAAGGCAAACCAGAATTTTCTTGAACTCCAGGCACAGCTTGAAGGAACTGAGAACAGGATCTCGGTTGAACGAGGTAAATTCAATACAGCAGTTCAGGAATACAATACCACTGTTCGGCGCTTCCCAAGTAATTTAACTGCAATGATCTTCGGATTCAAGCCGAAAGCTTATTTCCAGGCGAAAGAAGGTTCAGATAAAGTACCGGAAGTAAAATTCTAATGCAGCAGCTCTTCCCTCCATCTGAACAGGAAAGGATCATTTCATCTATCAAGGAAGCCGAGATGGCAACCTCTGGTGAGATCCGTGTACACATTGAAAAGACATGCGGCAAGCTCTCTGCTTTCGACAGGGCGGTTGAAGTGTTCCTCTCGTTAAAGATGGATCAGACAGCTGCAAGGAACGGTGTATTGATCTATCTCGCTGTGGATGATCACCAGTTCGCGATCATTGGCGATAAAGGAATTGATGATGTTGTGCCTCCAAACTTCTGGGCAAATACACGAAATGTAATGGAAAGCCATTTCAGAGATAAAAAATTCACTGATGGGCTGATGCAGGGAATTCTTGCTGCAGGTCATGAACTGAAGGTGCATTTCCCTTTCAAAAAGGATGATACCGATGAGTTGTCTAACGAGATCTCATTTGGTAAATGAAAAAGAGCGTCCTGTTATTTTTAATCCTGCCCTTATTCGTCTTTGCGCAGGATTTTCCTGAAAGACCCACTCCACCGAGACTCGTTAATGATTTCGCCGACATGCTTGATCCTTCCGAGGAGCAGCAGCTGGAACAAAAGCTTGTATCATACAACGATTCCACATCAACGCAGATTGCAGTAGCTACACTAACATCGATCGGTCAGTACGATGCCGCTTCGTATAGCTTTGAGCTGGCCAACAGGTGGGGAATCGGAAGAAAATCAACGAACAACGGAATTCTTATCCTGGTTGTGAAAGAATCACATGATGTGTTCATTGCCACTGGATATGGTGTTGAAGAGTTCGTTCCTGACGCCATTGCTAAAAGGATCACGGAGCAGGTCCTGATTCCACGCTTTAAGCAGGGACAGTTTTACGAAGGTCTTGATGAAGCCAGTGATGTTCTCTTTGGAAGACTCACAGGACAATTTAAAGGTGAAGATACTGGTCAGGGTAAGGGTAAAGGCAGTGGAGCTAAAAATATTTTAATGATCGTAGTGATCATCATCGTCATCATCATGATCAGCCGTAAAGGTGGAGGAGGATTTGGAGGAGGTAGAAGATCGATATTCTTCGGCCCTGGTATGGGTTGGGGAGGTTTTTCAAGCGGCGGATTCTCGTCTGGCCGTGGTTCTTTTGGAGGTGGAGGTGGCTTCGGTGGCTTCGGCGGGGGAAGCTTCGGTGGAGGTGGCGCTGGCGGAAAATGGTAACAACAACCATCCGTTTTCGTTATCTTTGATAAAGACCTATCAGTCTTCCTCATGTTATGAATAGACTTCTTTCATTTTTTGCTTTCCTCTTTTTTTCTCTCAATATATTCAGTGCGCATGCCCAGATATTGACTCCGGTCAAGTGGACATTTTCTTCCAAAAAGATCAATGACTGTGAAGCTGAATTAATTTTCAAAGCAACCATAGATAAAGGATTTCACCTTTATGCCATGGATGCCGGTGAAGGGCCCATCTCTACATCGTTTACATTTGAAAAAAATCCTGCAGTAAGTCTTGTTGGAAAAGTCACTGAACCCAAGCCAAAGAAAGTCATGGACCCGAATTTCGGTGTCGAGCTTGAGTTCTTTGAAAATGAAGCTGTCTTCAGGCAAAAGGTAAAGATCCTGAAGGATGGAAAGACTCATGTAAAGGGAGGAGTGGAGTTCATGAGCTGTGATGATAAGATGTGTCTCCCGCCGGAAATCCTTGAATTCTCGCTTGAAGTAAATGGAAAGAATTGCAGTGTTGTTAAGTCTGAAGTTACTGACACAACCAAGGTGAAAGAAGATGGTGTTGTGACCAGTGATACTACTTCTGCGCTCCTTCCCGAAGAATCGTTACAGCCAGCTCAGGTAATCAAACCAACGAATAAAGCACCTGTCAAGGAAAAGGTCTCAGTGTGGAAGATCTTTGTTGGAGGCTTTCTTGGTGGATTGCTTGCACTGCTCACTCCATGCGTTTTCCCGATGCTCCCGCTCACAGTAAGTTTCTTTACGAAACAAAGCAAGTCACGAAGAAAGGGTGTGATGAATGCGATATTCTATGGAATTTCCATCATCCTGATCTATGTGACACTTGGCTTGCTGATCACGATTCCACTAGGACCTGATGCGCTGAATGCCCTTGCCAGCAATGGAATTATGAACATGCTGTTCTTCCTGATCTTTGTTGTGTTTGCCATTTCATTTCTCGGTGCATTTGAGATCACGTTGCCCGCATCATGGATCAACAGGGCCGACAATGCTTCAGAACGCGGAGGCCTTATCGGTATCTTCTTTATGGCATTTACACTTTCGCTGGTTTCATTTTCATGTACCGGACCCATTATTGGTACTTTACTCGTAGAAGCAGCTGTTGGTGGCAATGTGCTGAATCCTGCAATTGGAATGATCGGATTTGCGCTTGCACTTGCTTTGCCGTTCGGACTCTTTGCTGCCTTCCCGGGATGGCTGAACACACTTCCAAAATCAGGCTCATGGCTTAATTCAGTAAAAGTGGTTCTGGGTTTACTTGAGCTTGCTCTTGCATTGAAATTTCTTTCGAATGTTGACCTTGCTTATCATTGGGGATTCCTCAAGCGTGAGCTGTTCATCTCAATCTGGATCGTCATCTTCAGCATGCTCGGATTTTATCTTCTTGGCAAAATAAAATTCAGTCACGATTCTGATCAGCCTTTCATTTCCATTCCCAGATTCCTGTTATCACTCCTGTCGTTTGCTTTCGTAATCTACCTCGTTCCTGGTCTCTGGGGTGCTCCGCTTAAAATGATCAGCGGGTTTCCTCCTCCAATCTATTACAACGAAGGATGGAACATGAATACAGGATCTTCAACACCACAGGTTAGCATCCCGGGGACTGATCCTTCTCATTGTCCGCATAACCTGAACTGCTTTCATGATTATGAGCTCGCACTTAATTATGCAAAGTCTGTAAATAAGCCGTTGATCGTGGATTTTACAGGTTACAGCTGTGTTAACTGCAGGAAGATGGAGGATAATGTCTGGTCTGATCCACGTGTCCTCCAGAGATTAAGAGACGATTATGTCCTGGTGTCATTATATGTTGATGATAAGGAAACATTGCCACAGGAAAAGCAATACCTCTCCGCGACAACAGGAAAGAAAGTGAAGACCGTAGGAAATAAATGGAGCGACTTCCAGACAACACGCTTTGGTACAAATTCACAGCCGTATTATGTCTTGTTAGATCACCAGGAAAATCTGCTCACTGATCCATCAGCTTACGACCCTGACATTGAGAATTACATCAACTTTCTTGATAAGGGTAAAAAGATTTTTAGTGACCGGGCACTTCATAAGTAGCCGCTCATTTTAGCTCACCCAGTAAACGATTGAGATCAAGCGCATGTGTGTACATGTTCAGGGATCCATCTTCAAATCGTGGCCATGATTCTTTCGGACGATCATAATACAGTTCAATTCCATTTTGATCAGGATCATTAAGGTATATCGCTTCTGAAACACCATGGTCAGATGCACCTGTTAACGGATAACTGGCATCTATCAGACGTTTTACAATGAGGGCAAGATCTTTTCGACCCGGATAAAGTATCGCTGTATGAAACAAGCCCGGATAATTCCGTGGTGCGGGAGATGCTCCTTTACTGAACCAGACATTCAGGCCGATATGATGATGATATCCTCCTGCGGAAATAAAAGCCGCATCGGTTCCATAGCGTGTGATAAGCTGAAATCCCAGGAGATCACAGTAAAATCCAAGTGACTGTTCCAGATCGGATACTTTCAGATGTACATGGCCGATCCTTGTCGCTGGCGGGATGGTATAGTCGTTTTGATTTTCCATTACAGGTAATTTGGAAGAATCCTGTCTAATGAATCTCTAATACCATGCCTCTGGATAGCACAGATCAATTTATTTTGTTGTGTAAGGGCGGATTTAATTCGTCCGTTATTATCAGACGATGTGTTGATTACTGAACTCCGATCTCTGATACAGTTTCGAAGATTTTAACGTTGGCAGCAGCATTGCATCCTGATCCAAGATCAATGGTTCTGTCAGCCAGATTTCCTGGTTTCAGTGTTGCTACGCCATTGTCGAAATATGCACAGCCAGGTTTTGAGTAGTATGGAGTGTTGATGGTAACGGAATAGTTTGTTCCTCTGATGCCATATCCGCTCGCTGAACCTGTGAATTTGTATTCATCATCACTTATAGTAAGTGTGGTGTCTCCATTGACTCTCTCACGGGTAATTTCCTGTCTGAAATAATTTATCGCTGTAGCACTTTGATGGATCTCCCCATTTGTGACTGTCTCGCTATAAACAGCATGTCCTGATGCGGTATTTGCCTGGCGGTCCAATGTAATGCCACCACGGATTTCTTTATCATTTATATAAAATGAATTAGGATTGATGGTGATCACAGATCCATTGAACAATGGGTTAAGATTAATGACAACCTGCAGTTTCCCTCGTCTTAACAGACCATCTGCTCCTGTGCAGTTTGCAGCACCGTAATCGATCGTAATTGTTTTAGGATATGTTGTTGAATCCGGATAAGCCGGTGAGATTACAATGGAAGGGCAGGAGCCAGACTGATGATTTGCTGTATCTGCATCAAGGTAGATCTCAGGTCTTCCTCTTAACAGATCAAATACAGTCGTAGCTGTATTCGCGTAAAATGTATGAGCCTGCAGGTAGTCTGCGCTGCTTTGTGTGTCGGTATCATTCTGCCTGTCTGATTTTCTACATCCGGTGGCAATAACAAGAAGCGTAAGCAACAGAGAAGCAAGCGTTTTAAGCATATCCTAAATTATTTCTTTTTCTCCAATTGGCAAAAGGAGTAGTGGTAAGGGTTCTTTTCATCCGGAGAGAAATCTTCACGCTTCACTTCTTTCCAGACATTCATATCTGGCTTTGGAAGGAAAACATCCCCATCAAATTCCTGGTGTATCACGGTGAGGTAGATCCGGTCGGCAATGGGCATCGCTTCAGCAAAGATCTGAGCTCCGCCAATGATACAGATCTCAGGATCATTTCCGCATAGTTTAATGGCCTCACTCAGATTTGATGCAACAAGTACACCTTCTGGAAAAGTGAGGTCACGGTTTCTTGTGATCACCACGGAAGTCCTTCCTGGCAGCGCCTTCCCGATCGAATCAAATGTTTTACGTCCCATGATCATATGATGACCCATGGTGACACTTTTAAAGAATTTCAAATCAGCAGGAAGATGCCAGATCAGCTTGTTGTCTTTCCCGATCACGAAATTCTCGCCAACAGCAACTACTAGTGAGATCATTATACAGCGACAGGTGCTTTGATATGTGGATATGGATCGTAATTCAGCAGTTCAAAGTCTGAATACTTAAAGCTGAATATATCCTTTACTTCAGGATTGATTTTCATCGTAGGCAATACACGTGGCTCACGGCTTAGCTGAAGCTGCGTTTGTTCCAGATGGTTCAGATACAAATGTGCATCTCCGAATGTATGAATGAATTCACCTGCCTTCAGACCGCATACCTGTGCGACCATCATGGTCAGCAATGCATACGATGCAATATTGAAAGGTACGCCTAGAAAGATGTCTGCGCTGCGCTGATACAGCTGGCAGGAAAGCTTTCCTTCAGCAACGTAGAACTGGAAGAATGCGTGACATGGAGGCAGGGCCATGTTGCTGATCTCCGCGACATTCCATGCACTCACGATGAGTCGTCTTGAGTCAGGATTTTTTTTGATCTGGCTGATCACATCTCGGATCTGATCGATGGTTTGTCCGTTGGCACCTTTCCATGAACGCCATTGTGAACCGTAAACAGGACCCAGGTTCCCATTTTCATCAGCCCATTCATCCCATATGCTCACACCATTTTCTTTGAGGTAACGAATGTTCGTCTCACCGGTAAGAAACCACAACAGTTCGTGTATGATCGATTTAAGATGGAGCTTTTTAGTGGTTACTGCTGGAAATCCTTCTTCAAGGTCGAAACGCATCTGGTACCCAAATACGCTGATCGTTCCTGTGCCCGTACGGTCTTCTTTCTTGACACCGTTTTCCAGCACATGCTTCATGAGGGAATGGTATTGTTGCATGGTGTAAAATTACTTGAAGACCTTTCCTGAAGCAATATGCAGGGAAAGTAGATTTCATTAGTTATGAACGAAGGACAAAACTTTGAGTTTCAGGTTTAAGGTTCAAAGTTTAAAGTACGCTACCCTATGAGGATACCGGCAATGGTTGCTGAGAGGTAGGATGCCAGGGTACCGCAGATGAGTGCGCGGAAGCCGAGCTTGGCAAGATCACTGCGTCGTTCTGGTGCAAGCTCTCCAATACCACCTACCTGTATCGCGATGGAAGAAAAGTTTGCAAACCCGCATAGCGCGAAGCTTACGATCACCAGTGACTTTGAATCTAGTACGCCCATAGTGATCATATGTGAAAGATCCAGATAGGCAACAAACTCATTGATCACCATCTTCGTTCCTAGCAGTCCACCAACAGTTTGTGCATGTTCTGAAGGTACTCCCATGGCAAGTGCAAACAGGGAGAAGAAGCTTCCGATGATCTCTTTCATCGAAAGCTGTGCAAGGTCGATCCCTATAAAAGAAAGTGACAGACTTGTATGGCTAGCCAGATATCTTCCTAAATATCCAAGGCCTGAATCGATCATGGCTATAAGTGCAATAAATCCAAGAAGCATGGCGATCACATTGAGCGATACTTTCATCCCATCCGAAGCGCCATGTGATATTGCATCAACAAGGTTGCTGTGTGTCTTTTTGATCTCAAGCTTTACCTTGCCTTTGGTCTGTGATTCTTCCGTTTCCGGATAAACGATCTTTGATATCACAAGCGCTGCTGGTGCTGCCATGATACTCGCTGCGATGAGGTATTCCGCCGGCACACCCATGGAAATATATACAGCCATTACACCACCTGCAATGCATGCCATTGATCCGGCCATGGAGGCGAGGAGCTCTGACATGGTCATTCCGCTGATATAAGGTTTGATCATGATCTGGGCTTCGACCTGTCCGACAAAGGCACTGGCAATATTTGAAAGTGCTTCAGATCCGCTCACGCGCATAACTTTATGTACAAGCGCCGCGAAGAACGAAACGATCCGTTGCATAAGGCCAATATGGTAGGCAACGCTTACAAGGACTGATACAAAAATGATGGTCGGTAGGATCTTGAAAATGAAGATGAAATCATTCCCTTTTCCGAAAACTTTTTCGAGGGTGGCTTTATTTACCAGGATACCGAACACGAAGTCAGCACCTTTGTTTGAAAAGTCAAGAAGCTTGGTGATCAGGTATCCGAGCTTTGCGAAGATCTGCTGACCGACGGGAACCTTTAGGATGAAGATGGCAAGGACAAGCTGAATGATAAGGCCGGAAATAACCACCCTGTAGTTTATAGCCTTTCTGTTGTTTGACATCAGAAAAGATAACCCAAGGATCACAGCGACCCCGATTAGCCCGGTAAGATTACCCATGAAAACTTAATTTTTCTTCCTGTTGTTGATCTCGTCACGGATCTTCGAAGCCTTCTCATAAGCTTCTTCAGAAATAGCGCTTTTCAGGAGCTCTTTCAGTTCATCCATTGACAACCTTGAATATTCAGTATCTGAACCCAGGATATCAGATGTATCATCATGCTCTTCCGCCTTCTGGCTTGTTGCATCCTCATCAAGAATAATTCCTGCCGATGAGAGTATGAATTCATAGGTATATACAGGACATCCAAATCTTACCGCCAGAGCAATTGCGTCCGATGTGCGTGCATCGATCTCCGCTTCCTTTGTGCCATCATTACAGATCAGCTTTGCAAAGAAGATCCCTTCAACAAGATTATAGATAATAACTTCCTGGATCGTAATATCAAATGATTCACAGAAATTCTTGAAGAGGTCATGTGTCAGTGGCCTGCTGGGCGTCATTTTTTCAAGCTCAATTGCGATGGCTTGTGCTTCAGGGCCACCGATAATGATCGGTAACCTTCTTTTGCCTTTCGATTCGCCAAGAACCAGTGCATATGCTCCTGACTGGGTCTGGCTGTATGATAAGCCTACGATTTCAAGTTTGATCTTTTTCATCAGCGCTTCCCGCGGGGCTTAATTTTGACCTGCCTTGAATTTTTTCAACGCTTCGATAAGTTTTGGAACAACCTCAAATGCATCACCTACTATGCCATAGTCAGCCGACTTGAAGAAGGGTGCTTCCGGATCTTTATTGATCACTACGATCGTTTTACTTCCGTTCACTCCTGCCAGATGCTGGATAGCTCCTGAGATTCCGATTGCAATATAAAGATTTGGTCTGATGGTTACACCAGTTTGCCCGACATGCTCATGATGGTCTCTCCATCCGATATCCGCTACTGGTCTTGAACATGCAGTTGCTGCACCAAGCTCCTTCGCAAGCTCTTCGATCATTCCCCAGTTTTCAGGTCCTTTCATTCCGCGTCCTGCAGAAACAACACGCTCTGCTTCAGGTAATGTCAGTGTGCCTGATGATTTTTTGATCTCTTTTACAGTGATCCTTTTCTGTGAAGCATCAAGTGTAGGATTGAATGCAACGATCTCTGCTGTCCCGGCATTAAGCTCCACCTGGAAGCTGTTTGGCAACAACGTGATCACTTTCTTTTCAGAAGTGATGATATAATCTGCAAATGCTTTTCCGGAGAATACATTCTTTCTAACGCTGAAGCCGCCATCATTCTTCGGATAAGCGATCGCGCCACCGACAAAGCCAGCTTTTAAACGTGCAGCAAGTCTCGGTGCTATAGCTTTCCCTGTATAATCATGAGAGAAGATCACAGTGTTTGCATTCTCAGCATTAACAGCCTGCTCAAGTGCATTGGTTGACATACGGGTATTGCCATCCGCCAACAGGTCGCTTTTGATGGTCAGGATCTTTTTCGCTCCTGCCTTACCAAGCTCCTGTAGGATCTCCGGAGATTCCTCGTTAAAAATAACTGCAGTTACTGATGATCCGTTGTCGTTCGCGATTTTGAGGCCGTAATTAATTGCTTCAAGAGATGATTTCTTGATGCGCCCTTTTGATACTTCGGTAAAAACAAGTACTGACATCCCTTATATAGCTTTTGCTTCGTTATGTAATAAGTCAATTAACTGTTCAGGCTTGTCAGCATCAACAAACTTGCATGCTGTTCTGCCTGGTGCAATCTCATAAGACTTCACGCTTGTGAGCTTTTCGAATGAGCCTGCAGGTATTACTGTAAGAGGCTTTGTACGTGCCGCCATAATACCCCTCATGTTTGGGATCCGTGCTTCAGCCATTCCTTTTTGAGCACTGATCACCAATGGAAGCTGGCATCCTACGATCTGTACACCGCCATCGATATCCTGTTCAATGGTAGCTTCTGTCCCTGCAACATCAAGCTTCGAAGCCAGTGATACAAACGGAAGATCAAGAATGTCTGCAAGCATACCGCCCACAGCCGATCCATTATAGTTGATCGTTTCTTTTCCGGTAAGTATAATGTCAAAGGATTTGTCTTTCGCATAGTCAGCGATGCAGCTTGCAACGAAATAGGCATCCGTTGGGTCAGCATCAATGCGAACTGCATCATCAGCTCCAATGGCCAGGGCTTTGCGGATGATCGCTTCATTGTCGGCAAGACCAACATTGATAACTGTTACCGAACCGCCTTGTGCTTCTTTTAATTCGAGTGCCCTGACAAGTGCATACCACTCATCGTATGGGTTGATAATATATTGAACACCATCCTCGCTGAACTTCGAATTGTTCTCTTTAAAAGCGATCTTGGTCGTGGTGTCAGGGGCTTTGCTTATACAAACAAGAATTTTCATATCCCTCAGTAAACTGGTTTTTTCAGAAAGCGCAAATTTAGGGAAATAAAGCTTATAAAAAAATAAGCCAGATCCCTAGTGCTGCCTGCGATTCGTAGGAGTCTGCAATCGAGGTGGCCATCAAGATAAATTCTGGCAGGGTGTTTTCAGATTATCCAGAAAGTATATCGCTATGGAAAAGTTGATGCGGATCTGGTTGTTGGGACTTGTTTTGTTTCTTACCTCATGTGAACTGATCGAAGGTGTATTCAAGGGTGGAATGTGGGTAGGTGCAATCCTGGTACTGCTGGTGCTTGGCGCAGTGGTCTGGATCTTTTCGAAATTCAGGTAACAGGCCATGCCGGAACTTCCGGAGGTTGAAAGCTACCGAATGGTGATCGAAGATCATTGTCTGGGAAAAACAATTTCCGGGATCGATGTTCCTGTTCCTTCTCTTCTAAAGGGCACAACAGTTAATGGAATTAAAAAGCATTTCGAAGGGACAAAGCTTGCTTCAACCTTGCGGCATGGCAAGTACCTCTTTGTACGATCATCTCAGGGGAAATGGCTCTTTTTTCATTTCGGTCTGACAGGTGATCTGACATTTTCTTCTGGTGAACCTCCACGATTTTCAGCAATCATCTTTCATTTTAAGAAAGGTATGCTTTGCTATGCAGACATGCGAAAATTCGGCAGGTTCGGACTTGTTGAGGATCCTTTGGAATTCCTGAAGGAAAAGAAGTGGGGTCCAGATGCATTGTCAATTTCATGGAATGATTTTAAGGAGCGGGTCAGCAAAAAAGCGGTTTCCATCAAAACCGTATTGATGGATCAAAAGATAATCGCAGGAATAGGAAATGAATACTCAGATGAGATCCTGTTCAGAACACGCATCCATCCTGAAAAAAAGGCCAGTACGATCACTTCTGAAAAATTAAGTGAAATCCATAAAACGATCCACAGTGTTCTGAAAGGCGCGATAAAAGCTGAAGCCGAGAGGTCCAGGATGAAGAAATATCATTTTGTTGTAAACAGAAAACCTGGGAATGATTGTCCACGATGCGGAAGACCTGTTCGATCTTCTACTGTCGGTGGCCGTACAGCTTATTATTGCCCATTTTGTCAGAAGCGCTGATTCTTATTCATCAGGATCTTCACGGTTCAAATCACTTTCATCTTCCTGCTGCCTGTACTTTTTCTTTCGTTCATGAAGCTCCTGTGCATCCTCAATGGAGTGTGAAAGCCGGATGTCTTCTTTCGCCGCTTCATTCGCGAGGGTATGGTAGAACTCCTTCAATACTTTAAGATCTTCTTCTGACAGAGATTCGATGTTGATCACCCTGTTGCTTGCGCCTTTAACTGCAGCAATGAGTTCGTTCATTTTGATCTGGATGATGGCTGATTCTTTATTCTGTGCCCGCTGTATCAGGAACACCATCAGAAAGGTGATGATGGTGGTTCCTGTATTGATGATCAGCTGCCAGGTCTCCGAGAAATTAAAGAACGGTCCTGTCGCTGCCCAGATCACGATCAACGCAAGGGCAATCGTAAATGCTTTTGTCGATCCTGTGAATTTTGTGATCCATCCGGAAAAACGTTCAGCCCTGGAAGGTTGACTTCCGTTATGATCAATGATCTGTTTTACGGTTGCCAATTTCCTGGTGTTGTTTGATGAGTTGAAGGCACTTACTAAAGATCATGTAGCATGCCTGGAAAATGATCTGTTCACGGTTTCCATAAAAGCGGGCTGAATGTTCCTCTATTTTATTTTTGAAATACAGGGAAATAAATGTGGTGCCAACCGGCTTCTCCGCTGTTTCGGTTCCTCCTTCGGTAGCAAGTCCTGTCACAGCAACACAAAGATCAGCGGCGAGTACATTCTTTAATCCGATCACCATCGCATTGGTTACTTCCTGTGATTCTGCTGTGTGTTTTTCAATCAATGCTTCATCCACGCCAAGGATCTGACTCTTGCAATCTTCCTTGTATGTTACAAGACTCCCGAGAAAAACTTCCCCGATATTGAATTGCTTCCCGAATTCGTTAGCAAGCAGACCGGATGTCATGCTTTCAGCAAACGCGATCGTTAATCCGTTCTCCTTTAAAATTTCTATGAGCGCCTTGAGCTCCTTATCCATAAGAAACTTTTTTCAGAAGTAGGTATCCGAAACATATTTATAAACCAGCGTACCTTTTTTAAGTACCTGCTTTAGAAAATCGGGCTTTTCGAAATAAGGGTATTCAATGGCTTCATGAACTACAAACCAGTCGTTCAACGTGTTTTTTACTCCTGTAAACCTGCAGAATTCATTAAGGCTTACGGTGACAACGATATAGAAATCATGATAAAACTTGAGGTATTTGTGCTGATAATTCTTTCGGAAGAAATACACTTCGTCAGGGATCTCCAATGCGGAGAATACATAGGCGTCATACTGAAACAGTTCCCGTAGCTGAGGATTGATCGTATGGTTTTTTCTTCCGCTGATTCTGATCACCCTTCCTGAATAATCAGTGATGGAAAGGAATTTCTTTTTAGGCATGCTTTAAGTTTTTGATAACTTCTTTCACCTTCCCTGCATTATTCCCTACAAGCGCGATCGCATCGATCAGTGAATTTCTATCACAGCTGAACAATTCACACCACACCTTCACCTCATGCTTTCCTTTCGTGTTAATCGTCATCCTGTGGATGTACCCTGAATCGATGTACGCCATATCTAATCGTGTTGAAGCGACTTTACATACTTTTTAACTGCATCTACATTACACCCCACCTTATAAATTGCGACTCTCAGCTGGTCGGGTGTGCATTTAAGCTCCTCGCACCAGTGTTTCATGTCAGCGGGACTCTTCACATCAATTTTCTGACCCTCAGTCTTTCCGCTGCTTTTCCTGCTTCTGTCGCCTTCTCTACCAATATTTCCCTGTCTCATTGCAATTATCCTCCCTGACTTACTAATCCATATTTCAGACCATCCCCATGCGACATAAAAAAAACTTCATGATTGACATGGCAAATGAATGGAATGTAGGCTGTGTGGCGGGTTTCATGGAATATTGTGGTTCAGACAATGATTTCTCCTGTTAGATTCCGTGTAATGGCACACCCGGACTGGGGCGCTCTCCGGTTTTAAAATTTAATTACTTTTGCATGTCAGAAAATAAACTCTGAGATATGAGAACGATACAATTCCGTGAAGCCTTGAGAGAAGCCCTTTCCGAAGAAATGCGCAGGGATGAAAAGGTGTTTTTAATGGGTGAAGAGGTTGCAGAATACAATGGTGCTTACAAGGTTAGCCAGGGAATGTTGGCGGAATTCGGTGCCAAGCGTGTCATTGATACGCCGATCGCAGAGCTTGGCTTTGCAGGAATCGGTGTGGGTGCCGCTATGAATGGACTGAGGCCTGTGATTGAATTTATGACCTTCAATTTCAGCCTTGTTGCGATTGACCAGGTGATCAATTCAGCTGCTAAAATGATGAGCATGAGCGGTGGCCAGTTTTCAGTGCCTATTGTTTTCAGAGGTCCAACGGCTTCTGCAGGAATGCTTAGTTCACAGCATTCACAAGCTTTTGATAACTGGTATGCAAATACTCCAGGGTTAAAGGTGATTGTGCCTTCTAACCCTTACGATGCAAAAGGACTTTTAAAGTCTGCGATCCGTGACAATGATCCTGTGATCTTTATGGAAAGCGAGCAGATGTATGGTGATAAAGGTGAAGTTCCAGAAGGTGAATACCTTATTCCGATTGGTGTTGCAGATATTAAAAGAAAAGGAAAAGATGTGACGATCGTTTCTTTTGGGAAGATCATGAAAGTGGCTCTGGCAGCTGCTGAAGACCGGGCTACCCGACCTTTCGCTCAATGGCCCGGCGGAGTTCGCGTCCCGACATCCGGGCAATTTGAATATCGCCTTCTATAATGCTGATGCGCGCGATCTGATCCAGCG
>JAKFFM010000007.1:0-48262 GCA_036675075.1 Bacteroidota bacterium
GGCACGGAGGCCGTGTATGGGCAAAGCCTGGTGAGAGGGGAGGAGCTGTATTCTACTTCTCATTACCTTCATGAAATGATCAGCACCTGGTTTTACATTCTGGTTATCATTTTCATTCTGGGCTTCACGATCGATACCATCATTGAGCTGCTGAACTGGAAACACACCAGGATCAATTTACCATCAAACAGTTCTGAGCTGAATTATTTCAAGGCAGGCTTCAGAGTTTCTTTTATTTCTCATGTATTGATGGCAGTCATCACATGTGTACTTTTATTTACCGGAAGCTTCGGGAAGCTTGATTCACTGATCCTTGAACACATCAGCAATCCATACGCTCAAACCCTCGCATACTTTGGTGTCATCGCTTTCGCATCATTCATCGTATCACTTCCGTTCTCCGTTTATCGTACATTTTATGTTGAGGAAAAGTTTGGGTTCAACAAGACCACCACTCAGACATTTATTCAGGATAAGTTAAAGTCCATGTTCGCTACGATCATTATAGGTGGCGGCTTACTTGCGTTTATTCTATGGATCTACAACAGGGATCAGCAACACTTCTGGCTCTGGTCATGGATCACGCTGGTGGTCTTTATGATTCTGGCATCGATGCTCTTCACCTCCATTATCCTTCCGTTGTTTAACAGACTTTCTCCTTTGGAGGAGGGTGAGCTTAAAGCTTCGATCGAGGCATTGTGTGAAAGGCTGCAATTTCCGCTTACCAGGCTTTATGTGATGGATGGTTCGAAAAGATCAACTAAGGCAAACGCATTTTTTAGTGGCCTCGGTCCGAGAAAATCGATTGTACTTTATGACACGCTTGTCTCAAATTATTCAACCGAAGAGATCCTCGCTGTGCTTACACATGAGATCGGCCACTATAAGCTCAAGCACACACTCAAAACGTTGACAGCTTCTATTATTCAGACAGGACTCATGTTCTACCTGTTAGGCATCATCCTTAAGAGTGATGAATTGCCTATGGCATTGGGTGGTATTGAACGAACGTTTCAACTGTCACTTACGGGATTTGCGATCCTGTACAGTCCTGTTTCCCTGGCATTATCTATCCTGATGAATTCACTCTCTCGAAAACATGAATACGAGGCGGATGCTTATGCAAAAGAGCATTACAGTGGCCCGCACCTTGCTTCAGCATTGGCAAAGCTTCATAAGGATTCATTAAGTAATCCTAAGCCTCATCCTGTTTACGTAGCTGTTCATTATTCTCATCCCACATTACAGCAACGGGTTAACTACCTGGAAAGTCCGTCTAAGTAGTTTGCCGGGAAGCCTGTTGGATAAAAAACAACAACTAAATGGCGTGATTTTTCTCTTTAAAGGTTATTTTTGTAGAAATAGTAAAGGCCATGAAAAGAAACTTGTATATCCTCGGAATTGCGATCCTGACAATAGTTTTTACAATGGAATCATGCGGCCCTAAAAAGAGGGTGCATCGCAGTGGCGGTAAGCACTCGAGCGGAAAGATGTATTGATCATTTTTCTGAAAAACGCTCTTTGTAAACTTTTTCAAGAGCATACATCTCATCGCGTAAACGGGCGGCTTCCATGAAGTCCATCTCTTTCGCGGCTTTCTCCATCTCTCTTCTTGTATAGTTGATGTTTTTCTGCAATTGCTCCTTGTTCATGTACTGAACTACAGGGTCAGCAGCAATGCTTTCCACATCTTCCATTCCAGGGTTCGGCCCACGGTAATTCGCTTTTCCTGATGCAGCCGCACTCTGCGGAAGTACATTGTCATGTGACCGGATGATCTGCCTTGGAGAGATATCATGCGCAATGTTGTAAGCCATCTGCTTCTGCCTTCTCCTAGTGGTCTCATCTATGGTCTGCTGCATGCTATCTGTGATCCTGTCTGCATACATGATCACCATCCCGTTGATGTTCCTCGCCGCTCTTCCAACTGTCTGGGTAAGTGAACGATTTGAACGCAGGAATCCTTCCTTGTCTGCATCCATGATTGCAACCAGGGATACTTCAGGAAGATCCAGTCCTTCCCTTAGAAGATTCACTCCGACAAGCACATCAAAGATCCCTTTTCGCAGGTCCCTGAGGATTTCCACGCGTTCCAGCGTATCGACTTCGGAGTGAATATAACGGCATCGTACATTCAGCCTGGTCATATACTTTGTGAGCTCTTCTGCCATACGTTTTGTCAGTGTGGTCACAAGCACCCGTTCATTTTCTTTCACACGCTTGCGGATCTCTTCCAGAAGATCATCGACCTGGTTTTCACTTGGACGAACTTCTATTCTCGGATCAAGCAATCCTGTCGGACGAATGACCTGTTCGACCACAATGCCGCCTGTTTGCTCAAGCTCGTAATCTCCCGGAGTCGCGCTTACATATATAACCTGGTGATGCAGCTCTTCAAATTCTTCAAACTTCAGTGGCCTGTTATCCATGGCGGCAGGGAGCCTGAATCCGTACTCCACGAGGTTCTGCTTTCGTGCACGGTCACCTCCATACATCGCCCTGATCTGCGGGACAGTTACGTGACTTTCATCGATCACCAAAAGATAATCTTCCGGGAAATAATCGAGAAGACAGAATGGTCGTGTGCCCGGAAGTCTTCCGTCAAAATACCTGGAATAATTCTCAATGCCTGAACAGTAACCGAGCTCACGCATCATTTCAAGATCATAGGTGACCCTGTCTTCAAGCCTCTTTGCTTCAAGGAATTTTCCTTCCTCTTTGAAATAATCGATCTGCTTTACGAGGTCATCCTGTATCGTAAATATGGAACTCTTGAGGCTGTTCGCGGAGGTTACAAAGATGTTCGCAGGATAAATATGGAAATTTTCAAACTCTTCAATGATCCGTCCGCTGCTGGTATCAAAGGTTTCAATCTGCTCGATCTCATCCCCGAAAAAAGAGATCCGAACGGAATGATCTGTATAGGCGAGGTTCACATCAACAGTGTCTCCCTTTACTCTGAAATTCCCTCTCAGGAAATCTGCTGTCGTTCTTGAATATAAAGCATTAACAAGGTCATGTAGAAATTTATTCCTGCTGATGACCTGTCCTTTGTGGATCTTGATCGTACTGTTTCCAAACTCATTCGGATTACCGATACCATACAGGCATGAAACGGAACTCACAACGACAACATCGCGTCTTCCTGATAACAGTGAAGAAGTTGTGCTCAGACGAAGCTTCTCGATCTCTTCGTTGATTGCAAGATCTTTCTCGATATACAGATCGCTTGAGGGGATATACGCTTCAGGCTGATAGTAATCGTAATAGGAAACAAAATACTCCACAGCATTATGAGGGAAGAATGATTTGAATTCTCCATAAAGCTGGGCAGCAAGTGTCTTGTTATGACTCAGTACGAGCGTAGGTCTTTGGACGCGTTCGATAACATTGGCAATGCTGAACGTTTTGCCTGAGCCCGTAACTCCGAGAAGTGTCTGTGCATGTTCACCACGGTTTAAACCATCAGTGAGTTGCTGTATAGCGACAGGCTGGTCGCCAGTGGGTGAATATTCGGAATGTATCTTGAAATTCATGTGATATAAAAGTACGCAAAAGCAGCGCCTTTATTGTGATTTATGATGTCTTTCAGGATTCGATCACACGTGCTCTGTTGAGGCTCCAGGCTGCTGCTTTTTCAGCGAACAATGCCGAAGTTTTCATCCAGACTTCATTGAACAATTCTGATTGCCTGTATCTGTCAAGGTCTTCAACGGAATCCCAGTAGCTATAGGTGAAAAAGACCGAGGGATTTCTTACATCACGGAGCAGTTCAAGATGCGAGCACCCGGGAAAGTTTCTTATCATCCTGCTGGTGGAATCAAAGATCTCCGTGAATGTTTCGACATTCCCCGGATGAAAGGTCATTTTAACTATCCTTATGATCATCAAATTCTATTCGTAGTGCATCATTCAGTCGCATATTCAGAAGGCCGGCCGCATTTCCCTTGTTCAGCGCGATTTCCAGGTAGCCTGAAAAGCCAAAAAGTGCCAGCTTTTCTCCTTCAGGCACATCGTTGTAATGGCTGCTTATCTCATCAATGTTGTAATCTGATCTTCTCAGGTTGATCTGAAATTTTCGGCCCTGGCCAATCTGATCAAAAAGTTCACGAGTGATGTTCGTGATAACATTTCCGTAGCTGTCGATATGAATGACTGTCCCTCTTAAAAATGAATGTTCTGAGACCGGCCTGAACATCGTACGTTCATAAAGTCCATCCTTATGTTTTCCCAGTGTTGCGATGTCAGTTCCTTTAGCCAGCTCACAGGATGCATTGACAAGAACATCCGCAGCAGGGAAGGATTTGAAAATTCCTGCTTTATGATCAAGTTCAATGACGATCTCTGGCATGAGCTCCATCAATGAAAAGATGCCATTGTCTGGTCCGGTGAAGTAATGACCGTTTGCTTTGATGGCTACTAAAGGCTGCTGCCATCCGGGAATCGCATTCACGCCAAGCAGATGCACGGTACCCTGTGGAAAAGCCTTATAGCTGTTCTTTAAGATAAATGCTGCCTTCTGTATGTCGAATGAATCGATGTGGTGCGAAATGTCAATGATCTGACAGCCAGGGATGCGGGATACAATTCCTCCCTTGATCACTGCTACATAAAAATCCTTGTATCCGGAGTCAGTCGTTAATGTGATTACAGGCATCACGGGGTGGTATCCTAATTGCAGTCTGGTTTAGGAATTTGTGTTTAATTTTACGTCGCAAAGGTAATAAATAAGGTGTTGAATTTAATGTTGACTCATTGGCAGAATCATTAATTGTCCTGGAAGGGATAGATCCTTTAAACTTTTTCGGCGCGAATGACAGTAAACTCCAGGTCATTCAGAAGCATTTTCCGAAGCTGAAGCTGATCGCTCGCGGGAACCAGGTCAAGGTGGTTGGTGATGAAGAAGAGGTGCGGTCTTTCAGTGAGAAGATGGGGTTGCTCATCGAACATTACAACAAGTATAATACGATAAGTCCTGGAGATATCGATTTCATTTTTGCTGGTGACGGAAAGATCGGTGGATCAGGCGCAGATGTGATCGTATTCGGTAATTCAGGACTGGTGGTTAAAGCCAGAACGCGAAACCAGCGTAAAATGGTTGAAAGCATCGACCGTCATGATATGATGTTTGCCATTGGCCCGGCAGGTACAGGTAAAACATACACTGCTGTAGCCTTGGCGGTGAGAGCCTTGAAGAACAAGGAAGTCAGAAGGATCGTTCTTACCAGGCCGGCGGTTGAAGCAGGCGAAAACCTGGGATTTCTGCCTGGTGATCTCAAAGAAAAACTGGATCCATACCTTCGTCCGCTGTATGACGCACTTCGTGACATGCTGCCTCCTGAAAGACTTGCTTCACATATGGAAACAGGTGTCATTGAGATCGCACCACTTGCATTCATGCGTGGCAGAACACTCGATAATGCATTCGTAATTCTTGATGAAGCTCAGAATGCTACCAACAGCCAGTTGAAAATGTTCCTGACAAGAATGGGACGGACTGCGAAATTTATTATCACCGGAGATGTTACTCAGATCGACCTTCCCAAAAGCCAGCCTTCCGGATTAATCAAAGGCATCGAGATTCTGCGGAATGTTGAAGGGATCGACTTTATCTTCCTGGATGAATCAGATGTGATCAGGCACCCGATAGTAAAGAACATCATTGACGCTTACGACAAAAAATCTAACTAATTACTTCCTACTTCTTTGAAAACCCTCGTTTCAACCAATTTCTCGTTTCCCGGACAAAAATCAGTTTACAAAGGCAAAGTCCGCGATGTATATAATATCAATGATGAACTACTTGTGATGGTCGCAACAGACAGGATCTCAGCGTTTGACGTTGTGCTTCCTGAAGGCATACCTTACAAAGGACAGGTATTGAACCAGATCGCATCAAAATTTCTGAAAGCAACTTCTGACATAGTACCAAACTGGCTTATGGCAACACCGGATCCAATGGTCAGCGCCGGGCTTGTTTGCCAGCCATTTAAAGTTGAAATGGTGATCAGGGGATATCTTGCAGGACATGCAGCGAGGGAATACAAAGCAGGGAGAAGAATGGTATGTGGTGTTCAGCTTCCTGAAGGGCTGATCGAGAATGATAAGCTTCCTGCACCAATCATTACTCCTACAACAAAGGCATCCGAAGGGCATGATGAAGATATCTCCAGGGAAGACATACTGGCCAGAGGAATCGTCAGCGAAGAAGATTACCTCATGCTTGAGAAATATACACATGCCTTATATCAGAAAGGCTCTGAAATGGCTGCTGAACGGGGATTGCTGCTCGTTGATACAAAATATGAATTCGGTAAAAAGGATGGTAAGATCTACCTGATTGATGAGATCCACACCCCGGATTCGTCACGTTATTTTTATAAAGACGGTTACGAGGAGAGGCAGCAGAAAGGGGAAGCACAGAAGCAGTTATCAAAAGAGTTTGTTCGTCAGTGGCTGATCGAAAATGGCTTCCAGGGTAAAGAAGGACAGAAGGTTCCTGAAATGAATGAAGCATTTGTAAAGCAGGTATCTGACCGATATATCGAACTGTTTGAAAAGATCACAGGAGATACCTTCATTCGTCCGTCACAGGAGCATATTGAAGCACGGATCAATGATCATGTAACCACATTTCTTAAGGAGTTCAAAAAATAATTTTCCTGTTATTAAGTTGAGACTCATCGCTGTAAAGATTTAGGTATTTTTACACGATTTATTTTTCAATGAACTTTCATAAGCCGTTTGGCTCGTTTTTACTGATCTTACTGGTGATCCTGTTTTTATTCGCAGCGTCATTCACCGATCCCGGGCTTTTGTCCTATTACCAGCTCCGCAAGGTAGATCTGTTTTCCGACATCGTTTCAAAGCCGGTGAAAAAGCAAACTCCTGTGATGCCCGTTGTCTCTACTGCTATGGCAGATGCTACAGCGATGCCTGTAATGCCTGAACAGGATATCATTGAAGTTGAAAAAGGGATCAGGGAATTTTCGACGGATACCACCACGGGGTTGAATAAATTTTTCTCTTCTCTCAAAAAAGGAACGAAAGAAAAGAAGAAGATCCGCATAGCCTATTTTGGTGATTCCGCCATTGAAGGTGACCTGATCACGCAGGATTTGCGGAACCTCCTTCAGAGGTCTTTCGGAGGCTCCGGAGTAGGCTTTGTGCCAGTAACTTCCAACGTATCTTCTTTTCGGAAAACGATCAGACATTTTTATTCTTCAAACTGGAAAAGCTATTCATTTCTGGATACAACAGGAAAGGCAAACCCGGGGATCAGCGGATTTGCTTTCAAGCCGGAAGATACCAGCGGCGATACTATTGGCAGCTGGGTCAGGTTTGAAGGATCCAACGTTTCTGACAAGCTTTCGAATTTCTACAAGGTTCGTTTGTTTTATGGTCCGGGCGGTGAAGGCAGCTTTGTGAAATACCAGAACGCAAAAGGAATGCAGGAGCTTGAACTTTCAGGAACTGAACTCATCAATGAACTTGTGCTGAATGAAGGTGAACCGCTGAAGAACCTTTCTATCATGTTCACAATGAAAGAGCCTGTTACAATCTATGGGCTGAGCTTTGAAGGTGAGGATGGGATTGTGATCGACAACTACGCTTTCAGGGGTAACTCAGGCATGCCGCTTACACGCATCCCTTCATCGATTTACAGGAAGTTCGACCAGCATCTGAATTATGATCTGGTGATCCTGCATTATGGTTTAAATGTAGTGAGTCCGAACGTAACTGATTTTTCATGGTATCAGCGAGGCATGACCAATGTGGTGGAGCATTTGAAATCATCTTTCAAAAATGCAAGCTTCCTCATGGTGAGTGTGAGCGACAAAAGCTACAATAACAACGGAACTTTTGAAACGGATCCGTCTGTACCTCTCATCGTTCAGGCACAACGTAAAGTAGCTGAGAACGAAGGGATCGCTTTCTGGAATCTGTATTCTGCCATGGGTGGTTACAATTCAATGGTTGAATGGGCTACCGCGGATACTGCGCTTGCCAATAAAGATTTCACTCATTTCAATTTCAGGGGAGCACGTAAAGTAGGTACGCTGCTGTATGAAGATCTGATGGCAAAGTATAATGAATACAATAAGCTCCATCCATGATCAGGTTATGTGTGCTGCTGGTATTCTTTACAACGTGTATTCATGCACAGGTTACCGAACAGGATGTCTCCAGGCTATCCTTTATTAATCGTGAAAAGAACATCATTCATAATGATTCCGCACTCTTTCCATTCTATGAAAAGCTAAAATCGCTGGAGCAGGATAAGTCGGATAAGATCATCGTTTCACACATTGGTGATTCACATATACAGGCAGATTTTTTTTCAGGCAGGATCCGTGAAGCGCTGCAGAAAAAATTCGGAAATGCGGGAAGAGGCCTCGTGTTTCCATATCGTGCAGCAAGATCGAATGAACCATACAGCATACGCAGTTCCGGAAAAGGTAAGTGGAGAAGCGGACGAAATGTAAGTAACCGTGACTCGCTTCCGATCGGTGTTACAGGGTTCTCACTGGAAACAAATGACACATCTGGTATCATCTTTCTGAAGATTGCGAGCAGTGATTCTCTCGATTACAGCTTTAAAGTGGTTGAAGTTTATTGTGAAAATGATTCAGGCTTCTGTCGTCCGCGGTTAAAGGATACAGCATCGGTTCAGGCTCTTCAGTCTGTATCATCAGAACTTCAGAAAGAGACGTTCGTGTTTTCTTCAAGGACGAGCTCTCTTGAACTTATGCCATCCGCAAAAGATACAGTGAACCCCATGCGTTTGTATGGATTGAACCTGATGAATGATGAAGGCGGATTGCTTTATCACTCCATTGGTGTGAATGGCGCAGAGTTCAGGCATTACCTTGGTTCGAAATACTTTTTCGCTCAGTTCTTCCGCTTAAAGCCGGAGCTTGTCATTGTTTCCCTGGGTACAAATGAAGCATACGGTAAAGCGTTCGCTGCAGATCAATTTGTGAATTCGATGAAAGCCTTCGCTGATACCATCCGCAAAGCATTGCCTGAAACAATCATTCTCTTTACAGTTCCTTCGGATTCTTATCGCGGACGTTATAGAAACAGAACCGTAGAGCTTGCACGGACTTTAATGATCAACTTCTGTAACGTGAATGGATATGCATACTGGGACCTGTTTGAAGTGATGGGCGGTGCGGGATCGATGGCGAAATGGTATGCAAACGGGCTCACAGCGAAGGACAGACTGCATTTCAGGCCGAAGGGATATGCCATTCAGGGATTTTTATTTAACGAGGCATTTTTAAACAGTTACCATGCTTTTTCAGGAGATAAGCAGCAGTAGGATATTAGAAGCACTGGATTATAATGCAAGCAGCCCATTGTTATTCAACAGCGGGTTGTTTCTCTTTTTATTCTGTGGCTTTCTGCTTATTTATTCTCTGATCCATACCAGGATCCGGCTTAGGAACATCTTCATCGTGCTGTTCAGCATGTACTTTTATTACAAAAGCAGCGGATGGTACCTTCTCCTGATGGCTGGAACAACCGTGGCGGGATACTTTCTGACGCTCCTGATTGACAGGACAGAGAAGAAAGGATGGCGCAAGCTCTGGCTCATCATAAGCCTCGTTCTGTTCCTCGGACTTCTTGCATATTACAAGTATTTCAACCTCATCATCAGTGGCCTCCAGGAAGCCGGCCTGCAAGGATTGTCATTTGAAACCATTTTTCTGCCTCTGGGAATTTCATTCTATACGTTCGAGCTGATCAGCTACAGTGTGGATGTGTATCAGAAGAAAGTCAGGCCGCTGAGAAGCATCACCGATTTCCTATTTTACATTTCATTCTTCCCGCACCTTGTTGCAGGGCCCATTGTACGTCCAGATGAGCTTATCCCGCAAATGTTCAAAAAAGCAGAGGTGCTCCCTGAATACTTCGGAAGGGCTGTATTCCTGATCTGTGCAGGGCTTGTGAAAAAGGCCATCATTTCAGATTACATCAGCCTGAATTTTGTTGACAGGATCTTTGATAATCCATCATTGTACTCGGGTGTAGAAAATATGCTTGGCGCATATGCATATACACTCCAGATCTATTGTGACTTTTCAGGTTATTCAGATATGGCACTGGGCATTGCACTTCTGCTTGGCTTCAAGCTGCCCGACAATTTCAATACACCTTACCTGAGCACATCAGTCACTGAATTCTGGAGAAGATGGCATATCACCTTGTCGAGCTGGTTAAGGGATTACCTCTACATCCCACTCGGTGGAAACAGGAAAGGCAAATTCAGAACCTATCTGAACAATTTCATCACAATGCTTCTCGGCGGCTTGTGGCATGGAGCTTCAGTGAAATTTATCATCTGGGGTGCCATGCATGGAATTGCGCTTGCGATCGAAAAAGCATTCAAGTCATTTATTAAAATTCCTTCAAATCCGGTAAGCTCATTCTTTGGTTTTCTCATCACATTCCATTTCGTGACTTTCTGCTGGATCTATTTCAGGGCATCGAGCTTTGAAGTGGCGAATGATCTGCTTCACCAGATCTTCTATGAATTTAACGGACAGCTTTTTCTGCAGGTGGTAACAGGATATAAGAAAGTGTTCGCACTGGTATTGCTTGGATATGCTTTGCACTTTATCCCTTCTTCGGTTGATCGTAAGATCGAAGGTTTGCTTGTCAGAACACCCCTTCCGGCCAAGGCATTCTTTGTTGCAAGTGTGATCTGGATGGTTGTCCAGGTGAAGTCTGCCGATGTGCAGCCATTCATTTATTTTCAATTTTAAAATTCCCCGGCTATCAGCCTTCGATCAATCCAAGCTTTTCTTTTTTCTGGTAATCAAGGATCAGGAAGTAATACCAGATGACGCCCAGTCCGTAAAGTGTCGCAGTGATCAGGAAAACATTGACGTACGCAAAGCCTGTCTCACGAAGCATTTTAAACAGCAATGAACTGATGAACCAGGATCCGCTCCAGATAGCTGATGTCAGTGCACTTACGATCTCCTGGTTTCGCTTACCAACATAATTCATGACGATCTCTGAAGTCATTGGTCCTGCCATATTCATTAGTGGCTGACGTAAAATAAAACACATTATGGCTACATAAACAGCAATGGTCATTCCTGCGTAGAATTGTGTGGTGGCAAGCAATACAAGAGCAAGTACGGCAAGACTCTGAGTGGTTGGAATGGCCACTTTATATCCGATTCCCCGCTTTACCTGTGGTACAAGCATGGCGCCAAGGGCAACAAATACAGAGGCAACGGCATTCAGCATCGCGAAATGTTCCGTATCCATGTGATGTACATTATAGAAGAATATGCTGATGAACGGGATAGTCAGCCCGGCACCAACGGCAATGATCATGGTCGGAACCAGCGCTTTGAAAATAACGAGCCAGTCAAAATCTGAAAGATCCATCCGGCTTGTTTTCATCATAGGAACATGCTCTTTCACGTTGATCTTAGAGACATAATAGATACTTGCGAATCCTGATATGGCGATGATCGCAAGGATGTTTCTGTCGCTGAACAAAACGGGATCGATCGCTGAAAGGAGGTAGATGGCGATCCCGCTCACGATCCCTGCAAAGCTCCACGTCGAATAGCTTAGTGAGATGGCTTCCGTCTGCTGATCCTTTTTACAGTTACGGAGAATGTAAGGCATGATCGGGATCTGTATGAACGTAAATGCCGTTCCCCAGCAAAGCTGACTGATATAAAGTAATGCGTGATTCTTTTCTGAGATCGAGTAGAGTATAAGCAATCCGAAAAGAGGAACCAGAAACGAAGAGAGGTAAAAAAGCCATTTGATCTTTCGCCCTTTTATGAAAAGGCCAAGTGGTACGGCAAGCAGCAGAACACCTAAGAATCTGAACGAGATAAATCCTGCACCTTCGCTGTCGCTGAATCCTGCCTTTTGCATATAGATCAGCTGCACTGCCATGAACGACGCATTGATCAGCTGAATAAAAAACTCAGCCATCACAGCATTCAGGATGTGTGGTTCAAGTCTCGAGTAGCTTCGTATCAGATTCCGCAGCACGATGTAATATGCTTGATAATTTCTTCTTTGTCATCAGGATGAAAAATGGTGAACCCATCTTTATTCCTGAACCATGTTAACTGGCGTTTTGCATAGCGCCTTGTATTCTGTTTTATCATATCGACCGCTTTTTCAAGGCTGGTCTTTCCTTCGAAATGATCAAACAGCTCTTTGTACCCAACGGTCTGAAGTGCGTTTAAGTGTCGGAGGTTAAACAAATTCCTTGCTTCTTCCATCAGTCCTTCTGCCATCATATTGTCAACCCGCTGATTGATCCGTTCATACAGCATTTCACGATCCATATCGAGAAGGATCTTGATTAGCCTGAACGGTCTTTGCTTGCGGTTGCCAGTTTGCATCTCCGAAAGCTTCCTTCCTGTCGCATGAATGATCTCCAGTGCCCTGATCACACGCTGAGGATTTTTCAGGTCAATTTTAGAAGCGGCTTCCGGATCATGTGCAGAAAGCTCGTTGGCTAAATCTTCAATGCCAACGTTTTTTAACCTGCTGTTCAGCCTTTCCCTTAGGATAGGATCAGCTGCAGGGACATCATCAAGGCCTTCACACACAGCCTGAATATACAGGCCTGAACCTCCGGTTAAGAATGCAAGCTTTGAGCTTTTATAGATCTCCCCGAGGATTGAGAGCGCATCATGTTCATAGTCAGCGACAGAGTAGTGGGTTGTGATGTTTATACTTCCCACCAGGTGATGCGGTACCTGTGCAAGCTCTTTTTCAGAAGGCCGTGCAGTACCGATGATAAGCTCTTTGAATACCTGTCTGGAGTCTGCAGAAATGATCTCGCTGTGAAAATGTTCAGCAAGGTCAATTGTGAGAGATGTTTTACCGATGGCTGTAGGGCCGGCGATAATGACCAGACATGGCTGGTTATTCATAGTTTGTGATCAGAAATCTTCCTGGAAACCTTTTTCCTGCTCTTCTGCCTCGTCATCGAATTTTTCTCCGAACTCATCTTCTTCACCATCTGTTCCTTCATCCAGAGCATACTCTTCTTCATGATCGAAGATCTTCTTCTTTTTAGGCTCTTCATCATCCTCTTCTCCCGGAACAGGCAAGGTTTTGTTCTTGTATTGCTTTGGTGCCGCTCCAACGGATCTTACAATCTGTGGGTAAGTGACTTTGGGATCATCTTTCTGGATCTTGACAAGCTCAAGGTAGAATGTCCACATGGCAAGAAAATCAAAGATATAGATGATCTTTTGGTGAGGATCGTCGATGTAGTCAGCCAGAATACTTTTTGACATGATCGGTGTCTTCTCCTGATCATCTTCACTCATATCCATTAACGTGATCTCTTTGCCTTTCCTCCAGCTATCATCCGACATATAAAAAGACGCAAGCTGGGAAGCATCAAACTTGAAAGCTTCCTGGATTTTTTTATGAAGATCCTCGAAAGTCTGTGTGGACTTTATTTCGATCTCTCTGAATACATCCTCGTGATCTTCAATAATGATACGAAAACGATAAACTGCCATATCTCCTGTTTTTTCGAGGGACTAAAATTATTCAATAATCTTTAATTGTAATCAATTCAGGAACCATAAAGGACTAACAAGTTTTTAAAACATGTAAGTTTGGGTAATGAAAGCGATAGAGTGGGTTTTCAGGGAGTTTCAGCAACTGTCTGCAAGTGAGGTCTTCGACATGCTCGAATTGCGTTGTGAAGTATTTATTGTGGAACAAACCTGTGTATATCAGGACCCTGATAAAAAAGACAGGCATTCTTATCATCTTCTTGCCTATTGCGATGGGATCCTGGCGGGATGCCTCCGCATTGTAAAACCTGGTGTATCGTATCCTGAAGCAAGCATCGGAAGAGTCTGCACCAGACGGAATTACAGGGGACTCGGATTAGGTAAACAACTTATGGAAGAGGCGCTGAAAAAAGCTAAAGAACTTGGTTACAGCGATCTCAGGATCTCAGCTCAGCTATACCTTCAGAAATTCTACTCCGATATGGGATTTGTTCCTGTATCTGAACCATATCCGGAAGACAACATTCCTCACATTGAAATGCTGCTTACTCGTGACTAAAAGATCAGAGATGATCAGCGGGAGTGAGGCCCAGCTCCTTGCCTTTTTGCAGCATGAAGTTGTAAGCTTCTTCGTAATTATTTGAAATGTCACCTTCGAGGATCGCTTCCCTGATCGCGTTTTTAATGATGCCTATTTCTTTTCCTGGTGTCAGGTTGAAGGTCTTCATGATGTCTTCTCCTGTCACGGGTGGCTGCCAGTTCCTGATCTTGTCTTTTTCCTCTACTTCTTTCAGCTTCTCCCTTACCAGTTCGAAATTTTTCAGATAACGCTTCACCTTCGTTTCGTTTTTCGAGGTGATGTCTGCTTCGCACAGGGTCATCAGGTCATCAATGTCATCTCCTGCTTCAAAAAGCAAACGCCTGATGGCTGAATCTGTGATCTCTTCTTTGGAGAGTACGATTGGACGCAAATGCAGAAGTACCAGCTTCTGCACATACTTCATCTTTTCATTGAGAGGAAGCTTTAGCTCTGCAAAGATCTTCGGTACCATGCGGGCACCTTTGTCTTCATGGCCGTGGAATGTCCATCCATGTCCTTTTTCAAAGCGTTTGGTTGCAGGCTTGGCAATGTCATGAAGTATCGCAGCCCATCGCAGCCACAGGTTGTCTGTATTCTTTGAAATGTTGTCAAGGACTTCAAGGGTATGATAGAAATTATCCTTGTGGGACCATCCATTGATCGTTTCCACTCCGTAAAGCTTCACCATGTCGGGAAAGATAATTCCCAAAAGCCCTGTATTAAAAAGGATCTTAAAACCATGTGAAGGTGTTTCTGAGAGAATGATCTTGTTAAGCTCGTCAATGATGCGTTCTTTCGAAACAATTTTAATGCGTTCCCTGTTTTTTGAAATAGCTTCCAGGGATTCTTTTTCGATGGTAAATTTTAATTGTGATGAAAACCGGACAGCCCTCATCATCCTCAGTGGGTCATCACTATAGGTTATATCAGGATCCAGAGGTGTTCTGATAATCCTGCTTTCCATGTCACCTATGCCGTTAAAAGGATCGATCACCTCACCGAATCCAGACCTCTGAAGGGAGATCGCGAGTGCGTTGATTGTAAAATCACGACGCTTCTGATCATCTTCAAGTGTGCCTTCTTCAACAACCGGCTTTCGCGAATTTCTGCTGTATGATTCTTTCCGTGCACCTACAAATTCAACATCCAGGTCATGAAACTTCACCAGCGCTGTTCCGAAATTTTTGAAAACAGTTACACGAGAGATGTTTGCTTTCCTTGCCACTTCTTCAGCGAGCTCGATCCCACTTCCTGCCACAACAATGTCAACATCCTTGCTTGGCCTCCCCAGAAAAAGATCTCTTACAAATCCTCCAATGGCAAAACATTGAAGACCTTTTTCTTCAGAGATATCGGCAATAATCCCAAATACAGGATGAGTTAATTTGTTCCGCAGATCCTTCACCGTATAATTGAAAATTCACCATTCACAGCAAGCTTGATGATCCTGGATGGTTTGTTCGTCGTTTTTTCAGCTCGTCGTAAATTGATGACATAATCAACACCGTTCAGTATCTCCTCAGAAATGGATGAATAGCTGTCAGGCGCTGGTTCACCACTGATGTTCGCAGAAGTTGACACAACAGGCTTTCCGAATGTTCTGATCATGAGCCTGCAGAATTCATCCTGAACAATCCTGATCCCAGCTGAACCATCGGGTGCAATGACATTCTTTGCAAGATTCATCACATCAGGATAGATGATCGTCAACGGTGATTCAGTATGTTCCAGAAGATCGTTCGCTACTTCAGGGATTACTTTTA
Source organism: Bacteroidota bacterium (assembly GCA_036675075.1). GTDB lineage: Bacteria > Bacteroidota > Bacteroidia > JAKFFM01 > JAKFFM01 > JAKFFM01. The sequence continues at coordinate 15,873 of JAKFFM010000007.1, forward strand.
CATATTTGCCCAGCTTGTCCGCCTCGTCCAGGAGCACAATCAGGCTTTTGGATTCTTCTCTCTTCTTGAGTTCAAACACTTTTTTCACCGCATCCTGGTTCGTTGCATCACAACCGATTCCCCAGATGGTGTCCGTAGGATAGGCGATCGTACCGCCAGAGCGCAGGACTTCTACAGCCTTTCGTACTTCTTCTTTAATAGTTGATTGATCTCTCATCAGACAGCTACTTCAAATTCACGAAGCGTATCATTGAGCGAGGTCTTGAGATCCGTACTTTCTTTCCTTTGCCCGATAATGAGTGCACATGGAACCTGGAATTCACCTGCCGGAAATACTTTCGTGTATGATCCTGGAATGACTACTGACCTGTCAGGAACCGAACCTTTATATTCTTTTGGAGATTCACCTGTGACATCAATGATCCTGGTTGATGCGGTAAGAACGACATTTGCGCCGAGCACAGCCTGCTTTCCAACCCGTACACCTTCAACCACGATGCAGCGTGAGCCAATGAAGGCGCCGTCTTCGATGATCACCGGTGCTGCCTGTACAGGTTCGAGCACACCACCAATCCCGACTCCACCGCTGAGGTGCACATCTTTACCTATCTGGGCGCATGATCCAACAGTTGCCCAGGTATCCACCATGGTGCCTGAATCAACATACGCCCCAATGTTTACATACGATGGCATCATGATCACGCCCTTTGCCAGGTAGGCTCCATAGCGTGCGACAGCATGAGGAACCACACGAACACCAATTGATTCGTAATTCTGCTTAAGCTTCATTTTATCATGAAAGACAAAAGGGCCAACCTCGATCACCTCCATCTTCTGGATCGGAAAATAAAGGATCACTGCTTTTTTTATCCATTCGTTCACCTTCCATCCATCGGCAGTAGGTTCCGCAACACGGATTCCGCCACGGTCGAGCTGGTCAATGACCTCCCGTATAGCCTTCTGTACCGAATCTTCTTTTAACAGTGAACGATCAAGCCAGGCTGACTCAATCACTTCTTTAAAGCTTTCCTGCATGATGATGATTTTCGCGCAAAGATATACAAAGGTGTGCCAGTTAAGGTCTCTGAACGCCGGGGGAGTTATATTTTGTAAATTTGCCGCCGATGGGCAGGATTATGGCTATTGATTATGGAACAAAAAGGGTGGGGCTTGCAGTCACCGACCCCTTGAGGATCATTGCGACCAGCCTTACGACAGTTCATTCAAAGGATGTGATAAGCTTCATTAAAACCTATATGATCACCGAGAAGATCGATGTGTTTGTTGTTGGTGAGCCGAAAAGGATGAACAATGTCGCGTCGGATGTTGAAGTGCATATCAAGCCATTCATAGAGCAGCTGAAAAAGAATTTCCCTGATGTGAAGATTGAGCGGCTTGATGAACGTTTTACATCGAAAATGGCGTTTCAGACCATGATCGATGCCGGGTTGAAAAAGAAGGACAGGCAAAGGAAAGAGCTCGTTGACTCCACCAGCGCTGTGATCCTTTTACAGTCTTATATGGAAAGAAAGTAAGAACAGATACAAATGATATTACCGATTGTAGCATATGGAGATCCTGTCCTCAGGAAGATGGGAGAATCAATTTCGAAAGATTATCCAGGGTTAAAGGAGCTTATCGCGAATATGTTTGATACCATGTATAACGCGAAAGGTGTCGGACTGGCTGCTCCGCAGATTGGAAAAGCGATCAGGCTGTTTGTGATCGACACGGTTCCGTTCTCTGATGATGATGACCTGTCAGAAGAAGAAACAAAATTCCTCTCGACATTTAAGAGGGTGTTCATCAATGCTGAGAAGATCAGCGAAGAGGGAGATGAATGGGAATTCAATGAAGGATGCCTGAGCATTCCAAAGATCCGCGAGGATGTGTACAGACCCGAGTACGTGAAGCTGAAGTACTTTGATGAAGACTTCAACGAGCATGTGGAAGAATTCAGTGGGATGGCTGCACGTGTGATCCAGCATGAGTACGACCATATCGATGGCAAGCTGTTCATAGACCACCTGGGTGCTTTGAAGAAAAGGCTTCTTCAAAGCAAGCTCAATGACATTATAAAAGGAAAAGTTAAAGTGGATTATAAAATGAGATTCCCGAAATGAAGCTGAAATATATACTCTTCTCCGCAGTGCTTCTTGCTGCCTGCAACAATTCAGAAAATACCGCCAAAAAGGATCTTGAGAAAAAGATCATTACCATGGAGGATAAGCTGTATTCCCAGAAAGATCGTCCTGCTGATTTTGGCCTTGCGAACAATGTGCTGACCTTATACCTTGATTTCGCGAAAGCCTATCCTGAAGATCCAAAAACTCCCGAGTATTACTATAAAGCCGGAGAAATCGCGAACAGTGTAAAGAATCCTGAACTGGCAATTACATTGTTCGAAACCTTAAGGAAGAAATTCCCTGAACATGAAAAGGCGCCTTATGCTTTATTCCTTCAGGCATTCATTTATGAGAACAATATCAAGGATTTTGAAAAGGCAAAACAGCTGTACAACCAGGTGATCAGTGAATATCCTCAGCATGAGGTCGCTGAACAAAGCAAGATGATCCTTCCGAACGTAGGGAAAAGCGATGAAGAGCTGATCCGCGAGTTTGAAGAGAAAAACAAGCAGTGATCAGGACAGCGAGTAGTCTTTAACGATGTTGTAAAGCGTATCTCTTTCAACAGGCACTTTTCCTGCCTGGCGTATCATTTCTACAAGCTGTGTTGTTGTAAGAGCCGGATTCTGCTCCTCTGATCCTGCCATGGAATAGATCTTTGTTGAATCGTCGATGGTTCCATCAATATCATCCACTCCGAAGTTAATACTGAGCTGGGCCACATTTCTTCCGATCATTGGCCAGTAAGCTTTGATGTGATTGAAATTGTCCATGTAAATTCTTGAGATCGCATAGTTGCGCAGGTCTTCCACTACAGATACTTCAGGAACATGGCTCATCTGGTTGTCTTTGTTTCTGAACTTCAACGGGATGAACGTGTTAAAGCCTGATGTCCTGTCCTGAACCTGTCTGAGCCGTTCCATGTGATCGATGCGGTCGGCAAAAGATTCAATATGTCCGTAGAGCATTGTCGCGTTTGAAGGTATGCCCAGCTTGTGCGCCGTTTCATGAATGCTTAACCATTTTTCCGAAGAGCATTTGTCGTCGCAGATCTGTTTGCGGATCTCTTCATTGAAGATCTCTGCACCACCGCCGGGAAGGCTCTCTAGTCCGGCCTCTTTCAGGTATGCCAGTCCTTCAGCTTCTGACATTTTTGCTTTGCGGAACATGTAGTCAAGCTCAACAGCCGTGAACCCTTTGATGTGGAGGTCTGGCCGCATCTGCCTGATCTTTTTTAAGATGCCTGCGAAGAACTCAATGCCCATCTTCGGATGAACCCCGCCAACAATATGTACTTCTGTAACGGGCTGACCTTCATATTTTTTGATGATATCCAGGATCTGATCTTCATTAAGCTCCCAGCCTTCTTCTTTGTGCTTGTATAGTCTCGAATAGGAGCAGAACTTACAGTCGAACACGCAGACATTCGTAGGTTCAATATGGAAGTTGCGGTTGAAATAAACATACTGGCTGTTTTTTCTTTCTCTTACATGATTTGCAAGAACCCCGAGAAATCCAAGCTCCGCATGCTGGTAGAGGTAGAGGCCTTCTTCAGGACTGATGCGTTGAGCATGATATACCTTGCCTGCAATGTTTCTGAGCGTGTCATCAGCAATTGTTACAAATGAAGGGAGTTCCGCAGCTTTTTCCATCCTGCAAAGTTAAGCTGCGGTCACGGGAAATAAAACTAAATCAGTGGCTTTCCATGGTTTCCTTCATCTCCCTCATTACCTGAATATTGTAAGCCGGATGCTTTGACTTTCTTCTCCGGCACTCGCAGAAAGAAAGTATAATCCCGGCGGAATGTTCGTGAGATCCAGGTTTACTGATCCTCCTTTAGTTTCTTTATTTCCAAAATAAACCAGCTTTCCTAAGGTGTTAAAGACTTTGATGTTCACACGACTTGTAGTGGGTTTTGAAAATGACAGGACTGTATTGCCTTCTGAAGGATTGGGGGATAGTGTGATCCAGTTTTGATGTTTTTGTTCCGTGACTGAGAGCGATCCCTGGCAAACATCGGATGTAAGAAGTCCAGGAGCGAAGAATCCGATGGCAGCATTCATTTCAGTGCTTTGCTGTTTGGTCCACATGTTCATGCAGTCATCATCGGTGTAATCCATAAAGTTCATGTACATGGAACTGACATCTGATGAGTCACAGCTTCCTCCAGGTCTGGAAGGTCCTTGCGGGAATGGTGGACATCCGAAGTTATGATCCTTCTGTAATGGGGTATCATTGATGTCATCGTCTGCCTGGCATCCCGGCTCATCACCCCAGATATGAAACATGTAAAAGCAATGGCCTATCTCATGTGTTGCTGTTCGTCCAAGGTTATATGGAGGTGATGCGGTACCTATCCGGCCAAATGCTTTATAGTTGATGACAACGCCGTATGTTGATGGCAGAGGTGTTGAGGGAAACTCTGCATATCCGAGCAGGGAGCCTGAGAGATTACCTACCCAAATATTGAAGTATTTAGAAACATCCCAGGCATCTGAACCTCCTGCGATATCCTGTTTGATGTCGTCATTGTTGGAAAAGGCAGTAGTGCTTGTCTGTACATAATTGATCCCTGTGGTGATATTTCCATCAGGATCTGTTTTTGCGAGGCAAAATCTGATTCCCGTATTGGCAGCTCGTGAACGGAAGATCAGGGGAGTGTTTACTGAATCGGCATTGCGTCTTCCAAAATCTTCATTCAGGACATCGATCTGGGATTGCACCTGTGCTTCGGAGATCCTCTGGGAAACATCATTATACACCACATGCACCACTACCGGGATAACAAGAACCTGGTCGACATCAGATCGCATTGCATTTTTATATTGCCGGAAAAGCTCACGCTGGTCAGCCATCCGTTGCTCCAGTGATGGATCTTTTTCTCTGAGAAGCTTCATGTGTTCTGTCGTTCCGCAACGAACAGCGTGGTTCAATGGTTCTGGTAATGGTGAGTTTTGTTGACCGTTAGCTGAAAGCAGGAAGAGGCAGCCGGCAATGGATAGGAGTAACTTTATTTTCATTGTATTCTGTTTAATCCGGGCAGTCCCGGAAAAACAGAAGTGTCAAATTTATTTCCAAACTTCACAAAGGTTTCCGTAATAAGACGGATGCATTAATTTTGCAGTGTGGATAAAAGGATATTATTAGCTGAAGATGAGCAGAACCTTCGTGAGACATTAAAGCTGAATCTTGAGCTTGAAGGGTATGAAGTGGTCACTGCAGAAACAGGCACTGATGCACTTGCCCAGTTCTTCAAGGCTGTTTTTCATCTGGTGATCCTTGATGTGATGCTTCCTGAGCTCGATGGCTTTTCAATTTGCAAAAGGATCAAATCGGAGAAGCCTGACATGCCCGTATTGTTTCTAACTGCGAAGGGAACAGCGGAAGACAGGATCGCAGGCCTCAAGATCGGTGCGGAAGATTATATCGTAAAGCCATTCAATCTTGAAGAACTTCTCCTGCGTGTACATAACCTGATCAAAAGAAGTGCAAGGCAAACGTCTCCTGTAACATCAGGTGAATATACTTTTGGAGAGAACCAGGTAAATTTTTCTACCTATGAAGTAGTTACTTTCCGGGGAACGAGAGAATCGCTTTCAAAAAAGGAAATCCAGCTGCTTAAGCTGCTGATAGATCGTAAAGGAGAAGTTGTATCACGCGATGAGATCCTGGAGACTGTGTGGGGTTACGATGTGTATCCTTCAACACGAACCATTGATAATTTTATACTTTCATTCCGCAAGCTATTTGAAAAAGATCCCAAAGAGCCTGTACATTTTCATTCGGTGAGAGGTGTTGGATATAAATTTACAGACCCCTCATAAGATACCATGTCCCTTTTATATGATGTTGTAAAGATTCCTGTTTACCTCACACATGCGGTGTACTTTAAAAAGGTGCATGTGCTTAACCTTGAGAAGGTGCCTGTGAATAAGCCGGTGATGCTGCTGCCCAATCATCCGAATGCGTTCCTTGATGCAGTGGTAGTATCGATACAGCTTCATCAGCAGGTGAACTTCCTTGTCCGTTCTGATGTATTCAATACGCCATTAAAAAAGTGGTTATTAGCCAGGCTGAATAATTATCCGATCTACAGGATCCAGGAAGGAACCGAGAACCTCAAGAAGAACGAAGAAACCTTCAGGCTTTGCAGTGAACTGTTCAGACAGAACAAAACAATTCTCATATTTCCAGAAGGTATCTGCATCAGGGAAAAGAGGTTACGGAAGTTAAAAAAAGGTGCAGCGAGAATTGCTTTCGGTTCAGAAGAACAAAGTGATTTCTCCCTCGATCTGCAGCTGGTTCCGGTGGGAGTGAATTACTCCGAATTTGGAAAGATAGGAGGAGAGCTGGTACTGAATTTCGGAGATCCGATATCAATCATTTCATATAAAGAACAATATGCCATTGAAAAGGCAAAGGCAATAAACGATCTGACGAGTAAGATCGAAGAGGCCATGTTAAACCTGGTGATCAATGTGCCCACACCTGATGAAGATGCTTTATTCAATGACCTTGAAACGATCAGGTTTACAAAGGAAGAATCGGGAAGTGAGAAATTCAATCGAAAGAAGAAGCTCAGTGACCATCTCCATATCCTGAAAAAAAACCAGCCTGATTTGATTCAGGAAGTGAAGGAGCTGGCTGACTCCTATTTTAGTGCGCTCCGGAAACATGATACAAAGGATGAAGCTGTGTCCGGATTGAAATCGTGGAGTGTGCTTGATGATCTTGGATTATTGCTGATGTCACCATTGTTTTTATTGGGCGCGGCGTTGAATATTATTCCGTTGAAGCTTGCCTGGAAGCTGAGTAACAAAGCAGTATCGAAAGAAGAATTCTTTGATTCAGTGAATATGATCGGAGGAATGTTCATCTTTCTTTTTTATTATTTGCTGATGCTTATTCCGTTATCGTTCATAGCCGCGAACGTTTATCAGCTGGTATTACTTATCTTTTCACTTCCTCTTGCAGGCAGGATAGCACTCGAATGGTGGTATCGCCTGAAGGCAGGAAGATCAGTAAAGGCTTTTCGATCGATGAGTGCCGAAGAAAAAGAAGAATTGAAAAAAAAGAGAGCGCTTCTTATGAATAAATTAAATTTTGTACCATGAAAAAGATCTTACTTCTGGTGTGCATCGCGATGATGATAAATGCAGCGTATGCAAAAGAGTTTACGGGAAAGCCATTGGCATTTGAATCCGATAGCACCCGTTCCAGGGCGGTGGTCAAAATGAACCTGTCAAGTCTTTTCCTGCTGAATTTTTCATTCCAGGCTGAATATGCAGTGCATAAACGTGTTTCGCTTGCACTCGGCTATTACAGGATATTGCCTCTAAGGATACCCGGAGAACTGTTGGGAGTAGCGAATGTTAGCGGGAAGTTCAATGGTTATTCTTTTACACCGGAAGTGCGCCTTTATACAACCGGTGATTACCCCGGAGCACCAAGAGGATTTTATGTTGCACCATATTTCAGATACACCAGGTATTCTCTTCAGGGATCCTATACTGGCCTGCAGGGAACCTTTAACGGTACACTGAATGGTGTGGCAAGGTCGTATGCTCCGGGAATGATGATAGGATATCAGCTGTTCGTGAACAGAAATTTCGCCATTGATTTTTACATCGCAGGATTGCATTTTGGTAAAAGGAAATATGACATCGAGGTGCAGAATTCAAACATCAGGAACCTGGGTAACTTTGAACAGGACAACCTGCTTCGGGATGCCGCAATGATCCTTGCCAGAAAGAGCGGCATTGATTCTCATATTGAAGATGACCGGATGATGCTAAAGTTTAAAACCGGACACTGGGGATTCAGAGGACTTGGAATCAACCTCGGTTTCGCTTTTTAATCGTTCAAACGTTTAATAAAGGACTGACGCTCAGCAATGGCGCAGTTTGTCCCGGTAACACGCAATATGTCCATGAACATTTGATGATTTATTTTCTGTTTTGCAGGAAATGTATCACGTCAATGGCGGTCTTATTAATCGATAATTCATTCAACCTCAGGATCAATCTTGGACTCATAGGTGAACTAACAGGGATCACGGATTGCCATTGTTTCACTGATTATCCTTCTGCTCTCCGTTTTTTAAAAGAGCATCTTTCCCGTATAAAAGTAGTCTTCGTTAATCCTAACCTGTGTGAGGAAGAATTTACAACGCTCATGGAAATGCTGAAGTCATCAGTAGATTCCGGAAGAATGAAAGTCCGTGTGCTGTACAAACCTTTAAGGGTAAATGAAGTCACCATTTATAACCGCCTTCAGTTCACAGGAATGCCCATCACGCGAAATGAAATTGAGTTGCTCAGGACTCTTTAGCAGGCTCTTTCAACGCTTTGACAAAGGACATGAACTTCCTGATATTCGTGTTCAGTATTGACATCTTCTTTTCATCTTTCAGCAAACCCTGCTCATCGAATGCACTCGCGGCCATGCCAATTGCCAGAAGCTGTGGAGATACATGACATTTGATGTTTGACAGTACGGTACGTAATGAGTAAAGACCTCTTAAACCTCCTAGCGTTCCGGGAGAAGCACTCATAAGCAAAACCGGTTTCCCATCAAATGCGATCAGTGGTTTTAATCCTTTCACTGGCCTGGATGCCCAGTCGATCGCATTCTTCAGCACTCCTGAAAAGGAACTGTTGTACTCCGGAGAAGCGATCATGAATGCATCATGGCTGATCATCAGGTTCATGAGTTTCATTCCATTGTCAGGAATACCGTGTTCTGATTCGTCATCAGCATCAAAAAGCGGAAGCTGAAGATCTTTGAGCTCTATCCGTGTAACCATCGCGCCTTCTTTTTCTGCTACTTCGATGGCATTGGTAAGAAGCTTTTTATTGTATGAACCTACTCTCGTGCTTCCCGCAAATGCGAGTATCCTTACTTCTTTCGACATGAAAAAGCTTGAGGAAAAAACTATGCCCGGAATGAACTTTCCGCTTTTTTACCGAAACTCAGATCTTACGGATCTCTGAAAGAAGCTTCCTGAGATCACTGAAATTCGGCAGCAGGCTCAGGTTTCGTGAACGGTGACTGTTCCTGAAATAAAGGATCGTAAACAAACCTGAAGCGAGGTAGCCCATGCTTGTTGTAATGCATGCCCCGATGATGCCAAAGGACGGGATCAGCGCAAAGCCAAGTATGAATGAGCAGATCAGTCCTGTAAGGCTTGAAAGTACATTGACCTTATAATGCGCCTTTCCTGAAAAGTAATGTGTAAAGATGGTACTCATGCTGATCATTGCTACTCCTGGAATCAGAAAGAACATCACCTGTTTCATTCCTTTAAAGCCATCGCCAAGGATCATCAGATAATATTTTTCCGGCACCAGGAGAAGTATGATCATCAATGGAACCGTAAAGCTGAATGTGACCTTTGCCAGGATAGAGGTGATCCTTACATTGTAATCTTCATCTTCAGAATTTGAAATGCGGGAGTAAGTCATGATCGCCACACTCGAACTGAAAAGCAATGCAGCTTCCATAATAGAAACTCCTGTTGAAAAGATCCCTACAGATGCGCGGGTTTCAGTGATGTCGAGCAGGTAGTAGGAAAGTCTTGTGGAAAGTATATAGGCAAGAGTTGACAGCTGCGCCATGAAACCATAATGCATGAGGCTTTTCAATGATACTTCAGTATCCTGCTTCTGTACCGCATTGGATGTTTTAATGAAGAGCAGTCCGGCAAATGCAGTAAGGCCTTGTGCTGAAGCAACGGAGTATAGCCAGGTGTGAATGGATTTTATATCAGCAACATAGATCAGAAAGATCAATACAACCGGATTGATCATCGATTGAGTGAGTGCAAGAATATTATATCGTGTTGCATTCTCGGTGCCGAGCTGAAAAAGCATGGAGATCCCTGAGGTACTTTGAAAAAGAATAATGAGGATGACCCAGCCCAGGTATTCCTCAGGGAGCAGTTCGAAAAGGTAAAGCGATGATGGTATGACCAATGAACAAACGATCATCCATAAAAAGGCATAGTTTAAAAGAGTCGAATGTTTTACGCGGGGAAAGAAATAGATCAGCGCGGGTCCGGCTACAATTTCATTTGTGAGCACAGTGATCGTCATGGCAAGAAGCAGAAGACTTATGGTTCCCCGGGCTTCAGGGCCCAGTTCACGGCTTGTGATCACCAGCACCAGAAGACTGCTGAAAGCGATCAGAATCCTGGAAAGAAACGTACCGATTATCCTTCGCTTCATTTCTTCATTGATTCGTAGAGTTTGAGATGTTCCTTTCCAATATGTTCATAGCTGAATTCACGAAATGCTGATGAACGGATCTTTTCCCTTGAGAACTGATGTTCAGTGATCATCTGTTTCATGGCATTGATCAGCGCATCTTCATCACCCCGCTTTATCAGGATCCCGTTCTCACGATTCAAAATTTCAGCAATTCCTCCAACATCCGTTGAGATCACCGGAGTGCCACAGGCAAACGCCTCAATGATTACACACGGAAGATTTTCATAATTGGAGAACAGGATGAGTCCGCAACATTCAGTCAGCATTCCTGCAAGTTCTTCAGCCTCTATATTCCCATGATAGCTGATGTTTCTGATGTCAAGATCATTTGATAATTGTTCAGCTTTCGGTCTGTCAGGTCCATCTCCTGCCATGATCAGGTGAACATCAGGATCACGTTCCTGAAGCTGTTTAAATGCTTTTAATAATCCGCTGATGTTTTTCTGACGCTCATCTAATGAAGAGATGTGGATGAACTTTTTTCGGACATCTTTGAAAGGCTCATTGAAAAAAACAGGATGTGCTACGTTGAACAGCACCTTGTAGTTCCCTATAAGATCATGCGACTTCATTGCGTTCACAAGGTCTTCTGAAACAGGCGTTATATAAGACGCATCAGCGATAGCCTTCCTCGTGAAAAGCTTTCTGAAAAAACCTTTATAGCTTCCGTTCCTTGGCAGGTAACCGGTCCAATGTTCAGTGATGAGGTAAGGAATGCCATAGTGCTTCGAGACAGATCTTGCCAGGAAACCTGCAGGAAGAGCTACGTGTGCATGTATGATCTCCGGAAGATGATTGGCGAACTCGATCCTGAACGCCTTCATAAATGAAAAATACATGGAAAGGAAAGGAATGCGGGCATGATAACATACTTCGATCTCTTCTATGTTTCCAATGGATCTTTTATTGATCCTGAATTCTTTGTCAGGTGTGAAATACAGAACCTTTACATGCCTGTAAATTGCTACAGCTTCAGCATGCCTGCGAATGAAGATGCCAAGTGTCGGATCCACCTTGTTCGGATACCAGGATGCAATGAAGAGGATGAATGGTGATGACACAGGGTTAAAGATACTAAGTGCCCTTGATAATTAGCTGTCGAGCTTTGATGAACGAAGCCTCAGGGAATTTCCGATAACAACAACGTCGCTGAATGCCATCGATAACGCACCGATCAGTGGCCCGTAAACATTCAGGAAACCAAATGCCGCGACTGGAATTGCAACAACGTTATAGATGAATGCCCAGAAAAGATTCTGCCTGATCGTTTTTAATGTCTTCCTGCTGATAAGCAATGCTTCGCTGATGTTCAGCAATTCATTCCCGTTTCGAAGCATGATCAGCTGACTTGCATTCATTGCAATATCCGAAGCGTCGCTTAGGGAGATGCCTACCTGTGCTCTTGAAAGTGCCGGCGCGTCATTGATCCCATCACCAACCATTGCTGTAAGGTTTTTCGCACTGAGCTCTTCAATGATCTTCAGTTTTTCTTCAGGCAGCTTTTCACTATATACTTTTTTGATGCCCGTTTCCTTTGCCACTTTTTCACAGTTCCTTGCCTTGTCGCCACTCAGGAGTATGGTTTCAATCCCGGCTTTGTTGAGTTCACTGATCATCTGCGCAGCTCCATCCCTGATCGTATCGATAATGTCAATTGTTGCTGCAAGCTGATTATCGATAACAAGATAAAGTGAATGATCATCAGAGGATACTATATCGCGTACATACCTGTAAGAGCCGAAACGAAGCACCTTTCCATCAGGATCTGTGGCTTCGATTCCGAATCCCTTCTTTTCAATGATGTTGTTCAGCTCAAGGTATGCTGAACGGCTTTCAAGATGTTCACGCAGCGACTGCGCGATCGGGTGTGAGGAATGTTTCTCAAGTGAATAGATGATGTCATTTGTTCTTGAACTGTCAAATCCGGGAAGCGTGTTCATTCCTGAAATCTGGAATTTCCCGCTGGTGATGGTTCCTGTCTTGTCAACCACAATGGTCTTCACTTCTGCAAGCTCCTGGATCGTATTTCCGCCTTTAATCAGAATTCCTTTTTTTGCCGCGCGTCCTAGCCCTACCATGACAGCAGTAGGTGTTGCAAGTCCCATTGCACAAGGACACGAGATAACAAGGACAGCGATGCTGTTCATGAGTGACTTCTTCAGATCACCATCGATCGCCAACCATGCAATGAATGTGATTGCTGCAATGCCAAGCACAACAGGAACGAATATTGAGCTTACCTTATCTCCGATCTTTTGAATTTGGGGCTTCTTTTCCTGAGCACTCTTCACCATTTCAATGATTCGTGCAAGCGTTGTATTGCTTCCTGTGCCGGTCGTTTTTACACGAAAGCTTCCGTTAGTAACAATGGTCCCTGAACGTACAGCATCACCGGATTCTCTAGGTACCGGCACAGGTTCACCACTCAGCATGGATTCATCGACCGAACCATTTCCATAAACTACGATACCATCTACAGGCAAACGGTCACCAGTATTCACCTGCACGATGTCATCCAGTCTGACTGATGATGCCGGAATAGTTTCAATATGTTCATGATCTCCATGCTTCACCACAATGTTTGCCTGATCAGGCTGAAGTCGTGTGAGGTCTTCTATTGCGCTGGTGGTGCGTTTTACAGAGATGTGTTCGATCAGGTTACCGAGGAGCACGAAGGTGACAATGGCTGCTGAAGTCTCAAAGAAGATACCTTCATGTGCATGACCTGAAAGTAGTTGAATGATGCTGTAGAGGTAGGCAGACGATGATCCGATCACGATCAGCACGTCCATATTGGCCAGCCCTGAACGAATGCTACCCAGAGCGCTTTTGCCAAAATGTAAAAAGCCTATGATAAAAACAGGTGTGCTTAAAAAAAGCTGAACAAATGGATCGTGCAGGAATGGCGCACTGAATACCATGTGTGCAAGCAAAGGAAGCGTAAAAAGCAAGGAAACATAGAACTTGATCTCAAGCATGGAAAGCCCTTTCTTCGGCTCTTTCTTATCGAGAACATGATAGCCCAGGCTATTGATCTCTTTGATCGCTACATTGATCTGTTCCTGCTTTGCCGCCCCGAAGACTACTTCTCCTGTCGCAAAGTTTGTAGAAACATCGCTGAATCCTTTATTTGACAGATGCCTGGTGATGCCTGCAGCGCAATTCGCACAGGTCATTCCTTCTACATCGAGTCGTACTTTTTTATCATCCTGATCCACCATGCAAAGTTAACAATATTCATGCGGAAGAACTTTTGACCTGCGTCAGTCAATTCGGCTAAAAGCCTTGTCATGATGAACATGTAATCGTTACATCAGGGCAAAATGTAACTTTGCCGCCTGATGTACGGGAAATTCTCCAGCCGATTATTTTTTCCATTGCTCCTGGGTCTGTGTATATTCCTGGTATTCAACAGGCACAGCCGTTCAAAGTTCAATGATTATCACAGTGTAAACTGGGCGGATGCAGGAGGATACTATGTGTATCTCCCTTCATTGTTCATCTACGACTTTAATGCCCATGCGTTTCCTGACAGCATTGATCACAAGTCCGGAGATGGTTTTCATCTGGACCATCAGACTGGCAAAGTGCTGACCAAGTACAACTATGGTGTATCCTTGCTTCAGCTGCCATTCTTTCTTTCTGCGCATGTTATCACTCTTCTGACTGACGGGAATGCCAGCGGATATCAGCCGGTTTATTACAGGGCGATCATGATCGGTGGAGTGATCTACCTCATTGCAGGGCTATATCTTGTGAGGAAGATTCTCAGGCGAAAAGGTTTGTCAGAAAAGCTTTCAGATCTTCTGATCATCATTCTGCTGTGCAGCACAAACCTGTATTACTATGGAATCAATTCGCCGGGCTTTTCTCATGTATATTCTTTCTTTCTTTTTGCCTGGTTTATCTGGCTGACCGGGGAATACCACCGTGATCAAAACAACAGAACATTGGCGTTGATCGCATTTGTTTTTGCAACGGCTGTTCTGGTCAGGGTCACCAATGTATTCATCCTGATTTACTTCATCCTCTACGGACAACGAACATTGAACATGATGGTTCATCATCTCGTACGTCCGAAAGTCATCTTGTATTTCCTTCTTGCATTCGTGTTCATGTTCTTACCTCAGCTCATCTACTGGAAATATGCAAGCGGAGACCTGGTAAGTGATATGTATGGAAATGAAGGGTTTAATTTTACAGATCCTAAAGTCGCTGAGATCCTGTTCAGTCCATACAACGGCCTGTTGCCATACACTCCTGTTGTGCTGTTGCTAATCATCATCACCTGCTACCTGGCTGTTAAAAAGGATACTGAAGCAGCTGCAGTTACTTTGATTTTTTTCGTGGCTTTGTATTTCTTCTCTTCATGGTATTCATGGACCTTCGGATGCTCCTATGGTTCCAGGCCTTTTTCTGAATACATGGCTTTTCTGATCCTTCCATTCGGATACTGGATATCTGCAACAGGCAAGACAGTAAAGACCGTGATTTTGGCGCTATGTGTCATTTTGTCTATTTTTAATATTAATACCATCTATCATTATGATGGGTGCTGGTACGGAGGGATTTGGGACTGGACGGAATACTTAAGAATTATCCTCAGATGAGAATTATACAATTCATGTTGCTTCTTACCGGTATACTGGTGATCAATGCAGCATTTTCACAACGGTCGAAGCATGGTGTTCGAACGATCACTGCCGCGAATACGATCGTTAATGAATACACATCACTGACATCCGATGCAGCGTCGGGAGCCACAACGCTTAACGTGACAGCTTCGACGCTGAATACGAATGGACGATTTGCGGCACCGCTTGCTGTCGGAGATCTGCTCATGATCATTCAAATCCAGGGTGTTTCATTAAATGGAGTAGCTTCTGGAACGATCACAACTCCCAATGACCAGACCTGGGGAGCAGTGACATCCTATAACAACTGCGGTAATTATGAGTTTGTCCAGGTCAGTGCGATCCCTAATGGTACAAGCATTACGATAGACTGTGGACTACAGCATAGTTATACCGCAGCAGGTAGAGTCCAGGTGATCCGTGTTCCGAGATATTCTTCATTAACAATCAATGCATCGACCTCCATTACATGTGATGCATGGAATGGCAGCACAGGTGGTGTTGTCGCGATTGAATCGGGAAACATTAGTGTAAACGGACAAATTGTAGCGACAGGAAAAGGGTTCAGAGGAGGACAGCTGACAGGTAATGATACATTTTACAATCTTGCCAATTATGCTACCATCAGTACAGACGGTGGAGGTGAAAAAGGTGAAGGAGTCTTTGGATACCAGGCACAATATAATGTCTTGGGAGGAAGTATCGGACGAGGTGCTGCAGGGAATGCAGGCGGAGGAGGAAACGGATGGACCAACGGAGGCGGAGGTGGAGCTAACGCAGGCAATGTGAGCGGATGGAATGGCCAGGGTAACCCTGATAATTCTGTTGCGGGCTGGACAAATGCATGGAACCTTGAAGGAGGCTCATTCTCAACGAACACATCTTCAGGAGGAGGAAGAGGTGGATACTCATGGTCATCCAGTAATCAGAATGCAACAACAACTGCTCCCGGTCTTTCTGCATGGGGTGGAGATTACAGGGCTAACCATGGTGGCCTGGGAGGAAGGCCATTGGATTATTCAACAGGTAAGATCTTTTTAGGTGGAGGCGGAGGAGCAGGAGACCAGGACAATAGCTTTGGTGGTGTTGGTGGCCAGGGTGGAGGACTGATCTTCATACAATCCTATGGAACTGTTACCGGAAGCGGATCAATCGTATCAAATGGAAACGATGGTGCACATTCTACAGGTACTCCGCCAAACAGCAGCACATTTGCCGGAAAGGACGCTGCCGGCGGAGGTGGAGCAGGAGGTACGATCCTGGTACGTTCTCAGGGAGTAACCGGGATAACGCTGAATGCCAACGGTGGTGCAGGAGGAAGACAGATCATTGTAAAAGGTGCATTTGTATTCACGGTTTCTGAAGCGGAAGGTCCAGGTGGTGGCGGAGGCGGAGGGTACATTGCAGTCTCTTCAGGAACACCCACTCAGACTGTTCTCGGGGGAGCGAACGGAATCACGAACTCTGATGGATTGACAGAATTTCCTCCTAACGGTGCGACACGCGGCGGCGCAGGTTTGTCAGGACAATCGTTGACCAATTTCGATATTACAGCGGTGAATGCTTCCGTATGTTCAGGATCCACAGCATCGCTTTCTGTAAACATTTCAGGAACTCCACCAGCTGGATATGGCATTGTATGGTATGATGCTGAAACAGGCGGAAATATCCTGGGTACGGGTACAACATTTACAACACCATCGCTGACAGCAACGACAACTTATTATGCCGCGATCTGTCCGGGCTTTTACAGAATTCCGGTGATTGCAACTGTTGTCCCTGGAATTACAGTGAACGTATCACCGGTTAGCACGAGCGTATGTTCAGGAGCTTCAACGGTGCTGACAGCAACAGGAGGAACTACCTATTCATGGAATCCTTCTGCTACATTAAGTGCATCAAGCGGAAGCTCAGTATCCGCATCACCAACTTCAACCACGACATACACAGTTACCGGCACATCAGGAACATGTACAGACACAGCGGTGGCGATCGTGAATATATCAGCGCCACCTGTTGTAAGCGCAAGTCCTGCCACCTCAACGATCTGCAGTGGCTCTTCCGTATCACTTACCGCTTCAGGAGCAGCAAGTTACTCTTGGTCACCTTCGGCAGGATTAAGCGCCACCAATATTTCAACGGTTTCTGCTTCACCATTGTCAACCATAACCTATACAGTTACAGGTACTGTTGCAGGTGGATGTACCGACACTGCAACTGTTGCCATTACAGTAAATACCACACCTGTGATCACAGTGTCACCATCGGTATCGACCATTTGTGAAGGTAGCTCCGTAACACTTGCTGCAAGCGGTGGTACGACATACAATTGGACACCATCATCAGGACTCAATTCAACCAATGCTTCAACGGTAATTGCATCACCATCAGCAACGATCACCTATACGGTAAGCGGAACAACATCAGGATGTTCATCAGGAGCAACTGCAATTGTGAATGTGACAACGAATCCTTCTGTGACTGTGATCCCCGTATCATCAGCGATGTGTGAGGGTTCAATGACGACATTAACCGCATCAGGAGCATCTTCTTACACATGGAATCCTGCGACCGGCTTATCAGGAACTAACACAGCATCAGTAGGAGCAAGTCCAACATCCACAATGACGTACACGGTGACCGGTACATCTTCTGGTTGCACCGATACTGCGATCACTGTGCTTACTGTCCACCCTTTACCCACAGTTACCGTTTCACCTTCAAGCTCTATGATATGCTCAGGTTCAAGCGTCAATTTAACTGCATCAGGAGTTGTAAACTGTACCTGGTCACCCACTACAGGATTAACACCGTCATCCGGATTAACGGTTACTGCATCACCGACAGCCACCGCGACATACACAGCAACAGGTACAAGCTCACAGGGATGCAGTAATACCACGGTTGCAACTGTTACTGTCATTCCGGTACCCGTTGTAAGTGTGACACCTTCATTTGTCTCAATCTGTGCAGGAGGTTCAACAGTGCTTACGGCTACAGGTGCATCAACTTTTTCATGGACACCGACATCCACATTGAGCGCATCGACCGGATCATCAGTCACAGCATCACCAACATCAACCACAACTTACACGGTTACAGGTACAGACAATGGATGCACCGACACTTCAGTTACAGTAGTGACAGTGTCCACATCATTAAACGTCACAGCAAGCTCATCAGACACAACCATCTGTGACGGCGCATCGGCAACACTCACAGGAGCTGGGGCATCAACTTATGCATGGTCACCATCAGCAGGCCTATCTTCTTCAACAGGACAAACCGTCACAGCCACTCCATCATCTACTATCACCTATACATTGACAGGCACAAGTGGTTCTTGCACTGACACTGCAACAGTCGTACTGAATGTTTCGCCTGTCCCGGTGTTATCGTTAACTGTATCTGACACTACTGTTTGTGCAGGAGAATCTGTGCTGTTTAATGTTTCTGGTGCCACATCATATACCTGGTCAGGCCAGGGATTATCATCCACAACAGGATCAAGCGTTACAGCGGTTCCGCTAGCCACATCAACCTATACTGTCGCAGGAATTTCAGGAGGCTGTTCCGATACACTTACGAAAGTTATTACAGTCGAGACCATTCCATTAGTTTCCGTAACCCCTTCAAGCGCGAGCCTGTGTGCCGGAGGATCGGTTGCCTTGACAGCATCCGGAGCCACAACGTATGAATGGAGTCCATCCACAGGACTCTCTTCATCAACAGGAAGCAATGTGACAGCGTCACCATCAGTGACAACAACCTATACACTTACTGGTACACAAGGAGGATGCACCGATACAACAATGATCGAAGTCGCGGTTGTAGGAACATTGACAGCATCAGTCACACCATCTTCATCAACGATCTGTGCTGGCGACACTGTACAATTAACAGCCACAGGAGGCGCTACCTATTCATGGATTCCATCAACAGGGTTGGATGTGACGAACGGATCGGTGGTCAACGCATCTCCGACAGGAACCACTACATATACTGTGATCGCATCATCCGGCTCCTGCAGCGATACAGCAGAAGCAGTAGTCAATGTCACTCCATTGCCAGTACTTTCAGCTGTAGTATCGAATGATACGATCTGTGCGGGAACTACATCATCCATCGATGTTACCGGTGCGATGACTTATTCATGGACACCATCATCGGCACTATCATCAACTACCGGTGCAACTGTTTTGGTTAATCCAGCTGTTACCGAATCATTCACTGTGATCGGATATAACGGATCATGCAGTGATACACTCCTGGAGGTCATTGTTGTTGAACCATTGCCTGTGGTAACGATCACTCTTTCAGATGATACACTTTGTTCAGGCACTCAGGCGACCCTGACAGCATCCGGCGCGACATTGTATGAATGGTCCCCTGCAACTGAGCTTTCGGATACAACCGGAGCCATGGTCATTGCAAATCCTTCAGTGAGTACAACGTTTACCGTGACAGGAACGACCGGTAGCTGTTCATCAATACAAACAACATACATAGAAGTTATAGAAGTTAATCTGATATCGAATGTTACTTCAGCTGTCCTATGTGAAGGAGACTCTGTTCATCTTGTGGTGAGTGGTGCGGATACCTACCAGATATCACCAATGACTGGAGTTACGGTCAATGCACCAGGCGATTATTATGTAAAGCCAACAACTACAACAACCTATGAACTGGTAGGTTCTGGGTCGGGGTGTTCAGATACCTTGCAGATACCTGTCACTGTTACATCCACACCGGTGATCAGTGTGACATCCGGTCCACAAACCATCTGTAAAGGAAGCTCCACATCAATTACTGTTTCAGGAGCAACGACATATCAATGGAGTCCTTCACAGTTTGTTGACAATGACACAGCATCTACAGTGACAGCAACACCAGATGTGACTACAACCTTTACTGTTGCTGGATTCAATGGAAGCTGCGGAACGATTGATACTATCATTGTGAATGTAACTGAAGTGAATGTTTCTGTGAGCTCCTTAGCATCATCAGTATGCCCTGGGTCAGGAACAATACTAACAGCAAGCGGAGCAGATACTTATATTTGGTTTCCATCTGCTGAGCTTTCATTCTCAACAGGAGCTTCAGTGACAGCCACACCGACAGCTACATCCACGTATTCAGTTGCAGGTACAGATGTCAATGGATGTGCAGATACAGCTACAATATCCATCTCTCTTGAATCATTGCCAGTTGCTGATGCAGGCCCTGATCATGTCACATGTTATGATGGAACCGTGCTGAATGCCATCGATCCATTCCCTCTGACAGGAAGCTGGAACATTATTTCAGGTTCAGGTACACTTTCAACTTCAACTACTTCGACAACCACCATGACAGGACTTACACAAGGCCTTACAGTTCTTACATGGACTGTTACGAATGCCTGTGGAAGCGATGTGGATACGATCAATGTTACAGTCACCTCCGGGCCTGATGTGACCTTGACCGCTTCGCCAGCGATCATCTGTGATGGAAGCAGCTCAATGTTATCGGTTTCGGCAACAGGAGGACAAACACCGTATAACTATTCATGGTCAAACGGCGCAACAGGCAGCACTCAAAATGTATCACCAGCTACATTGACAACTTATTCAGTCATGGTCACAGATGCACTAGGGTGTCCATCATCTACGGAAATGGTTACTGTTGATGTATCTGCTGGACCAGTTGTAGATGCAGGAAACGATGTAACGATCTTCAAAGGAGAAAGTACAGTGCTTACAGCAACTGGTGCAGTAAGTTATTCCTGGTCTCCGGGGGCAACACTATCGGATCCTACCGCAGCTGCTACAACCGCAACTCCTGAGTTGACCACGATCTATGCAGTAACCGGAACTGATGTGAACGGTTGTTCATCCGTTGACAGCGTGACAGTGAATGTTGAAGAAAAAACCAATGTATTCATCCCCGACATCTTCTCTCCAAACAATGATGGAAGGAATGATATACTTTATGTAAGAGGAGGGAACATCAGCTCATTCAGGTTCTTTGTGTTTGACCGCTGGGGGGAAAAAGTTTTTGAGACAGAAGATCAGACCCTTGGCTGGGATGGAACTTTGAGAGGAAGGCCTATGGATGAAGCTGTATATGTGTTTATTTTAAAAGGAACTTATCTCGATGGATCGACCTTCGAGATCAATGGAAACGTAACCTTGATCCGTTAATGAAAAAGGTATTATTTATTCTCCTGCTGGCTGTAGCTTCTTCAGGTCATTCACAGGATATTCATTTTTCACAGTTTTATAATCAGCCCATTAATCTCAACCCGGGGATTGCGGGCTTTACAGACTGTGATTACAGGGTGTTCAGCAGCTATCGACGTCAGTGGGCAAGTGTGACCGTTCCATTCTCAACGAAATATGTCTCGTATGACATGAGCATTTACGAGATGGAGAACGGCAATTCATTTGGAGGCGGAGTTTCCTTTTTTAATGACAAGGCGGGAACTTCAGCGATGGGACTAACCAATATTAACCTGGCGCTTTCATATGCGTTCAGGGTCTCTAAAAAGGCTGTTGTTTCTGCAGGGATAAGTGCAGCATATAACCAGCGAAGTATAAACATCGGCGGGTTGAAATGGGACAGCCAGTATGATGGTTCTGCATTCAACTCAGGATTGTCGAGCGGTGAAAACGGAGCAGCGCCATACATGTACTTCGATTATTCTTCAGGAGCACTTTACAAGCATAAAGTAAAGAAAGAAGACTTTTTCCAGATCGGTTTATCTGCATTGCACCTTAACATGCCTTATTATTCATTGGGTGGAGGCGGTGACAGACTTTCGATGCGTTATGTCGGAACAGGATCCTATCAAAAGCAGATCCTTGATAAAACATTCCTTATTCCTTCCTTTATCGGGATGGTGCAGGGTCCGGCTTACGAGATCACGGGAGGCTTGCTGTACAAGCAGATCATTGGAATGGACTCTAAATATACAGATGCGAACCTTTCATCCTATATCATGATCGGAGGCTTTTATCGTTACAGGGATGCTGTTATTGTAAGTTTCTATTACGACTATAAACACATCGCTTCACTGGGAGTAAGCTACGATATCAATCTTTCAAGATTATCTGCAGCTACAACAGGACGTGGCGGGCCTGAATTTTCCCTTATCTATAAAGGATTCTTCAGCCAGCGATCAGCGATGCGAAAAAGCACAGTAAGGTTCAATTGATTCTGGATAAGAAAAAGCCGGGATAGCTCTAAGACTTTCCCGGCTTTTTTATTGGCAGTGAGTGATCACGATTCGAGCATGACTTTGATCTTGCTTCCAACCTTCAGGCTTTTTGAATTGGAGATGCCATTCAGCTTTTTCAGCTGATCCACAGTGACACCGTTGTATCTGTTCGCGATGATCCATAAAGTATCACCTGGCTGAACAGTGTAGAAGATCACTTTGTTCTTTTTATCCTCTGCTGCTTTCGCGGCTGTCATTTGCTTCTCTGTAAGCGTCACTTCATTTTTTGATGAAGATTCCTTGTTAACAGAATCCTTCGATGCTTTCTCGTTTTTAGCAAGTGATCCCTGCGACTGCTTGCTGATCTGTTCCGCAGGTTTTTTGACTTTCACAGGTACGACTGTTTCAACCTGAACAAGAAGCTTTCTTCCAGGATGAACAGAGTTGTTTCTCATTTTGTTCAGCTTCTTAAGCTCTGCAGCAGTCATGTTGAATTTCCTTGCGATACCAAAAACAGACTCTCCTTTTTTTACGACGTAGGTTTTCGTAGTGACTTTGATTTCGGTTTCCTGAGAAAGCAGCAATGAATCCCTTCTTTGTTCAGGAGTCATGTAAGAATAGATCTCAGATTCTTTATTGATAAAAGCAGATACCTTGTTTGCCGGAAGACAGATCCATGGCCTTTTGTCACCATCAAACGGGATAAGCTGCTGCTTGTATGCAGGATTCAGGTAACTAAGGTCTTCAACAGGAATGCAAAGCACATTGCTGATCTGTGCAAAGCTTACATTCTGACGAACCTTTACAGTGTCGGTAATGAAGTATTCTTTCTTGGGAGCAAGCGGATACAGATTATGTTCAGCGGTGTAGTTCATTACATAGTTCACCGCGATGAATGCAGGCACATACCCCTGTGTTTCCAATGGAAGATATGGTCTTACTTCCCAGTAAGTTTTCTTACCACCCGAACGACGGATGGCTTTGTTCAATGTTCCGGGCCCACCGTTGTAAGCAGCGAGCACCATCTGCCAGTCTCCGAACATTTTGTAAAGATCCTCGAAGTACCTGCATGCAGCCTGTGTGGCTTTGATGGGATCACGACGCTCATCATAATAGGAAGTAACATTCAGGCCATACATTTTACCTGTTGCATACATAAACTGCCACAGGCCAGTAGCGCCTGATCTGGAAACTGCATTTGGATTCAGTGCGGATTCAACGATCGCGAGGTATTTCAGTTCCAGTGGAAGATCAAACTTGTCAAGTGCCTGTTCAAACATTGGGAAATACATCTGGGATAGACCAAGCATGCGTGAAACAACTTCACGTTTTCTTACTGCATACAGGTCGATGTACGAACGAACGATTGGATTGTAAATAAGATCGAATGGAGAATGTGCGTCCAGCTTGGCCAGACGTGCTTCATACACAAGATCATTAAATACAGGTACGTGATCTTTCGGGTAATTCCTGATGTTTAAAACGGCCGTATCTGTAGTGTAGCCAGTGCTTTCAAAAAAACGCGCATGCATCAGGCTATCCATCATTTCAACGATAGGATCATTCTGAATAACAGGAACGTTTACCTGTGCAACCGAATTGAAATATCCAAATGCCGCAAACAGCAAGGCAAAGCGAAGTACTATGTATGAGGGGTTTCTGAGCATCGTGCGATGGTTTTACGGGTTATTACGTATATGGTTTCTCCCAAAAACGTAAAGTTCGCAGATCAGGCAACTACTTAGGCTGTTACGATTCTGTTTTTATTAACGTCTTCGTGTTCATTAGATGATTGCTGAACGCCAGAAGAGGTGATTCTTCAAAATCCCGCGCGATGAGCTGAATTCCAAATGGCAGGTCATTCTCCGCTTTCCCAAGAGGCAGGGAGATGGCGGGATTTCCGGCAAGGTTCGCCTGCACTGTAAAGATGTCTTCAAGATACATCTTCACCGGATCGGATGAATTTTTTCCAAATTCGAAAGCGACATCTGGTGTTGAAGGCAGAAGAATAAAGTCATTGTCTTTCAGGATCTCGTTTGTTCTGTTCCTGATAAGCCTTCTCACTCTCTGGGCTTTAGCATAGTAGGCATCATAATATCCTTCACTCAGCACAAATGTTCCCAGCATGATCCTTCGCTTCACTTCTTTACCGAAACCTTCAGTTCGTGATTTTCTGTATGTGGAGTCAAGGTCATATGCTGCCTTGCTTCTGTAACCATAATGGACACCATCAAATCGACCGAGGTTCGATGATGCTTCAGCAGTTGTCAGTACATAGTAGGTCGGTACCATGTATTCCAGGTATGGAAAGGATACTTCGTTGATGGTATGTCCTTCTTTCTTTAACTCATCGATTAATGACCGGATATAATTCCTGATAGCAGGATTCAACCCGTCATTTTCGATGCATTCCTTTATCACTGCGATGTTTTTTCTGCCGGCAGACTGAAGCTCTTTTGAATAGGAAGGGACAGGTTTTGATGATAATGTTGAATCATATTCATCCATGCCTGAAAGGACTTCCATCAGCAATGCAGCATCAGGGATATTCTTTGTAATTGGACCTATCTGATCAAAGGATGATGCGTAGGCAATCAGTCCGTAACGTGAGATGCGACCGTATGTAGGTTTTAGTCCGACAGTTCCTGTGAATGATGCAGGTTGCCTGATTGACCCGCCTGTGTCAGAACCCAGCGTAGCGAGGCAAAGATCTGCAGCAACTGCAGCGACTGAACCTCCGGAAGATCCTCCCGGAACACGGTTCTTGTCAAGTGGATTTTTTACTGCTCCGAATGCTGAATTTTCATTTGACGACCCCATTGCAAACTCGTCGCAATTTAACCTGCCAATGATGATCGCGTCTTCGTTAATCAGGCGATCAACTACTGTTGCATTATAGATCGAGATGAAACCATCAAGGATCTTCGATGAAGCGGATACCTGGTGATTCTTATAGCAGATGTTATCTTTCAGGCCGATGACAAGTCCAGCCAGCTTTCCCTGGGTACCTGACCTGATTTTTTCGTCAACACGCTCCGCTGCTTCAAGGGCTGTTTTTTCAAACACTTCCCTGAACGCATTGAGGTCTTTATTTTCTTCAATGCGATGTAAATAAAATGAAACAAGATCCTTTGTTGTATAGGATCCTGTTTTAATGCTGCTAAGAGCTTCGGAGACTGAAGATGGTGCTTTCACACGTGGTAGATCTAAAAAAAAATAATTGTCATGATGAAAGACAATGCCTTCAGGATGACAATGATGTTAGGAAAAGAAAAGTGCACCTCATGAGTGCACTAATTTTTATTTTTTGTTGTCGATGGCGTCTTTCTCAACACCTTTAGAGGCATCCTTAAATTCCTTGATGCCCTGGCCAAGGCCTTTCATCAGTTCAGGAATCTTTCTTCCACCAAAAAGAAGGAGAACAATAAGGACAATAACAACAAGCTCAGTTCCACCAAGTCCCATGATACCTAATAAAATTGAATTAAACATTTAATTGAGTATTTGTATGTTCCAAAGATACGAAATAAACCTGAAGGATCAGTGGTTATTCTTAAAAATCCAGCCTTCAGGATTCAGCATGACAGACCCTTTCCAGATCTCCAGGTGAACCTCCGCTTTGCCGTCATCATCAGACCTTACAGTGCCAATGGTTTGCTTGGTCTTAACCTTTTCTCCACTTTTGGCGATCGTGGTTTCGAGGTTGGAATAGACACTCAGGTATTCACCGTGTCGTACGATCACAGCCTTGCCTGCACCAGGGATCGTGATCACACCAGTCACTTCTCCTTCAAACAGTGCTCTCACTGTCGATCCTGCACGGGTACTGATGTCGATGCCATTGTTTTTTACCTTGATCCCTTTAAGTACCGGGTGATCATGTTCACCAAACGATTCTGTGATCACTCCTTCTGTAACCGGCCAAGGAAGCTTGCCTTTGTTTGTTTCAAAAGTTGCAGACAATTTCTGTGCTTCCGGAGTTAAGGTCAATCCTCCGGATGTCACTTTGTTCCCTTTGTTCTCCTTGTTGCTGGCATTTGCTTTTTTCGCAGCTTCTCTGGCCTTGCGGATCTCTTCTTCAATGATCCGTTGAATAGCCTGCTGAAGCTTATTCGCATCATCACGTTTTTTCTTCAGATCCTGCTTCAGCTGCTTTTCTTTATCCTGGAGATGTGTAAGCACCTGTTCCTTTTCATTTCTCTCTTTGCTCAGCTCAGTCTTCTCTTCTTCTTTCTCACCGAGTAGTGATTGCTGTTCATTTTTCTTTGCCTGGAGCTCATTCACTTTCTTGTTCAGCAGTTCCTGCGTGGCCTGGATCTGCTTCGCCTGGCTCTTGCGGTAATCGGAATATTGCTGCATATATTTCATACGCATGTAGGCCTGGTTAAAATCGGATGATGAAAAAACAAACATCATCTTACTGTACGAATCCTGGTTCTTGTAAGCGTAGTAGATCATTTTTGCATATTCCTGCTTGAGCTGTTCAAGGTCCTTCTGTAGCTTGTTGATCACTGCGGTGTTCTGCGTAATGTTTCTGTTCAGTGTACCGATCTGCGAGTTGATGGTGCTAATGAGTTCTTCCCGGATGCTGATCTTCTGATTTAATGTAACCAGCTGATTCAGGCTTAGCTTTTTGCTTTTCTTCGTCTCTTCAAGAAGCTTGTTGGTAAGCTTGATCTCTTTCTGAAGCTGCGATTTTTTATTCTCAAGGTCTTTTTTTGACTGAGCCTGGGAGATGACCGTGGTGAATACAAAAAGTATGGCAAGCAGTAGCTTACTGTTTCCTTTCGTAAGATTCAGGAATGCTGAATGGAAAGGTAAGTGGCGTATTAAGAGTGACTTTGCTGTATTCAAAATTTATCGTTGCCATTCGTTCTGCATTCACTTCGAATCGGCCTTTCATTGGCAAAACCAGCGAATCGACTTTCTGCAGATTTGAATACAAAGCTATGAAACTCCGATTGCTCTGTGGATCTGAAAAAGAGATTTTATCAATACGGTAATTAACAGGTTCAAGCCAGATGGTTTGTGAGAGCTCTTTAGACATCTCATTCTTCTGAATCACCTTTTTAAGCTTGCGTTTTCTTATGGTGCTGACAATATAGTTTCCAAAGATGGTTGAAGAGTGCAGCTTTTCATCCTCATCATAAAACGCTACGCTGTTACCAAGGATCAGCGATTCCAGCATATCATAATCAAGATCGGTATTGATCAGCTTAGACAGGTAATTGAAATCACCAACGAAGTACGTCTTCTTTAAACCGTTCCTGAGCTTTACTGAATCCTTCGTGACGAGCAGACGTGCGACTTCAATACCAAGTGCAGGCGAAATGGAGATCCAGATTGCGCTGTCTTTTTTGCATCGGATAGTCGCTGTAAACGAATTGTTTGCTCCATTGAATTCAGCATCCACATTCATTTTGGCGCTCATGGTATTGAAGGTGAACTCATTTTTTTTCATGAGTTCAGTCAATGTCCTTGCACTCTTGTGTTCAAGCTTTGGAAATTCGCCGGTTATTCTGACTTTCTCGCGGGTTTTGCATCCGGTTGAAACCAATATTGTTATTAAGATCAATACAGGCAGGTAGCTTGCCTCACGAAATAATTTCATTCAAATAGTGTTTTCTCCGCAAGCTTTTTATCAAGAAGATCAGAGCCTTTTCCTTTTTCTTTTGCTGTCTGCCACATCAGGTATGCTTTATCCTTATCCTGGAGCTTGAACAATACATCTCCATAATGCTCAAGGATAACTGGATTCTTGTTGCCACCGTTCTCAAGTGCCTTTTCAAGCCATGTCTTGGCTTCTTCAAGCTTGTTCTGATGATAAAGGATCCATGCATAGGTATCCTGGTAAGATGCGTTGTTCGGTTCGATCTGATTACAGTGCAGAGATAAAGCCGCCGCTCTGTCCAAACGTTCGCCGCGTAATGAGAGATAGTAGCTGTAATTGTTCAGGACATAAATATTGTCTGGTTCATACTCCAGGGCTTTTTCATAATTCTTATCACTTTCCTCATAATTCCTGATGTAGTTGTATGCATCACCAAGGTTGGCATGGAACTGCGAAAGCAAAGGCCTGTTCTCTACAACATTGATCCTTCCTTCATTCAGGATGTCAATGGCAGACTGATAGTCTTTATTCTGAATGCATGACATTCCATTAAAAAGATACAGCACCGGCTGGGTAGGGAAGAGCTCCATGGCTTTCTTGCTCTCTTCACCGAGGGCCTTGAAATCATTCAACTCTGAATTGATCACGAGGAGCTGACTCCATAATGGGAACCTGCTGTTGTCAATTTCAATTGCCTTTCTGTAATTTGTTCTCGCTTCCTGCAACCTCTTTTCCCTGTAAAGAAAATCTCCGTTGATCGCATGAGCTTTTGCCTGCGTAGGGTGTTTGTCAACAAGTATCTGCGAAAGTTCAAATGCCTGAGATTTTAAAGTATTGTCATTCTCAGTCAGTGTATAATAAGAAAGAAGGATCTTGATCTTGATATCAATATCGAGATCCGGATTTTCAAATGCCAGCTTTAGCTCCTGGTAACCTTTCTCATTCTCTTTTTTGTCCCTGTAGTAATCTGCCAGAGAAAGATGCACAAACGGATCATTGCTGTCAAGACGCAGGATTTCATTGTACACCTGGAATGCATCTTCATTCTTCGAGTTCGCGGAATAAAGTTCAGCAAGGATGTGGAGGTATCTTGTTTCCAGTGGATTCGAACTGATCAGCTTTTTAACTTCAGCAACAGCTTTGTCGAAGTTTCCTGTCTTTACATATAATCGTTCTTTTTGAACGGAGATCTCTTCAGTGACACCAAAAATCTTTTCAAATTCATCGTATATTTTGATGGCTTCTGAATACTTCTTTGCAGTGATGTAGCAGTCTGCAAGTTCATATTTGTAGTCGATCTTTTCAGGATTGATCTTCGTCAGCTTTTCATACACTTTGATGGCTTCATCGAACTGCTTTGTGCGTTCCAGCAGGCCTGCATAGAGGTAATGAAACCATTCATTTTTTGGAGAAAGCTCACTGGCGCGACGTGCAAGCTGCAGGGCTTCTGCATACTTGTTCTGATTCGTGTAGATCGTTGCAAGCTCATAAAATGCGGATGGTTCCTCGGGGTTCATCCTGATGCATTGTTTGTACAGGTTTTCTGCATCTTCCATGTTTCCACGCATCTTCTCACGCGTTGCGTTGAAGTAGGTTGTGGTGTACATCTGCAGATGTTCAGGAGTTAGCTTGCCTGATTTACTCTTCTCTGCAGGTGTGGATGATGCAGTCGTCTTTGAAGCCGGCTTACATGAAGCCAGTGCAATCATCAACGCTGTACTGTACAGGATCGCTCTTTTCAAGGTTTATTTCTTTACTGTCGTATAATCGCTCATGCTGAGATCCGACCATTCTCCTTTAAATTCTGAATGGCTTCCCAGCATTGAATTATTTATACAAACGTTCTTTACTTTAACGTTATTCTGAAGGATCGAGTTTCTGACTACAGAATCTTCAATGATGCTGTTATCACCAATGGATACATGCGGTCCGATCACTGCATTCTTCAGGATTACATTGTCACCAATGAAGCATGGAGCAATGATCACTGAATTTTCTTTAGTGACAGATTTTGAAACAAGATCTTCCTTCTTATTAAACTCGAGCACACGCTGATTAGTATATACTGTAGCGTCCTTGTTACCGCAATCCAGCCATTCAGCGATCTTCCCAGGCTTGAACTTTATACCCTTGTTTTTCATGTTCTCAAGGGCATTGGTCAACTGGTATTCTCCTTTGTCTTTAATGTTGTTGTCGATCAGGTACTTAAGTTCTTTTTTCAGATTGTCTCCATCCTTGAAATAATAGATGCCGATGATCGCAAGATCTGATACGAATTCCTGTGGCTTTTCAACGAAATCGGTGATCACATCATTCTCGCTGATCTTTACAACTCCGAATGGCTTTGGGTCATCGACCTTTTGAACCCAGATGATGCCTTCATTGTCGGTATCCAGCTTGAAATCAGCCTTGAACAAGGTATCGGCAAATGCGACGATCACTTTTCCTGACAGTGATGGTTCTGCACACAAAATGGCATGAGCAGTTCCGAGCGCTTCTTCCTGGTGGTAGATGGTTCCTTTAGCACCAAGGCTTTCAGCAACCGCGATCAGGTTTTTTTCTGTTTCCTGTCCGAAATCTCCAATGATGAAGGCAACTTCCTCCACTTTTTCACCGCATACTTTCGCAATATCTTCTACAAGCCTTTGAACAATAGGTTTCCCGGCAACTTTAATTAAGGGTTTTGGTGTTGTAAGGGTATGGGGTCTCATGCGTTTTCCCATACCGGCCATTGGAACAATGATCTTCATAAATAGTTTTTAGCAAAGGGCCTTGTTCAAAAAGTTTTCCATAAGCCCTGGGTTAGTTATTTGTTGCCTGTATGTCCGAATCCTCCGACACCTCTGGCAGTTTCATTTAGGCTAGTTGTCAGTTCCCATTCTGCCTGCTCATGGCGTGCTAGTACCATCTGAGCAATTCTTTCCCCGTCGTTCACGATAAACTCCTGTGATGACAAATTGACAAGGATCACTTTGATCTCACCACGATAATCTGCATCAATGGTTCCTGGTGAGTTTAGCACTGTAATGCCTGATTTTGCTGCCAGTCCGCTGCGAGGCCGTATCTGGGCTTCATATCCTTCAGGAAGTTCAATGAATATTCCTGTAGGGATCAGGG
Organism: Bacteroidota bacterium; assembly: GCA_036675075.1. Classification (GTDB taxonomy): domain Bacteria; phylum Bacteroidota; class Bacteroidia; order JAKFFM01; family JAKFFM01; genus JAKFFM01. The sequence continues at coordinate 46,826 of JAKFFM010000007.1, forward strand.
CTCTTTCAAGTGGCTTCAGGGTAACGGGAGAAGCAAGCTCTGCTCTCAGGTCCACTCCGGCAGATAAGCTGGTCGCATATTCCGGAAGCGGGTGTTTTGATGTGTTTACAATCCTTACGTTCATTTCACTCGTTTATATTCCAGCCTTACACCGAACACTATAAAGGCTGTTAGGATCAATGTATTTATAATTGTCCTGATTACCAATGATTCAGGCTTAAAATAGTCGGAGACTTTCCACAAAAGTAGTGATATAATGAGGTAAGTGCCGATCCTCAGCAGATTGTAATTAACCGGGTAATGTTTATTCCCCCAGAAATAGGAGATCACAGCCATAGTGAAATAGCAGACCAGTGTAGCCCATGCACTTCCCGTATATCCGTAAACCGGAATCCATAGTATATTCAGCACCAGGGTAATGATGGCACCAATGATGGCAAGGTATGCTCCGTTGCGGGTGGTGCTCGATAGTTTATACCATATCGACAGGTTAAAAAAGATCCCAAGGAACAGGTTAGCCATCAATAGAATGGGAACAATATGAAGTCCTGATCTGTAATCTTCTCCTATAAAGTATTTTATGAAATCCATATAGAGCATAGTTCCCAGGAAGATCACGGAGCATGCGAACACGAAATAATTCATCAGTGTAGCATAGCTTTTTCTGCTGTCTTCTTTTGATGCCTGCGAGAAAAAGAATGGCTCAGCCGCATAGCGGTATGTCTGGATGAAAATTGTCATCAGTATCGCGATCTTGTAGCAGGCTCCGTAAACTCCAATCTCATGTAGCTTGTCTGTCCCATCCGGCAACAGATATCGCAGCAGGATCCTGTCCATCGTTTCATTCACCATGCCTGCCAGACCAGCAACAAGCAATGGCAGTGAATATGCAAGCATGTTACGGAGCAGTTGGGTGTCTGCATGGATCCGTGTTCTTGCAAGTGAGGGCAAAAGCATCAGCAAGGTAACTGCACTCGCCAGCAAATTTGAAAGGAATATATATCCAATACCTATTGATGGATCATAGATATATGAAAGGAATTTATTACCAGGATCGGATCGGTAAAGGTCAGCGCAGAATACAATGAAGAACAGGTTGAAGCAAATGTTTGCAAGGATGTTTAAAGACTTGATCAGCGCAAAGATTCTGGCTTTATTTTCCTGCCTCAGTCGTGCAAAAGGAATAGCTGAAACAGCATCCAGTGCAAGAATCCAGGCGAACCATGTAATGTATTCTGTATGGTTTACATATCCGAGTGCAGATGCAATGTTGTCTTTGAGCAGATAGACAACTGCAAGAAATCCAGCCGATGTTGTCAGCAGTGAAGTTAAGGCAGTTGAAAAAACAGCTGGAGAAGCATCTTTCTGATTCGCGAAGCGGAAGCAGGTGGTTTCCATTCCATAGGTGATGATGATCATCAGGAAGGAAACGTAGGC
>JAKFFM010000026.1:0-154433 GCA_036675075.1 Bacteroidota bacterium
CTCCACGCGCCTCCCAACCTCTTTATCATCGAAGCTCCCATGAACAAATGCTAAATGCCCGTTCACAAAAGTATGGGTCACATGAGAGGAGAATGTTGTTCCTTCAAAAGGTGACCAGCCGCATTTGTAATAGATGTTATCTTTTGAAACTGTCCAGCTGCTTCCCGGATCAACAAGAGTAAGGTCTGCATAATAACCTTTGCGTATGAACCCTCGCTCTTTTATCCTGAACAGGATCGCTGGTGCATGGCACATTCTTTCTACAATGGTTTCGAGACTGATCCTGTTCTGTCTGTACATTTCGATCATAGCCACAAGTGAGTGCTGTACAAGCGGACCGCCTGACGGAGCATCCATGTAAGCCCTGCTCTTTTCTTCAAGGGTATGCGGCGCATGGTCTGTCGCGATAACATCGATCTTCCCGTTGATCACAGCCTGCATGATGGCTTCACGGTCTTTCCCTGTCTTCACTGCAGGATTCCATTTGATGAAATTTCCTTTTGCAGCATAATCTTCATCACTGAACCATAAATGATGAACACATGCTTCGGCTGTGATGTTCTTATCTTTCAGATCAAGCTCATTATTGAAAAGCGAGATCTCTTTTGCTGTGGAAATATGCAGGACATGTAACCGCGCGCGATGCTTATTTGCCAGCGCGACAGCTTTTGATGACGACCTGTAGCATGCTTCATGATCCCGTACCTGTGGGTGATGAAATGCTGTCAACGATGTCTGTGATGATTTCAGATTGTCAAGGTTGGCTTTGATGGTTGCTTCATCTTCACAATGTGCCGCGATCAGCATCCTGCATTTTGAGAACAGGCTGTTAAGTGTATCCTCATTATCAACCAGCATGTTTCCGGTCGATGATCCCATGAAGACTTTTACTCCACAAACTTTCTCAGGATCTGTTCTCAGAACTTCTTCCAGGTTGTCGTTGCTGACTCCCATGTAGAATGAATAGTTCGCGAGTGAATGTGCTGAAGCGATGGCGTATTTTTCTTCAAGAAGTTCCTGGGTAAGTGTTTGCGGAACGGTATTGGGCATTTCCATGAAGGTTGTGATGCCTCCGGCAACTGCTGCCCTGCTTTCTGAAAAGATATCGCCTTTATGTGTCAGTCCTGGTTCTCTGAAATGAACCTGGTCGTCAATGATCCCGGGAAGCAGAAGCTTTCCTTCTGCAGGAAATATTTCCCATCCTTCCTGAACATCGATGGAATCTTCAATCGCTTCGATCCGTTCGCCATTTATCAGGACATCTTTCTTTTCAATTGTTCCTTCATTGATGACGCGTGCATTCTGGATCAGCTTTTTCATTGGATCAGCCTTTTCTCATTTGAAACACTCCGATGAGGGCTTCTTTAAATATCCCTTTGCTCATCTTGCTCTGACCTTCTTTGCGGTCAATGAATGTGATCGGAACTTCCACGATCCTGAATCCATGCCTGATGGCTTTATATTTCATTTCAATCTGGAAAGCATATCCGACAAAACGGATCTCATCCAGGTTGATCGTTTCAAGAACTTTTCTTCGGTAACATTTAAATCCTGCTGTGGTGTCATGAACATTTATCCAAAGGATCATGCGGACATACACAGATGCGAAGTAGGACATAAGTATCCTGCCTAACGGCCAGTTCACCACTTTGCCACCCTTTACATACCTTGATCCTACCGCAACATCGGCACCATCAACACAAGCCTTTCTGAGTCTTATAAGGTCTTCAGGATTATGCGAGAAGTCTGCATCCATTTCAAAGATGTACTGGTAGCCTTTATCAAGAGCGATCCTGAAACCATGAATGTATGCGGTACCTAAACCAAGCTTTCCTTTTCTCTCGGAGAGCAGCAACCGCCCTGGAAATTCTGTCTGAAGCTTTTTGACAATATCAGCAGTGCCATCCGGAGAGCCATCATCAACAATAAGCACATCGAATTCCTCAGGAAGTGCGAATACTTTCCTGATGATCTTCTCAACGTTTTCTTTTTCGTTGTAAGTTGGAATGATGACTAGGTTCTCTTTCAAGTGAAGGGTAAAAAGTTTAAAGTTTAAAGTTCAAGGTTTAAAGTTTAAGGTTTAAAGTTTAACGTGTGCTAAATATAACGTCGGTGCTTTAAATATACTACCTGAGCTTTTGTGAATTATCAATAATTAACCAATTGACTTTCTACCTTGCGCCTTGCTTGAACTTACCTATCGCGTTTCTTGTGAAGTCGCTCAGCACAAGTTTTCCGCTCATTTCGGCTCTTTCAAATAAAAGAGTATCCCAGTTCTCATAGCCTTCCCACATGATGCCTTTCAGCATCTTCATTGCTTCCGGATTGCTTTTCCCAAGTTTGGATGTCAGGGTTTCAAGTGCAGCATCAAGCTCTTCGAGTGTGGCGTAGGTATCTGCGTAAAGTCCATTCTGTTTTGCCCAGCCTGAAGATTGCCATTCTGTTGCATTGATGGTAAGTGAAGTGAATGCTCCGACACCGATCTTTCTTTGAACTGCAGGTCCTACCACAAATGGTCCGATACCTACTGCAAGTTCACTGAGTTTAACCGCTGCCGATTCGTGTGCCAGGGTATAGTCTGCTGCTGATGCCAGTCCTACACCACCACCCACTGCTTTGCCCTGAACCCTTGCGATCACAAACTTCGGCGCTTTTCTCATGGCATTGATCACCATGGCGAAACCTGAAAAAAATGTTTTACCCTGTTCGAATGTTTCAATAGAAACCAGCTCGTCAAAGGATGCTCCTGCACAAAATGCTTTTTCTCCCTCGCTTCTCAGAACGATCACATTGGCCGCATCATCTTTCCCTGCTTCTTCGATCTCTTTTGCAAGCGTTCTTAAAAGTGTACCAGGCAATGAATTGCTTTGCGGATGAAAGAAGCTGATTGTCGCTACTCCACCCTGGGTTGAACGGGTTACTTTACCTTCCATAGAGTTATTTCTTTTTAGGTAGTTGCTGTTGACGCTTTGCCATCTCTTCAAGCTTTTGCTGAAGCTTTGATTTCTGAACCGGCTTCTTCTTGTTTTCCTGGATCCTTGCATGGATCGCATCTTCGTTCACAAACTTTCTCATTGCCCACTGCTGACCGAAAGTGATCACGTTGGCAAGGAAATAATAATAGCTCAAACCTGAAGAGTAGTTGTTCAGCACTCCAAGGAAGATGATCGGCATCAGATACATCATCCATTTCATCTGTGCCATCTGTGCGTTTCCGCTCAGGTCGCTGTTCATCCTTGTATAAAGGATCGTGGAAGCGGTCATCAGGAGCGTGAATAAACTCACATGGTCACCATAGAAAGGAATGGTAAATGGTAGATTATAAATAGAGTCATACGTTGAAAGGTCATCTGCCCAAAGGAAGCTCTCACCACGTAGTTCGATCGAAGCAGGGAAGAAGTTAAACAACGCGATGAGGATCGGCATCTGAAGCAACATAGGAAGACAGCCACCGAGCGGATTTACACCTGCCTGCTTGTAGAGGCTCATGATGGCTTGCTGCTTCTTCATCGGATCATCGTTTCCAAACTTTTCGTTGATCTCATCCATCTCAGGCTTGAGAACGCGCATCTTGGCCTGTGATAAATAAGCCTTGTATGTAAGCGGAAACAGGATAAGCTTGATCACGATCGTAAGCACCAGGATCACGATCCCATAGTTCATATTGAAGCTGTCAAGAAAGTTGAACAGTGGAATTACGATGAATTTGTTCACCCATCCAAATATTCCCCAGCCCAGTGGAATCTGCTGTTCCAGGCCGATGTCATATTTTTTAAGTGTCTGGTAATGGTTAGGCCCGAAGTACATCTTCATCGAAATTGATTCTGAAGGAAGATGTTTGAAAGGAATGGATACTGTCGCGTAGAAGTCTTTGATCGAAGTGGTGCTGTTCTCCACTTTCTTTGATTCAAGCTCAACAGGCTTTTCAAATACGCCCTGAGCAATGATCACCGATGAAAAGAATTTCTGCTTGAATGATAACCATTCAATAGGATTCTCAAGTGATTCTTTTGTGTCTTCATGCTCACTGAGCTTATCAGCTTCTTCGTTTTTCGGCTTGTAATAGATCGTTGAATTTGTAGTCTGACTCTCTACATCTTTTTCAACATGCGGTGTACGCATCCACCATTTCAGGGTAAGATCTTTTGCAGATGGAGCAAGTACATCATGCATACCCACAAGGTTGACTTTAAAGCCCAGGTCATGCACTGATCCTTTTATCGTGTAAACATATTCTATGTACTTGTCTGCAGAGACCTGCATTTTCATGGAGATCGTCGCGGAATCTTCTCCTGAAACATTTACTGAAGCAACTGATGGAGTAAAGTAGAGTGAATCTGTTGTAATGACCTTGGCATCGGACGTGGTAAAATTCAATGAATAACCTGCAGAATCAGGATTGAACAGCACAAGTGGCTTTCCTCCAAACGCTTTGTGATTCTTCAGCTCCAGCTTTGAAATACGTCCACCTTTTTTGCTGATGGTTCCCCTGAACACTTCATTCTCGAATTCAACAACACCTTCGGTACCGCGGCTTGCTACGCCAAACACACCGAACTTTGAAGCAAGTGCAACTTGTTTAACCGAATCCTGGTTGATCGTGCTGTCTGTGACCTGTTGCGCTGTATCAACAGGTTTTGCAGGAGGTGCCTGACTAATCGTTTCTTCTTTATTTACTGTCTGTGTAGCTTCTTCTTTATCAGGCGAAAATGAAACTGAATACCAGACCAGTATCAGTCCGATCAGCAATAATCCAAATATGGAATTTCGGTCCATTAATCTTGTCGTTCTTTTGAGCCGGCAAAGATAAGGGTAACTAGGTTCTTTAGGAGATAAAAATCGCTTTTATTGAGCTATCCGTCTAAAAAGCAAAGGTCATTAACAACCTTTAAGATGATGTAAGTCAGTTGCTGCTGACAGGAGCAGAGGCATTCACGTTCACTGCCGCCTTGATGAAATTTACAAAAAGCGGATGCGGGTTGGCAACAGTGCTCTTGTATTCAGGATGGAACTGAACTCCTACGAACCATGGGTGGTTTTGTACTTCAACGATCTCCACAAGGTTACCTTCAGGATTGATCCCTGTGGCCATCATGCCTGCATTTTCAAAGTCTTTCAGGTATTCATTGTTGAACTCGTACCTGTGACGATGTCTTTCCTGTATGTTCTCGCTGCCATAGATCTCGAATGCCTTTGTGTTTTTCGTGATCTTACATGGGTAAGCACCGAGTCTCATCGTTCCGCCTTTGTTCACGATCTTTTTCTGACTTTCGAGAATATCGATGACAGGCATCGGTGTGGCAGGATTCATTTCAGTAGAATGTGCTTCCTTGTGACCAAGTACATTGCGTGCGAATTCAATTACAGCGCACTGCATTCCAAGGCAGATTCCAAAGAACGGGATCTTGTTCTCACGTGCATACCGGATCGCGGCGATCTTTCCTTCAATTCCTCTTTCACCGAAGCCTGGAGCGACAAGGATGCCTTTAAGTCCTTTGAGTGTTGTAGCTACATTTTCATCTGTAATATGTTCCGAATGGATCCAGTCGATCTTTACTTTCGCATCGTTGAGCACACCTGCATGGATGAGCGCTTCGTTGATCGATTTATATGAATCTTTCAGCTCGATGTACTTGCCGATCAATCCAATCCTCACTTCTTTTTTAGGATGCTTTAACCTGTCAAGAAAACTGATCCAGTCATCAAGCTTCACAACTTTTTCCTCATCCATTCTGAATTTGCCAAGAACAACTTTGTCGAGTTCTTCTTCAGCCATCAGGAGTGGAACATCGTAAATTGTTTCAGCATCGCGTGATTCGATCACTGCATTTGGTGCGACATTGCAGAACAATGCGATCTTTCTGCGTTTGTCTTTATCGAGAGGTCTGTCGGTACGGCATACCAGGATATCAGGCTGCACACCATATTCAAGCATTGACTTGACAGAATGCTGAGTTGGTTTTGTTTTAAGTTCTCCTGCAGCGGCAAGATAAGGTACTAGTGTAAGGTGGATCACCAGGCAGTCATCACCCAGTTCCCATTTCATCTGGCGAATGGATTCAATGTATGGCAATGATTCGATGTCACCAACGGTACCACCAATCTCCGTGATCACGAAATCAAAGCTGCCATCACGCCCAAGGAGCTTGATGCTTTCTTTGATCTCATCGGTGATATGAGGAATAACCTGAACGGTTTTACCCAGGTATTCGCCTTTGCGTTCCTTGTCAATAACGCTTTGGTAAATCCTTCCGGTTGTAATGTTGTTTGCTCTTGAAGTGGAGATATTCAGGAAACGTTCATAGTGACCGAGGTCAAGATCTGTTTCCGCGCCATCTTCGGTAACGAAGCACTCACCATGTTCATACGGGTTGAGTGTTCCAGGGTCGATATTAATGTATGGGTCAAGCTTCTGAATCGTGACTCTGTATCCGCGGGCTTGTAAAAGCTTGGCTAGTGATGCGGAGATTATACCTTTTCCCAGTGAGGATGTTACACCTCCTGTAACGAAAATATACTTGGTTGAGACACTCATTTTAGAACCGAATGGAAATACAGGAGAAATTTCCTATACGGGTTACAAAGGTACTAAAAAGAGGCCTATCAATCCTAAAAAATCTCGCTATAAACGATAGCCGGGATGCTGTTTTTCCTTATAAATATCCATATGCCGGGCTTTCCATTTCCAATAGTCTTCCTGTTGTTTCTCAGTATCAACCGGTTTGGGTCTTTTCCACGCACCCGGGTAATTGGATGAATATTCGTTTTCAGCTCCTTCTTCACCCCCTTCGGGGAGATTATTTATGCTGAGATCCCGTAATGCAGGTTCAAGTCTGCCTGATGGCGTGATTGGTATGTTAAATAATGGATTATAGTTGCTTCCTGTTCTCATCATCCCTTCCCCCTCTGTTCTTTCTGCTCTTGTTTTCCTGTTCCTTCTCCACGTAATTGTCTTTGCCGTAGGCCATTCCTATGTTACTCTCATCGGCAAAATGTATTCCCTGAGTCTCTTCCTCATTAATATCCACACTTGCCCGTCCTGAGCTCAAAGTAGGGTCATACACGTTCCCCAGGGCTTTCTGATCAGGGGTCATATCCCCATGGTATTCGTTTTCTTCACCTAAACGTCCTTCTTCAGGTGAAAAACTAAAGCCAAATTCAAGCCTTTCTCCCGGATTTTGTTCCAATCCGTCTGATTCAGGTGTGATTTCACCTTCCGTAGGGTCCAGATCTGAAAATTCACCCATTTTATTGTTGTCAAGCGGCATTTTTCCTTCAGGGAGGCCTGATCTTCCTTTGTTTTTGTTACTTTCACCACGTTTCATCATTTCCTCCTTTTTCAGTAAAAAGTGAAATAAATATGCCATATGATGAAAAAAACCGTTTCTTTTATTGAGAATTTATTTTTTGTTGCTATATTTGCACCCCCAATACAGAGAAAATGGCTAATCATAAGAGCTCCATCAAGAGAATCAGATCGACAGAGGCGAAAAGACTATTAAATCGTTACCAGGCAAAAACGGTAAGGAACGCAATAAAGAAAATACGTACGACCAGCGATAAGGCTGAAGCTAAAGACAGCTTGCCTAAAGTGATCTCTATGGTGGATAAACTGGCTAAGAAGAATGTTATTCATAAGAATAAGGCTTCTAACCTTAAATCAAAACTTACAAAGCACGTAGCGAAACTGGCTTAATACCCGGTTTTTCAAATACTTAGTTACAAGCCTCGCAGGATTGCGGGGCTTTTGTTTTTATATTTCGTTTAATCATTCAATGAAATGACGATCATTGAAATTCCTGATCGTTTTCTCCTGATAGTTCGTGAAGTGAATTTTTCTTCTCACTGAGAAGTCGTCATTAACCTGAAAGAATACTCAATTAAAAAAGGTTACTGCCCCTAGAACTTAGGGCACGGCACCAGCAGTGAAGTCGCTCTTTTTCTTTTCGGTTTGCTTTTACAGAACTGGTAGGAAAGTGATACTTCATGTGCTCCTCCTGTACTGCCGATCAGTTTTGAAATCGTATAGTCGTAGCTATAAGCCAGCTTGAAGCGTTCGATCGTCAAGCCTCCCAGCACTGCAACCGCATCATTGTTACCATACCCTTTCTCATAAGCCTTGATTCCAGGCAGTCCACGATACCATAATCCGAGATCAAAGATCCCTTTCGAATAATACAGTCCAAGATCCAGCTGATCAAACCTGCCCTGTGATTTATAATTGAAGGCCGGTGAGATGGATGACATTTCCTTGTCTTTCAAATCACGTTTGGTTGCTATCCTGGTTCCTCCGTGCAACGACAGCTTGATAGGTACGGTGCTTTCTCCTTCAATAATCGACTGATTCGGTAAATTAAGATGATGCGATGAAAATCCGAGCCAGCTTTTTTCTGTAAACAACAGAAGGCCTGCAGACACATCAAAATAGAATACACGCTGCATACTCGGTGCTTCTACAGTTGTTGGTGCATCATCACGGTAAAGCTGGTCACCAAATACAAGATCATAAAAGTTCAGGTCACGCACATTGCCGCTTGCCTGGAACCCACTGCGCAGCGCCAGCTTCCTGGTGATCCGCAGTTCATGGGCATAAAGCAGGCTGTAGCTTGTCTGCTTCAGCGACCCCGATCCTGCCTTGTCTTTCGCGAACATCACTCCAAACCCGCTGTTTACTTTTGCGAAGTAATGATCGAATGACACGATCTGTGATACAAAGGCTCCTGGAATGGATGGCCATTGATTCCTGTAATTCGTGGAAAGCCTAGAACAGGCATTGGCGCCGGTGAAAGCAGGATTCAGATACGTTGGCGCCGCATAGAACTGCGTGAACTGCATATCCTGCGAGTATCCCACCATCTGCATGGTAAGAAACAACAAGACCAATTTCCCGACATACCTTTTCATCTTAGTTGTTTTGAAACTTCTTTAATTTTTCTGCAAAGATCTCTTTTGTGAAATCAACTTTACCAGACTTCTCCTGGTATCCTGGAGCTTCTATGGTAAATGTATAATTTCCGATCGGTGAAAGGATCATGATAAATTTTCCCGTGAGCTTGTTGGTCCTGTAAACCGCGATAACCTCTTGGGTGCCCTCTGCCCTGACAGTGATCTTTGCGTGCACCGGTTCATTGTTTTCTCCCAGCACCTGGCCACTGAACGCAGCTACATTAAAGTTGCTCTCTGGCATGTTGATCTTATAGAGATCTGTATAACCCAGGCCTTGAGGCTTATTGGATGAATAATACCCGGTTTTGCCATTCGCTGATAAAACAAAATAAATGTCATTGTCAACTGTGTTCACGGGATAGCCAAGGTTTTCAGGTGCTGACCAGGTGCCGGTTTCATCATCGAATTTGCTTCGGAAGATATCGTATGCTCCCATGTTCTGATGACCTCTTGAGCTGAAGTACAAGGTCTTTCCATCAGGATGTATGAATGGCGCATCTTCATCGTGTGCTGAGTTGATCACATTCCCTAAACTTGAAGCTTTGCTCCATGTTCCGTCGGGAAGCTTTACAACTCGATAAATGTCTTTTCCACCTTGACCACCTTCCCGGTTGCTTGAAAAGTACAACGCATTGTTATCCGCAGAAAAACTGGCACTGGGTTCAATGCCTTCTTCTGTATTAATGTCCGATCCAAGTTTTTCCGGGATCGTCCAGTCAGCTCCATTGAATGTCGATAGATAGAGGTCACCTGCAAGCAGATCTTCGCTGGTTTTAAAAACGATCAGATTCTGTCCGTCTGGTGACAGAGCGACACATGCATCATGTCCATTCCCGTTAAGATGATTACTGATGCTTTGAGGTGTGGTCCATGCACCTGATTCTTTTCTTGAAATGTAAATGTCTTCAAAGTATTCACCATAAGGATCGAGCAAGCCTCCTGTGCTGTTGCTTCTCCTTGATGTGAAGATCAGCATGCTTTCATCCGCGGAAATTAATGGAACATAATCGGGATATATTGAATTGATACCTTTCCCAAGATTTTCAATCGTGATATTCGATTTATTCAGCATCATTTTCTTTGCATAGGCTGAATTTTCTTTAAGATGATTGAGCACGCTGTCGCTGACTTCAGGCTTGAGATCATGCGTGTTCGAAAACTTGCTGAATGATTCGATCGCTTCATCAAAACGGTAATCGAGGTGATACAGGTTACCCAGGTAAAAGTATGATTCAGGCACCTGCACTTTTGATTTTTCAAAATACCGCAAGGAACCTGATTTATACTTCTTCAGGTTGTACATTGATACTCCGATCTTATATGAAAGCAGGCTGTTCGTACTATCCTGAGGATAAAGCTCCTGGTAGATCTTCAATGCATTTGGATAGTCACCGAAATCCAGCAATGCGTTGGCTGATTTCATCTTTTTATTGAAATCCTTTTTATCAGTGATCTGCCCAGACAGATAAGCCGGCAAAACTGCCAGTATCAACAAGGTCCATGTAATGCTCCGTTTCATCATCTTAGCAATGTTACATCACCAACTGAATTGAATGTCCGGCCATCGTTCAATCTCGCGAATGCTTTCCAGACGTACACATCCTGCTTGCAGAGTTCTCCGCGGTAATATCCATCCCAACCGATATTGACATCGAAGCTTTCAAAGATCAGTTCTCCCCAACGGTTGAAGATCTGCAGATGATATTCTGTGACTCCTGCATGCCGCGGGAAGAAAACATCATTACTTAAATTTCGTGGATCATAGCTTCCTCCTGAAGATCCATTTGGATCAGGAGTGAATGCCGATGGAAACTTGATTTCGCCTGTAGCTATGATAGAATGAACAGTTGTGTCAATGCACCCGAATTCATTGGTCGCTGTTAACAATATCGGATAGAGCCCAATGTCTGGATACTTATGCGGAGGTGGAGTTTCAAGGTCTGATGATTTTCCGTCGCCAAACTCCCACTCGTAAGAAACAGCTCCAGAAGAAGTGTTCACAAAGGTTACATTGCCTCTTGGAACATACACGAGCGTAGGACTAGCTGTAAATTCCGCTACAGGATCAGGGTGAACTGTTATAGGTGATCCGTTTGCAGAAACCTGACGGCATCCTGAAGAGGTAGTGACTTCAAGAGTTACCACATAAGTTCCTGTACCAGTGAACACATGCTCCGGGAATTCATCGTCAGAGATTGATCCATCGCCGAAATTCCATTGCCATCCGGTGATCGTTTCTGTTGAATTACCTGTGATCAGGTCTGCGAACTTTGTTGTAAGTGGTGAACATCCATCTTTCATGTCTGTTGATATGTTCACTGTCGGAAGCTCTATGAATTCTACATCAATTGAATCTTTCACTGTAGCACCGCAGCTGTTCGTCACTGTGACCACATACGTTGTTGGAGCAGATGGGGTGGAGGTAAATGATGGCTGATTGCTTAATCCATTGTTCCAGCTATACGTTAATGTCCCAGTGGTGGTGGAGTTGATGTTCGCTGTTAAAGTCGTTGATGCTCCGGGACAGATCGGTGATTCCGCGCTCAGGCTTACATCCGCAGGAGAAAGTGATATGACCTGAACGAACAGTGTATCCTTTGTTCCTGCACAACCGAGGCTGTCGAATGCAACAACATAATACGTGATCGAGCTGGAAGGATTGACTGTCACAGGATTCAGTAACCCAAGGTTTGGTGTCCACTGGTAGAAGTATCCTCCGTTACCTCCCGTTGCCGATGCTTCAAGAACGATCGACTGGCCTTTACATACAGAGTCTGGTCCTACTGCTGTGGTGATCAGTGGATCAGGTTGTGTGATGGTAACGGAGGATGTAGTGAGGCATCCTTTTGCATCTGTTACGTTTACATCGTAGGTTCCGGGAGCCAGGTTGACCGCTGTCACAGTTGTTTGGGCAGGTATTGTTGTCCAGCTGTAGTTGAACGGCGCAGTGCCTCCAGAGGTGAATACGGTGGCTGTACCATCTGCTTTCGCATAGCATGTGACATTCGTGTACGACTGCATCTGGCTTACCAATGGTGCAGGATGTGTAACATACGCGTTTGTTGTTGCGGAGCATCCAAGACTGTCAGTGACTGTAACTGAATACATGCCTGCTGATAATGATGTGGCAGTATCATTGGCCTGTGATGGTGTTGTTGACCAGCTATAGACATACGGAAGTGTTCCTCCTGATCCAAGGGCAACAGCATATCCGTCACTGTACGCATTACAGCTTGGGTTAACTATCGTATCGATCTCGATCCTCAGCAAGGTTGGCTGCTTGATCGTTACAGTATCTGTAGCAGTACATCCTTTGCTGTCAGTGACTGTGACAGTGTAGAATCCTTCGATCATGTTGATTCCGGTTGCAGCGCTTCCGCCACTTGGTGCCCAGCTGAATGTATAGGGAGGTATGCCTCCTGCAGGTGTTACTGTGCTTGTTCCATTGTTGCCACCATAACATGATACATGTGTTGTAGATGTTATCGTCGCTGTACCTCCCGGGGTATCTGTAATGATTGCCACCGCAGTGTCCTGGCAGCTCATAGCGTCTGTAATGACAACTGTATAAGTTCCTGCTGCCAGTCCGGTGATCGTTGGTGAGGATGAGCCAGTTGACCAGGAATAGGTATAAGGTCCGGTACCGCCTGTTGCTGTAGCGGTTGCTTCACCGTTCACCTGTGCGCAGAATGTATTGATAAGGTTGCTGGTTCCCGCAAGTAGCTCCGTTGGCTGAATGATGGTAATGACCTGAGAGAGTGTACATCCTTTGTCATCGGTAATGGTAGCAGTGTAAATCCCCTGTGAAAGGTTGAATGCTGTGTCGTTCACGCTGGTGTTCGGACTCCATGAGAAAGCATACGGAGCAGTTCCTCCATTGGTGATCACCCATGCTGAAGCGTCAGATCCACCGAAGCAGCTGACGTTGATCTGTCCTGTTGTGGCTGTTAACCCTGAAGCAGGTTCGGTGATGATGGTACTGCTTGTGGAAGAGCATCCATGCGCATCGGTGACAGTGACCGAATAGGTTCCTGCAGTAAGTCCTGTTGCATTCGGTGATGTTCCTCCTGATGGTGTCCAGCTGTAGGTATAGAATGTTGTACCTCCTGCAGCAGTGACAGTGGCTGTTCCGTCATTGCCACCAAAGCAGCTAACATTGGTTGATGTTGCTGAGGTGGTAAGCAATGGTGGTTCGGTGATGGTAATGGTCAGTGAAGTATCACATCCGTTTCCATCGATAATGGTGACCAGGTAAGAACCTGCTGTCAGGTTGGTTGCAGATGAATCAGTACCTCCTGTTGGAGACCATGAATAGGTATAAGGCTTTACTCCTCCTGAAACGGTCAGTGTTGCGCTTCCATCATTGCCTCCGTTACAGTTGACATTGACTTTCGTGTACTGGAAAAAGATCTGTGGAGGTTCTGTGATCTGTGGATTTGTGCTTGTTAATCCCTGGCAGTTGTTCTGGTCAATCACGGTGACAACATGGATCCCTGCAGGAAGGCTGTCTGCTGTTGGCGTTGTGTCACCATTCGACCACAGGTACTGGTATGGCGGAACTCCACCCGATTGTGTGACCGTTGCTGAACCGTTGTTGCCACCGAAGCAGCTGACATTCGTAATGGAATAAATTGTGGCAGTAGGCCCTGCGATGTTATCAATCAATGCCATGTTTTCTTTGACACATCCATTGGCATCTGTTATAGTGACATCATAATTTGTTGAAGCCAGTCCTGTAATGGTGTCGTTTGTTGAAGGTGGTGTTGTGTTCCACAGGTAGGTGTATGGGGAGGTTCCACCAGTCACTGACACAGATGCACTTCCATTGCTTGCTCCGCAGGTTGCATCTTCTTCAATGACCGTCAGAACCATTGCGGGATTCTGTGTGATCGTGAATGTCCTGGTGATCTGACAGTTGTTGGTGTCCGTGACGGTAGCCGTGTATGTTCCTGCCGTTAATGAATCCGCAATCGACTGATTTCCACCGAATGGAAACCAGCTGACTGTATAAGGTGAAGTTCCACCAGCAGGAACAACTTCCGCGATTCCTGTCGTGTCTCCATTACATAGAATGTTGGTCTGTGAGGTTGTCGCACTCAGCGGAGCCAATGGTTCTGTGATGATTGCCGTTGAAGTGTCAGGACACCCTTTGCTGTCTGTAACAGAAACGGTATAGGTTCCTGCAATGAGTGATGTGGCACTTGCTGATGTTCCTCCGGCAGGGGACCATGAGTAAGTGTAAGGTGAAGTTCCTCCGCTGACAATGGATGTAACGGATCCATCATTTCCACCGAAGCATTTTACATGTACAAGGTTTGTCGTTGATACTGCAAGCACCGGTGGTTCTGTGATGACTACATTGTGTATGTAAGTACATCCATTCGCATCTGTAACATGAAGCGAATAGGTTCCTGCTGTAAGCGAGGATGCATTGCTGCCTGTTCCCCCGGCAGGTGACCATGAATAGGTGTAAGGCGCAGTTCCACCAGTGATTGTGACTGATGCTGTTCCGTCATTCCCCGAATTACAGGATACATTGGTTTGTGTATGTGTTCCTGCAAGAGGAGCGGCTGGTTCACTGATAAAAAGCTCATCCTGAATCGTACAGGCATTCGCATCAGTTACTGTAACAGTGTATGAGCCTGTGCTGAGGTTGCCGGCTGCCGGTGTTGTACTCCCGGTGGGTGCCCAGTTATAAGTGTAAGGTGTTGTTCCTCCTGTAACACTGATAACTGCAGTACCATCACTTCCTGCAAAGCAATTCACATTGGCAGAGGTGAGCGTACCAGCCAGTATTTGCGGTTCTGTAATGATCACCGAAGATGTGCTGATGCATCCTTTAACATCTGTAACTGAAACTGTATATGTACCTGCAATGAGTGATGTGGCAGTAGCTCCTGTTCCGCCTGCAGGTGACCACGAATATGTATAAGGCGTTGTTCCTCCGTTTACGGTGGCTGTAGCTGAACCATTTGATTCACCATTGCATAATACATTTGATGAGGTGATGACTGTTGTAAGTAGCGCTGGTTCTGTAATGATCACTGTTTTAATGACCTGGCATCCTTTATTGTCGGTGACAGTTGCAGTATATGTTCCTGCCGAAAGTGAAGATGTTGTTGGTGTAGTTGTACCGTTGCTCCATGAGTAAGTGTATGGTGATGTACCACCGCCAGGTGTAACAGTCGTTGTTCCATCTGTGCCTCCGAAGCATGAAACATTGCCTTGTGTTGTGGTTGCCTGAAGCAGCGTTGGCTGATTGATCACAACAGTGGCAGTGAAGGTACATCCCTTGCTATCTGTGATATAAATTGAATAGGTGTTTGCAGACAATCCTGTTGCCGTTGTGCCTGTGCCGCCAGAAGGAGACCATGAATAAGTATATGGTGCTGTTCCTCCTGCTGCTGTAACTGATGCCGATCCGTCACTGCCGCCATTACAGCTTACATGATTAATTACATTGGTGCTTGCTGTTAAAGGTGCGGCTGGCTGAGTTATAGCGACAGTTGTTGTTGCAAAGCATGTGTTCGAATCCGTGATGGTGATTGTATAGGTGCCTGCGATCAATCCTGTTGTTGCAGGTGTTGTTGAACCTGATGTCCAGCTGTAAGTGTACGGTGATTGTCCTCCCTGTGGTGTCGCTTCGGCAGTTCCGTCATTTCCGTTAAAGCAGGAAACGTTCGTTTGTGTGGTCGTAACATTTATTGCCGGTGTATTGTTTATAATGATGGCTGTGTCCTGCATCTGGCAGCCGTTGGCATCAGTAACTGTCACGTAATATGTTCCAGCCAGTAAATTAGTTGCTGTTGCTCCGGTTCCTCCGGAAGGAGACCATGAGTAAGTGTATGCACCTACTCCGCCAGAGACCTGCACATTGGCCTGACCGTTTGCCAATCCACATAAAGTGTTGATCACATTGGTCGTCGTTACAAGTAGCGTTGGCTCCTGTATCTGGAATGATTCAATCAGTATACACCCCTTGCTGTCAGTGACCTGTAAGACATATGCGCCAGCTGCAAAGCCAGAAGCGGATGAAGTAGCAGAAGCAGATGATGACCATGAATATGTGTATGGCGCGGTACCACCTGATACCACTGCAGCTGCTGTACCATCTGCTCCGTTTTTACACAGAACTGGTGTAGTTGAAATTGTAACAGCAAGTGGTGCTAACGGCTCGGTGATGACTGATGTGCCTGAAATAATGCATCCGTTTGCATCTGTAACAGTGACTGTATAGGTTCCTGCTGCAAGCCCTGTGGCTGTTGCTGCTGTTGATCCTCCCGGTGTCCAGCTATAGGTATAAGGTGTTATGCCTCCTGATGCGTTAACAGTAGCACTTCCGGTGGATGCCCCGAAGCAGTTTACCGGAACTTCTGTATTGACGGATGTCAGGATCGTAGGTTCTGTTATGATTACACTCGTTCCTGCAGTTCCTCCATTGGCGTCTGTTACACTCAGGGTATATGTGCCTGCTGTAAGTCCTGTGATCGATGGTGACGAGCCTGCAACGGGTGACCATGAATAAGTGAACGGTGTTGTTCCGCCTGATACCGTTGCTGCGATGGACCCATTGTTGCCTCCGTTGCATAACACATTCACCTGTGTGGTGGTAACAACAAGAGGATCAGGTTGTGTAATGATGACCGGCAAGGTGATCACACATCCTTCTGCATCAGTAACGGTAACGGTGTATGTTCCTGCGGCTAGTCCTGTCGCATTAGCTGTCGTTCCTCCTGAAGGAGACCATGAATAGGTGTAAGGTGTTGTGCCTCCTGATGGTGCAACAGTGGCTGTACCATTGCTCGCTCCGAATACCGTAGCGTTGGTTGATGTCGTGGTGCCAGTCAGTAGGGGTGGCTGGGAAACTGTTGAGCTTGCCGAAACAGTACACCCATTGGCATCTGTGACTGTCACGTTATATGTTCCAGCGGTAAGCCCGGATGCAACTGATGTTGTTGAGGAGGAGCCTGTCCAGCTATATGTAAATGGAGCAGTACCACCGCTTACCGATGCGGTGACGCTTCCATCCGCTCCGCCGTTACAGCTTACATCTGATACAAGATTTGTTACTGTTAATACCGGCGGCTCTGTAATGATCACTGTTTTTATCAGTGTGCATCCTTTACTGTCAGTGATTGATGCGGTATAGGTTCCGGCGGCGAGTCCTGAAGCATTTGGTGCACTTCCTCCTGAAGGTGACCAGGAATAGGTATATGGTGATGTTCCGCCTGTAACAGTTACATCAGCGGTGCCGTTTGATCCCGCGTTACATGAAACATTCGTTTGTGTGGTTGTTGCTGAAAGGGGGGCGACTGGCTGTGTAATGATCACCGTGGATGAAGTGCTGCAGCCCAGGTTGTCTGTCACAACAGTTGTATATGTTCCGGCTGTTAATCCTGTTGCTGTCGCGGATGTATTGCCAGTGCCTGTCCAGGTATAAGTGTAAGGTGTAGTGCCTCCAGATACAGATACGGTTGCTGATCCATTACTGCCTCCAAAGCAGCTGACATTTGTTGATGATGATATCGTGGATGTCAGTAGGAGTGGCTGGGTTATCGTCACTACAGTTGAGTAGGTACATCCTTTCGAATCCGTTACAGTAAGGTTAAACGTCCCTGCAGGCAGGTTCGATGCGGTTGCTGACGTTGCTCCCGATGACCATGAATAGGTGTATGGTGCCGTACCTCCTGAAGGAGTGGCTGTTGCTGAGCCGTTTGTTCCATTAAAGCATGAAACATTCACCTGGGTGGTTGTTGCTGTTAATGCCTGTGCTGGTTGTGTGATGTTTGTGTTTGCCAAAGCCTGGCAGCCGTTTGCATCGGTTACACTGATAAAATAACTTCCTGCTGAAAGGCCTGTTGCAGTAATGTTATTGCCTCCGCTTGGAGACCAGCTATAGGTATATCCTGGTGTTCCTCCAGATGCGCTTACTGTTGCGGATCCATCGTTGCCTCCATAGCATGAAACATTGATCTTGTTTATGATCGTTGCTGTCAGGATCGCCGGCTGTGTAATGATCACAGTGGATGTTGTCGTGCACCCATTCGCGTCTGATACTGTTCCTGTGTATGTTCCGGCTGCCAGGTTGCTTGCTGTTGGTCCCGTTCCACCTGAAGGTGACCAGGCATAAGTATATGGTGTTGTTCCTCCATACCCTGTTATGGTTGCGCTTCCATTGCTTCCAAGGTAGCAGGTGGTGTTGGTTTTTACCGCTGTGGATGTTAATGGTGCAGGCTGTGTAACGATGGCAGTTGTTCTGGTAGGACATCCGTTTCCATCTGTAATGCTCACTGTGTAGGTGCCTGGTGCGAGACCTGTAGCAGTTGGACCGCTTTGTGAAGGAGTGGTGGTCCATGAATACGTGTAAGGAGTTGTTGATCCGTTCACTGATACGGTAGCAGATCCATTGGTTGAACCGTAGCAGCTTACGCTGGAGCCAGTTGCTGATGGTGTTCCAAGAAATGGAAGGATATCAATATGCACCGTATCTGATTTCGGTGGACAGGTACCATTCCCGGTGGTTGTAAGGATCAGGTTTGCAAAGCCATTATTTATTTCAGTTTGTGATGGGTAGTATGTTGTATTTAATGAAGTATTGCCAGGGTTGTATATTCCTGATCCGCCAGACCAGATACCTGTCGTTACGGCATTGACGCTGCCTGAAAGATAAGCTACCGGGTTCGCTATACAGATGATCGTATCAGGACCTGCAGTGGCACTGATTTCTGAGGTGAACTGTGTGACCGTTACGTTGGCAGTTGTAGGCGGACAATCTGTTGCATCCTGGATGATCACCGAATATGTACCGGGTCCGACGAAAATGGATTGCGTTGTTGCTCCATTGCTCCACTGATAAGAATATGGAGGTGTACCACCCGCGCCATTCGCTGTAATTGACGTTCCAGGTGATCCAAAGCATACTGTCGGATTTAATGGAGTGATCGCTGCAAAAAGTGTCGGGTTGAATGTGACACGCGTGGTAAGACAGACAGGCTGTGTATAACATCCGCCAACAGGGATACCGCAAACCTGGTAATCTACATAAGGCGGATAGCCAGGCTGGGCAGTGACAGTGACAGTGCTTCCGGTTGTTGAGCTCAGGTAGTTGTTGTATTGACCAGGAACTCCAGGAGCTATCGATGTCCATGTCAGTGTACCATTCACATATCCCGAAGTGGTAAGCGTGCCAGTACATCCATCATTTAATGTCAGCGCGTTTGGTAGAGCAGGAGCAGGGATTGCCTGGATTGAAAACTGGTTGTCATTATTTCCTGGCTTACAGAAGGTGATGATATGAGGTCCCGGACCTGAAAGGCAAAGCTGTGTACCCACCGGTGTCGGCGGACCGCAGTTCACCTGGTAATACAATGCACCGCTTGGCATTGCGCCGGAGTACACATTAAAAATGATTCCCTGCGATCCCTGGTCAAGGGTAAGAATGATCTCAAGGCAACGGTCATTTCCGGTAGCTGTGCAGCAATGGTCTTCCCTGATGATGGGGGGGCTGATCCACATGCTATCCGGATTGCCTGTCAGGTTTGCCGTGAGCACAGGTGTATCCGGGTCACAGATCTGACCGAACAGCTGTGAGCATGACAAGAGGAAAAGTAAGAATGACAGTAAAGTAAATTTTCTCAACAGCTACAATGTTTGATCAGTGATTCAGGCTTGTTTAGTTTTCAAGGACATCGATCTCGCGTTTCAGCGCATCAATACGTTGTTTTAACTTAAACAGTTCAACATTCTTTTCCCTTGTGAAATCTTTTAATTCCTGCTTTATTTTATTGACTTCCCGCTGCGTTCTGGCTACACGTTCAAGCTCTTCTTCGTTTGTCTTTGTCTTTTGCTGACTCGCTTTTGTGTATAATGAGTCGATCAATTCAAAGATCTTTCGTTCGTGACTGATCAGGTTATCTTCCCTGTCAGACAATTCACTTTGCAAGATTGCGAGCTCTTTCTTTTTCGCTGCAAGCTTATCGTCATTCGCTTCGCTCTGTTTCTTGCCTTTTTCTGCCTGTTGCGACTTTGGCTTTTTTACGGTTACTGTTTTCTTTTGTTTGGATTGTGTGTAACTCTTGAAAACATATCCGATTCCAAATTCATGTGCAGGAGGAATGAATCCTTTCAAAGAGTTCACAGGAAGCTCATAGGAGTATGCCGCGCGGATATTTTTTATTTCAATTCCAAGACTCATTTGTGCTGCATAGCTGCTCTTGTATCCTGCTGATAGCCAGATAAGTTCTTTCCATGAAGCAGAAATGCTACCGTCCAGGAAAAAAGGATTGCCCGGAGCTATTTTGGCGATCAGAAGCGGTGTGAACGAAAAATCGGACTCTTCAGCTGGTTTAAAAATATAATCGGTTGAAAGCACGATCTGCCGGTTCGGTACCACAACGGCTTCCGTCGAGCTGAACATATCTCCTTCAAGCTGCGTTATTCCGAGTCCCGCCCTGAATCGCTCAGATCTTAACATGACACCTGCATCAAGATCAGCCTTCGTACTTCGGTCGGATGTAAGAAGTGAAGGATCATCCATACGAATGGCATTGATCTCACCAACATTGAACTTGTTCATTGCCACACCTCCTGATAATCCCAGCAAGAGCCTCACACCATCCTTGATAAGTACATGATGCGTATAGTTCAGCTTAATTCTCGTTACACTGAATGCTCCTGATTTCTGATCAGAGAAAATAAACCCTGTCGAGAAAGGCCGCTTTGGAACACGGAAATCAAACGTTGCAGCTTTAACCTGAGGTCCGTCAAATTCTTTCCATTGAGAACGGTTCAGAATGAATACCTGGTTATTCTTTGTGCTTCCGGTAATTGCAGGATTGTACAATTGCGAATTAAAATAATTCAGGCTGTGAACAGGATCCTGCTGAGCCATCATCAGTGAAGCCATGAACATAAAGGTAGAAGCAAGTATCCCTGACTTCATTAGCGTGACTTTATGTTAATGTTACCCTTGTAGATGACTGACGATCCATTCTGATCTGTTCCAATCAGGCGATAAAAATAGGTTCCATCAGGAGCAGCTACACCTTTCACAGTTCCATCCCAGTTTGCCGTATAAGGGTTTGCTTCGAAGATCACCTGCCCATTGCTGTTAAAGATCGTTGCTCTCAGCTCCGTTGAGATCCCTTTGATCTCCCACGTATCATTGATCCCATCTCCATTCGGAGAAATAAAGTTTGGAATTAAAACTTCAGAATCATCAATCACATTTACCACGACGTAACCTGTATCTAAGCATCCTGCAGCACCTGTAGCTAAAACTGTGTAGGTTGTTGTTTCAACCGGTTCTGCCAACGGTGTTTGAGTTAGTGGATCCGTTAAGGAGGATGATGGTTCCCAGGAATAGCTCTGACCGCCGGAAACCTGAAGCATGACTTGTGTTCCCTTGCTGATGGTGGTGTCAGATGAGACGGTGATGGACAAGGTAACAAGATCAACTCTGAAGGGTTGGCTTGTATCTGCAGGGCAGCTTCCGGTTGCCACGATGCTTCTGAAATAAGTTGTTCCTGTGAATGATGAGAATGTCAGTCCAGATGATGTGTTCGCAATTGTCTGCCAGGAAATGGTATCAGTTGAATATTGCCATTCGCTGATCATTCCCTGGTATCCTGTCAATGTAAGATCGGCTGTGGATCCGGAACAGACACTGTCGTTTCCTGAGATGGTACCAGAAAATGCTGCGCTAACCACACTGACCGTTGCCGTGTCTGAATAGGTTGTACCACATACGCCGCTTTGTACCCTTGCCCGGAACAGCGTAGTGATCGTAAGATTCAGGTAAGCCTGTGAAGAGGTTGTGTTAGTAATGTTCAGCCATGTAACTCCATTGTCTTCTGAACGTTCCCAGTTCGCTATCGTCCCTGTATATTGAGTGAGCTCTAGCGTTCCTGTGTTTCCTGCAATGCATTCGGTTGTGCTTCCTGTGATCGAACCACCTTTTGTTTCTTCATCAACTGTTATGGTGACCGTGTTGGAATACACATCCTGGCAGGCAGATGAAGAGAGCATTACCCGAAAATAGGTTGTAGCCAGAAGGTTTGAATAGCTGTATGTTGGTGTGCTTCCTGGTATTGAGTTCCATGCGATCCCGTCAGGAGATGACTGCCAGGTAATTGTACCGGAAGATCCGCTCAGTGTGAGTGTTCCTGAATTGGAAGTAGCACAAACTGTTGCTGTTCCAGAAAGTGTACCTGCAACAGGAGCAGGGTTCACAGTAATGATCGTTGTTGTTGAATTAACCGGTGGTGCGCAGGATTCAACCACTGCGCGATAGTGCGTAGTAGTTGTAAGATTGGAATAAGATAATGTGCCTGAAGTATTGGGAACATTCAGCCATGAGGTTCCACCATCGATTGAGCGTTCCCAGCGGAGGATGTTTCCTGTATATCCGCTTAACGTGATCGTGCCTGAATTGATGCCGCTGCAGACAGTATCCGAACTGCTTGTAGTACCTCCGACAGTTGCAGGTAACAGTGAAATGGTTGATGTGATCGAATAAACCTGCGAACAAACGCCACTCTTTACAAGTGCACGGTACATTGTTTCCACACTAATGGAAGAGTATGAATGAGTCGCAGTGGTGTTAGGCAGAATGGTCCAGTTTGTTCCGTTATCGATCGAACTTTCCCAGTGAAGAACATCGCCTGTATGGCCTGTAAGATTAATAGTTCCTGAAGAACCAGCGCATACAGTAAGGCTATTGATATTACCTCCGACGCTTAGCGGGTCAACAGTTATCGTATCGGTCGTTGATGCTTCCTGCGGACATGTCCCACTTTTAACCTGGACTCTGAAATGGGTTGTTGCTGTAAGGTTTGAATAGCTGTAAGATGAGGAAGAATTTGTGATGGAAGTCCAGTTTACTCCATCCGGAGAACTTTCCCAGTTGAGGATGTCTCCTGTGTAGCCTGTAAGGATGAGCTGTCCGCTGTTGGTTCCACTGCATACAAAGGTGGAACCTGAAAGATCACCTCCATCCGTGAGAGGATAGGAATTGATTGTGGATGTAGCCAAGGTATCATTGCTTCGGTCAACATCCGAAGGTAGATTTATGTATGCGTCAACAGTAT
Source organism: Bacteroidota bacterium (assembly GCA_036675075.1). Classification (GTDB taxonomy): domain Bacteria; phylum Bacteroidota; class Bacteroidia; order JAKFFM01; family JAKFFM01; genus JAKFFM01. The sequence goes on from JAKFFM010000026.1 coordinate 23,034, forward strand.
ATGCTCCCGGCAGAGAGAGATCTGCCAGTGCATTAAAAGTGTAAGAGATCAATGAGCCATTGTTAAAAACAGGTGGAAGCATGATCGTTTCTGTTACCGGACTTCCGTTGTTGAGAATATACGTTGCATCAAAGCTCGCATTCAGAAGCTGCGGCCCGACATTGATGATCACAATGGAGACGTTCTCCTGGTTGCTAAGTGTACAACCTGAAACGGGAGATACCATGGAAAACAACCTCAGGTCCTGTGAAATACCTCTGTAGCCTGTACAAAACAGAAATAGCATTAAAAACACCGAAAGGTGTGCCGGAACTGCCTGTTTTACTGATAAATAGCTTCGGAGCATAGGTGTATTGAAGATAGTAATTTCTCAGTAAATACGGATGTTTCGGATGAAGACAATTAAATTATTTGTAAAAGCCTGACAATCATCAAAATGAAATTAATAACCGGTTCAATGGTGCACTTCTGTAAATGACCGTTAATTTTCTCGAATGGAAGAACCGGTACATGGAATTAAAAGCTGGGATATCAGCGACCGTCCAAGAGAAAAACTTTTGGAAAAAGGCAGAAATGTTTTGTCAGATGCCGAGCTGCTGTCTATACTTATTGGCACCGGAACAAAGAAGCATACGGCTGTGGATCTTGCAAAGCTTGTCCTGGCAGATTCAGGATACCAGCTCACGAACCTGGGCAGAAAACAAATTGCTGATCTGAAAAGAATCCCTGGAATTGGGGAAGCCAAAGCATTAACGATCATTGCGGCACTTGAGCTTGGAAGAAGACGAAAAGATTCGGTCATAGAAAAAAAGCCCAAGATCACCTGTTCAAAAGATGCGTATGATATTTTGTACCCTTTAATGGATGATCACAACCATGAAGAATTCTGGGTGCTTTATCTTAACCGGGCTAATCATGTCATCTCAACAAAAAACATCAGCAAAGGTGGGATAGCAGGCACAGTGGCTGATTCCAGGATCATTTTCAAGAATGCACTTGAGCATCTTGCATCCGCGATCATCCTTTCGCACAATCATCCTTCAGGCAATCTGAAGCCTTCAGATTCGGATATACACCTAACGAAGAAGCTTAAGGAAGCAGGGACATTTCTTGAAATTCCCGTACTGGATCATCTGATTATCGGCGAATCAGGCTATCTTAGTTTCGCGGATGAAGGTTTGATTTGAATCCGGGAATTTGATAAAGATTATTACAGTCATAGGGGCAAGGCCACAGATCATTAAAGCAGCGGCACTGAGCAGAGCGATTTCTGAAAAGTACAGCAGCGGGATAAAAGAAATTATTCTCCATACCGGACAGCATTACGATTCGAATATGTCGGAAGTGTTCTTCACAGAAATGAAAATTCCGAAACCCGGCTATTCATTGAATGTGGGCTCAGGATCACATGGGAAACAAACGGCCGCCATGCTTCAGGGAATTGAAGAGGTGCTTCTCAGGGAAGATCCGGATGCTGTGGTTGTATATGGTGATACAAATTCAACCATCGCGGCTTCACTTGCTGCCTCAAAGCTCCAGATACCTGTCGTTCACATTGAATCAGGATTGAGATCATTCAATCGTTCTATGCCTGAAGAGATCAACAGGGTATTGTGTGATCATACTTCCACCATTCTTTTTGCACCAACAGTATCTGCCATTCAAAACCTTACAAGGGAAGGCATTATACATACATCAAATAATAAGGCAAGCGCTGAACACCCGGCAGTTTATCATTGCGGTGATGTCATGCTTGACAACAACAACCACTATTCAAAGATCTCCGGGGAAAGGTCTGATATCCTCAAGAGGACGGGTGTAGAGAGCGATTCATTCAACCTGCTTACCATTCATCGCGATAACAATACGGATGATCCGGCAAGGCTCTCATCGATACTTGAAGCCATTCTTCAGCTATGTGAGAAAGGCGAGGTGTTTGTTTTTCCTGCACATCCAAGAACTGTTAAAATGCTTGCCGCTGAACATCATCAGCCATTGATGAATAAACTGAGATCAACGAATAATTTCATCGTTACGGAACCCGTATCCTTTTTCGGAATGCTCGAGCTTGAAAAGAACTGCAGGATGGTATTCACTGATTCAGGAGGTGTTCAGAAAGAAGCATTCTTCAATAAAAAGCCTTGTATCATACTTCGTCCTGAAACAGAATGGGTGGAGCTGGTTGAATCTGGAAATGCCATAATTACCGACGCCGATACAAGCAGGATACTCAGCGCACATGCAACATTCACCGAACATAAACGTCTGAACTTTCCTCCCCTCTATGGTGACGGACACGCAGCCGAATTCATCTGTGAAAAAATAATCAGCCACCTAGGATGATTCTGGTTTATTCTCCAAGGATCACCAACCGGGTGAAGTATATTTTTCATGTCATCTTTCATGATATTCTTCTTAGTGAAGTTTCATTCACGACAGATGAGCAGGAATTCCTTTCGTATGAAGGCCCCAAGATCTGTTATGCAAACCAGTCATTAAAAGAAGGATTGTTTTTTCAATCCCGTCCGCTGCTTTTCGAATCCGGAATAAAAGACCAGAACATTTCAGTATTTCAATGGAACGGACTGCCTGCATTTTATTCAACCAGCAGAACATCTGCGTTTCCATTCGATCCGTTTGCTGCATCATTCTATCTGATCAGCAGATATGAAGAATACCTGCCCAGCATCCGCGATGTGCATGACCGGTATGAAGCTAATCAGAGTCTGGCCTGGGCAAATGGTTTTCTCGCAATACCTGTCGTTAACTACTGGGCCGAGGAAGTAAAAAAAGTGATCGTTGGAAATTATCCTCAGTTTACTTTTCCTGAACGTAAGTATAAGTTCATCTCAACGATCGATATTGATAATGCCTACGCATACATCGAGAAAGGTGTTTTAAGGACAACCGGAGCCTACCTGAGGTCGGTGACCAAACTCGACTTCAAGGAGGTTGCTGAGCGTACAAAAGTGTTGCTGGGCCTGTCGCCGGATCCTTATGATACCTATGAGCACCAGTTTGCCATCCAGGATAAGTATGACATCCGTACAATCTATTTTTTCCTTCTGGGAGATTATGGCGTGAACGATAAAAATGTTCCGGTCACGAGCCGTAAGTTCCGGTCATTGATCAAACGGATCGGTGACAGATCGGATGTGGGAATTCACCCATCCTACGGATCCAACAAGAATCCGCAGAAGCTGGAAGAGGAGATCAGGCGACTGTCGAAGATCCTCAACCGTGAGGTCACCAGGAGCAGACAGCATTTTCTGAAGCTGACACTTCCGGGAACTTACAGAAATCTGGTCGATCTTGATATCACCGATGATTATACCATGGGGTATGCCTCAGAGATTGGCTTTCGGGCAGGAGTATGTACCCCATTTAACTTTTACGACCTCGACCTTGAAATAGAAACAAAGCTTACCGTTCATCCTTTTGCCGTGATGGAAGCCACGCTGAAGTATTATATGAAGCTGGATCCTGATCAGAGTCTTGAAAAGGTAAAGGATTTGATTAAGCATGTTAAAGCAGTAAAGGGAACATTCATCACCCTGTGGCATAATGAAACATTAAGCGACATGAAGCAATGGAAGGGATGGAAGGATCTTTATGAAGATATTGTAAAGGAGGCTTTGTGAAGGAGATCAGGTACTTAAAGCATGCTGAGGTAGATAAAACCCGCTGGGATGATTGCATAGGAAAGTCATTGAATGGAATGCCCTATGTTTATTCGTGGTACCTCGATATTGCATGTCCTGGCTGGGATGCCCTGGTGGAGGGAAATTATGAATGCGTGATGCCTCTTCCTCACAGAACCAAGTTCGGGATCACCTATGTTTACCCTCCATTCTTTATTCAGCAGCTGGGTGTGTTCTCTACAGAGATCCTTTCAGAGGAGCGGGTGCATACTTTCCTTGAAGCCATTCCTTCATCATTCAGATTCATTGAACAAAATCTGAATACCTACAACAAGCTGAAGCATAATGGATTTGAAGTGAAGCATAGGCTTACACACGAGCTTGACCTGATTCCCGATTATCAACTTCTTGCATCTCATTATTCAGCAAATGCCACAAGGAATATTAAAAAAGGAACGAAGAATGGACTGAAGCTCGATTTCAGTTTCAAACCAGAGCAGGTCATAGAGCTCTTCAGGAATAACCGGGGCAAAGACCTGGACACGTTCACAACTCGGGATTATATCGCATTGAATGCCATCATGACTGTAGCGCGTACATCCAACCTCGGACAGGTATGGGCAGCTATTGGAGAGGATGAACGGTTGCTTGCAGGTGCCTTTTTTATAGAAAGCAACGGCAAGGTCATCTTTCTTTTTTCAGGGGTATCACAGGAAGGGAAAGAAAGGGGAGCAATGCCCTTCCTGATCGATTCATTTATAAAATTTAATTCTCAACGTAACCTTACACTTGATTTTGAAGGTTCTGACGATCCTGATCTTGCCCGATTCTATAAAGGATTTGGCGCTAAAGAATGCGTATATTTACAGGTCAGACAGAACAGGCTTCCATGGCCACTAACATTAATCAAAAAGTAATATGGTAACGACGCTCTCCGGAACGAATTCACTGTTTAATCATTATATCGCTGAGCTGAGAGATGAAAAGATCCAGAAGGATAGCATGCGTTTCAGAAGGAACCTTGAAAGGATGGGTGAGATCTTCGCGTATGAGATCAGCAAAGAGCTGAAGTACAATGCAGCTGAGGTGCATACTCCACTGGGTGTTGCACATACACACCTGCTTGATCAGCAACCTGTGCTTGGAACGATCCTCAGAGCCGGCCTTCCTTTACACCAGGGACTGCTGAATTATTTCGACAGGGGAGAGAATGCATTCGTATCGGCCTACAGGAAGCATCACAAAGATGGTTCATTTGAAATTCAGATCGAATATTTATCAAGTCCTGACCTTACCGATAAAATACTGATCCTGTGTGACCCCATGCTTGCCACAGGAGCATCACTCGTACTTTCATACAACGCATTGATCACCCGCGGAAAGCCGAAGTTTACGCATATTGTAACTGCGATCGCAAGCGCTGCTGGTATTGAGCACGTGAAAAAACATCTCCCCGCGAACACTAAAATATGGGCTGGCGCAGTTGATGAAGAACTAACGGTACAATCTTATATAGTACCAGGATTAGGTGATGCCGGTGACCTGGCATACGGGAACAAGATCTAATTCAACATCGCATCGTGGGAGAATTGTGGAAAATCATTTCCGTCATTTTATTGAGCAGTGTCAAGTTCGGACTTGGTGGCTTGCCATTGGCTCTTGCAGGATATCATTTTTCATTCTTTAAAACCGTCGTGACAACCTCTTTCGGTGGAATCCTCGGAATACTTGTATTTTCTTTCCTGAGTGAACAGATCCTGAAGGTGGTGAACAAGTTTGTAGTGAAATGGCGGCACAAGCATCCAAAAAAACCTGCGAAGATCTTTACGTTTAAAAACAAAATGATCGTGAGGGTGAAGCAGAGGTTCGGATTGATCGGTCTTGCCATCCTTACACCAACCGTGCTGTCGATGCCTCTGGGCATGCTGCTCGCAAAAAGGTATTTTCATAATAACCAGAAAGTAATGTTGTATATGATCTCGTCGGTGTTGTTCTGGTCAGTGACGATCTCTTCCTATAAACTGTTTTTTTAGTGAGGTATTCACATCTTTTCTTTGATCTTGACAGGACTCTCTGGGATCTTGACAAAAACGTTCTTGAAACGCTTACAGAGCTTTTTGATCAGCATAAGCTAAATGAGAAAGGCATTGAAAGCGTGGATGTTTTCTGGAACAGTTACAACGTGCATAATACGGCTTTATGGGCATCCTGGGAAAAAGGATTGATCCAGCGTGAAAAGATCCGGACTGAGCGGTTTGTGAGCATCCTCAATGACTTCAATATCAACGATCATCCGCTGGCATTGAAGCTTGCTCTGGATTTCCTGGAACTGAGCCCGGTTAAAACGAACCTGATGCCCGGTGCGATCGACCTCCTTACACATTCAATGGATAAAGGACATCAGCTTGCCATCATCACAAATGGCTTTAATGATGTGCAGCATATCAAGATCAAATGTTCAGGCCTGGACAAATATTTCAAGCATATCGTTACTTCAGAAACTGCAGGCATACAAAAGCCGAATCCTGAAATCTTTCATTATGCGCTTGGACTGACAAAAGGTGAGCTTAGGAATTCACTGATGATCGGCGACAGCCTGACTGCGGATATTCAGGGAGCGATGAATGCAGGGATGGATCACGTGTATTTCAACCCGCATAAAGAACAGCATGACTACAACCTTCAATATGAGGTTGCGAGCCTGGACGAGCTGCTTCAGATCATTTAGGAAATAAAAAAAGCCAGCTCGATTGAACTGGCTTTTTTTATATACAAAAGATAAATTATTTTTTCTCTTCTGCCTTTGCTGAACCTTCAGCTTTTTTGTCTGAGCACTTGGCAGCATCACCTTTGCAGCACTTCTTTTCTTTAGTTTCTGCATCAGCTTTTGCTGTCTTGCAGCATGCAGCTTTGTTTTCGCACTTTTTCTTGTCTTTCTTCTCGTCACCTGAAAGTGGAGAAGCTACAGAAGCAACAGCAAACGTTGCAGCTACAGCGAAAAGGAATAATTTTTTCATTGATATGATTTTTTTGGATAATGGTTTCGTTCAATAAATATACCTCAAATCAGGGAATAATCAAAAATTATTCAAACACAGCAAGGACGGTCTTTCCGCCTTTAACAACCTGATTAAGCTCGACTTTCACTTTCACAGTAGGAGGCAGGAGCAGATCCACCCTTGAGCCGAATTTTATGAACCCGAATTCAGACCCCTGAAGTGCGGGATCATTTTCTTTACAATAAAAAACGATTCTCCTTGCCAGGGCGCCTGCGATCTGTCTGAAAAGCACTTCTGATTTATTCTGATGCTGAACTACGATTGTTGTGCGTTCATTATCCGTTGAGGACTTCGGATGCCATGCAACAAGGTATTTACCTGGATGGTACTTTACATATTTCACGATGCCGCTGATCGGGTATCTGTTAACGTGAACATTTACAGGAGACATGAACACAGAGATCTGCAAACGTTTTTCCTTGAAATATTCAGTTTCCTCTACTTCTTCGATCACCACCACTTTGCCATCAGCAGGGCAAAGAATTGAATTGTCTTCGATGCTGATCGTACGTTTGGGTGAACGAAAGAACTGTAAGATAATGATCACCACAACAGCTGCAAGGATATATGCAGCAATCCTGACAGGATAGTAAGCATCAGGAATAAAATACCAGGCGGCTGCACAGAGCGCTGCAGCAAACAGTAAAGCCAGGATCAGACTAGGGTAACCTTCTTTGTGAAATTTCATGGAAATGAGAAAGGGCTGAAGTAACTCTCGTCCTCTTCAGCCCTTTGTATTTAAGTTTGATTAGAATCTGCCTCTGTACTGTACCGCTTTATCCAGCTTTTTAATTGCTGTGATGTAAGAACCGATACGCATTGAAGTTTTGTATTGCTGTGCATTGAACCATACATTCTGGAAAGCTGCTGCCATGGATGCATCATGCTTTGCATTCACTTCTTCCTCGTTCCAGTAGTGGCCATATTTATTCTGAACCCACTCGAAATAGGAAACAGTTACTCCACCGCCATTTGCAAGGATATCAGGCACCACGACAATTCCTTTTTTGTTCAGGATGTCATCTGCCTCAGGAGCAGTTGGTCCGTTCGCACCTTCGATGATCAGCTTCGCTTTGATATCGTTCGCATTCTCAGCGGTGATCACATTCTGGATCGCTGCAGGAACAAGCACGTCAACTTCAAGTGTGATAAGATCGTTGTTGGAGATCTCAGTACCACCATCAAAGCCACGAAGCACACCGCCATTGGTCTGAACATATTTCAGTGCCTTGTCGATGTCAATTCCTTTCGGATTGTAGAATGCTGCTGTATGATCAGAAATAGCAACGATCTTGATTTTTTGTCCGTCAAGTAATCGTGCAGCATTTGAACCTACATTTCCAAATCCCTGCACTGCTGCAGTGGCATTCTTTCTGTCGATGCCTGTCTTCTTCATTGCCTCAAGGCATGAGATCATTACACCACGCCCGGTAGCAGCTTCACGTCCGCGTGAACCACCAAGTGTCAATGGTTTTCCGGTAACAACACCAGGAGCATCGATGCCTTTTATTTTAGAATATGCATCAACGATCCATGCCATTTCACGTTTTCCGGTACCCATGTCAGGAGCAGGAATATCTTTGTCAACGCCGAATACATCAGCCATTGCAATGGTGTATGCACGTGTAAGCCTTTCAAGTTCGCCTACCGACATTTTTCTTGGATCGCATTTAATTCCACCTTTCGCTCCGCCATACGGGATGTTTGCCACTGCACACTTGAAAGTCATCCAGGCAGCAAGTGCTTTTACTTCATCAAGATCAACATCCATGGCATAACGAATACCACCTTTAGATGGTCCGATTGCAGTTGAATGAACAATACGATAGCCTTCGAATACTTCGACCTTCCCGTTATCCATCATGATTGGGAGACTCACGATCACCTGCTTCTGAGGGCTTTTCAGGATATTGAAAACATCATCAGACACTGGGTGCAAGCTGCGGGCGATTTCCATCCGAGCGATAACCGCGTCAAACATTCCGTGGTGAGCCGGACCTGTGTTATGGTCCTTCTTCGAGGCTGCTTTTGTGTTTGTAGTCATTTAACAATTTTTTAGCCCGTTCCTTAAACGGTGCTTTAGGTTAATTAGCCAGCGAATTTAGGAAATATAGAAGAATAAAAAAGTGATGTAATTCAGCGTTATTTACAAAGCTGGTATTATCACCTGTAATTCATTTTTACACAAGGTATTTCTTCCGGAATTTCTTCCTGAAAATCAGCAAATACCTCTTACTTTAAGGTAGAAATAAATAAAAGGTGTGGCGAAGATCAGGCTGTCAAATCTGTCCAGCGCACCGCCATGTCCAGGAAGCAGATTGCCTGAATCTTTTACCCCGAGGCTTCTTTTCAGCATGCTTTCTGCCAGGTCGCCAAAGCTGCCAAATACAACCACCAGCATTCCGATCACAAGCCAGTCTGCCTGTGATGGCATTGGCTGATAACGCTGCATAACAAGACAACCGAGACAGGTAAACAGAAATCCTCCGGCACTGCCTTCCCATGTTTTCTTTGGAGAGATCCTTTCAAACAGCTTGGTCCTGCCCAGCGTAAAGCCTGCGATGTAAGAACCTGTATCATGGATCCATATCAGGATGATGAAGCCCAGAACAGGCCACGGATTAAAGCCGGGATTGTTTCCTATGATATTCAGCAAGGCCAAAGGAACCACTGTATAGATAAGCCCAAGGGTGGTGAGTGCAATGGATGAAAAAGGTTTTTCCTGCTTTAAATAAAGCCCTGTTATCATTGGAACTGTGAAGAGTAAAAAGATCCCTGATGTAAAGGTGCTTTCCAACATGTCAAGAGCTGGAAGACCGATCAGCATGTAGATGAGAAAGCCGCAGATTAATCCCGTGATCCGTTGTACCTGCATCCCGCCTTTCTGAAGCAAAGAATAAAACTCATTTAGGGCTGCCATGCTGATGACAAGAAAAAGCAAAAAGAATGACCACCTGTTCCAGAGTATGGAAGTGGTTAAAACGATGACGAACACAATTCCTGTGGCCGACCTGACAAGAAGGTTAGAGTATTTCGGATCCATAGTCATCCACTTTGTTAATGAGATAGGATGCCATGAAAGCGTCCGTGTTGTTCACGAATAGCTCGCTTGAATCGGGAAGCATCCGTGTACTGTCACCATAGTTGATGATGATGGAATAGATGTCATTCTCTTCCAGCATTCCTTTTATAATCTGAACCTTATAAAATTCTGTTGTGGTATAAACGACAACCCAGTTTTCGGAATCATTCAAGGCCAAGGTCATCTAATAAAAAGACATAAAGATCCAAAGGACCATGCGCGCCCATGACAATCGTCTTTTCAATATCCGCAGTTCTGCTCGGACCAGTAATGAAAGAGACGGATGATGGATATCCCGTTTCATAGCGTTTCTTTAGTTCGGAAAGACCTTCTTTCACATCCGGAACCAGCTGAGAAGTATAACCCACAACGATGTGGATGGCCGATGAAACCGGGATGCTTCGTCCCTGGTAAGAGCTGGTGAGGATGCTGCCGGTTCTGCAGATCAACGCTTCGCAACGTGTGATTGAAACTTCAGAATCCGCGAGTGATGCAAGATCAGAATTGAATGGAATATTCGCTTGTTTTAATAATGCAGTCAGTGCATCATCATTACAGAAGATCTTTTTCCATTTATTTTCACTTACGAGAAGCTGAAGATTTTCAATGAGCTCTGCATCATCGAGGCTGAAAATGAACTTGCCTCCATGTTCAGAGAAATTCTGGGCAAACTCGATTTCAGGAGTTTCCTCCGACTGAACATAGACCGAAGTTTCCAGGTCAACATTTGTTAATGCTTCCCTGGATTTTACGATCAGTGCTTTTCTGACTTTTTTGAGAATCTTCTCCCTCGATGTACTATCCTCCATTTGCCGGAACTTTCCGGCTAAATTAGAGAATTTAGATGGTATTCTTCTTATCCGGGCTTATATCCGGAAGGATAGATCCACTGTCATTGAGATCCTGATTTTCATAGAGATGATCTTCTTTCTGATACGGTCTTTTACCGATCAGCCTTTCAAGGTCGGTCTGGAAGATCACTTCTTTTTCAAGAAGTTCCCTGGCAACTACTTCAAGCTCATTTCTTTTTGATGTCAAGAGCTCTTTTGTTCTCAGGTAGATGTCTTCGATCAATGTCCTTGCTTCCTTGTCGATCTTCTCAGCAGTGGCATCAGAGTAAGGTTTGCTGAATCCATAGTCCCCCTGTCTCGGATCATAAAAAGAGACGTTACCGATCTCTTTATTCATACCATACATGGTGATCATGCTGTAAGCCATTTTGGTGATCCTTTCAAGGTCACTCAGCGCACCTGTGGAAACTTTTCCAAATACGATCTCTTCAGCTGCTCGTCCGCCCAATGCCATGCTCATGGAATCAGTAAGTTGTTCAACGGTATAAAGGAACTGTTCTTTTGGAAGGTATTGCGCATAGCCTAATGCGGCAACACCTCGTGGCACGATGCTCACTTTAACGAGTGGATCGGCATGCTCAAGGAACCATCCTGCAACAGCATGTCCGGCTTCATGGTATGCAACGATCTTTTTCTCTTCAGGGGATATCAGCTTGTTCTTCTTTTCAAGTCCGCCGATCACTCTGTCGATCGCGTCATTGAAGTCCTGCAGGTTAACAGCGTGCTTATTTTTTCTCGCTGCGATAAGGGCTGCTTCATTACAAACGTTTGCGATCTCAGCTCCTGCAAATCCAGGTGTCTGGCTGGCAAGCTTTCTTGGATCCACATCAGTATCCAGTTTTAATGGCTTGAGGTGAACTTTAAAGATGGCCTCACGTCCGATGATATCCGGTTTATCAATGCTGATCTGACGATCGAAACGTCCTGGTCTCAACAATGCCGAGTCAAGTACATCAGGTCTGTTGGTTGCTGCAAGGATGATTACTCCGGAGTTTGTGGAGAATCCATCCATTTCAACAAGAAGTGAATTCAGTGTGTTCTCACGCTCATCATTTCCTCCAGGAAGTGATGCTTTGCTACGTGAACGTCCAATGGCATCGATCTCATCAATAAAGATGATGCTTGGAGCTTTCGTTTTTGCCTGGTTGAACAGGTCACGTACACGGGCAGCACCAACACCGACAAACATTTCAACGAAATCTGATCCTGACAGGGAGAAGAAAGGAACTCCGGCTTCACCTGCAACGGCTTTGGCGAGGAGTGTCTTACCTGTTCCCGGAGGTCCTACAAGCAATGCACCTTTCGGGATCTTTCCACCGAGCTTGGTGAACTTGCCGGGATTTTTCAGAAAGTCAACGATCTCTTTAATTTCTTCTTTGGCTTCTTCAAGGCCAGCGACATCCTGAAATGTGATCTTTACCTTATCATCAGCATCGAACAGAGTGGCTCTTGATTTTCCTATGTTGAACAGCTGGCTTCCGCCTCCTGCGCCACCGGTCATCCGTCGCATGATAAACACCCATAAAGCGATCATTATGATAATTGGTACCACCCAGCTGATTATATCGTTACTCCAGTTCTTCCTCTTTTCAAATATCACGCTGACCTTTTGATCAGCTGCAATATCTTTTTGAGCCTCTTCCATTTTCTTCTCGAAGCTGTCGATCGATCCTATGGTAAAAAAGTAGTGAGGGCCTGGGTTTGGTGAATCACCGAAGGCTTTTTTCGCTACGTCTTTATATTCCTCTTTGGTAAGGCTTTCTTTTTTGAGGTACACTTCAGCGATCTCGTTATTCACCACGATCACTTTGTCGATGTCCCTGTTTTGTAACATGACTGTCTCAAACTGCTGCCAGGTTATCTCACGGCTCGTTGGGGCGAAATCCATAAACTGGACAACGATAAAGACGATCACGATGATCGCATAGATCCAGTAAAAGTTAAACGATGGCTTTGGAAGCTTTGGCTTTTTACCAAGCTTTTCTTTCACCTTGTCAAACTTGTTCCTGTCCGGATTAGTATCTTTTTGTTCTTCGTTCATTTCTGTATAAAAAAAGTTCATTCTTCAGGGATCACAGTGATTTCCGCATCACCCCACAATTTTTCTAGTTTGTAAAAATCTCTTATCTGCTTCTGAAAAACATGGACCACTACATCCACATAATCGATCAGCACCCATTCTGAATTTTCATATCCTTCCGAATGCCAGGGATCTTCGCCGGTATCTTTTTTCACTTCCTTGTCAACTGAGTTGGCAATCGCTGATACCTGTGTACTTGAATCACCATGACAGATGATAAAGTAATCACAAATTGCATTCTCAATTTTCCTAAGGTCGAGAAGAACGATCTCTTTGCCTTTTTTCTCCTGGATCCCTTTGATCACAGTTTCTGCCAGTATGGCAGCCGGACTCTTAAGGGTTTTCTGTTTACTCATAAATTGTTCGATCAAAAAAGGCGAAATTAGCTAAAATTGGAGTTGTGCCTTGCATCTTTATAACTCCTGTCATTTGTGTGTTAATTTAATTATGCTTGAACCACTTTACTTCGGAAAGACGTTAATTTCCCTGAAGACCGTCGATTCTACGAACAATTATAGTACCGAACTACTGAAACACGGATTTGTGGCTGAAGGTACTGTTATAATGGCAGAAGACCAGACAGCAGGCCGTGGTCAGCGTGGTAGTTCCTGGAAGTCGGAGCCTGGAGCGAACCTCACCTTCAGCATCATTCTTTCTCCTTCTTTCATCAGGCTTTCCGATCATTTTAATCTTACAAGGTGTGTATCTCTTGCTGTCTGTGATGCTTTGCGTTTCCTGACTGCCGAGCCTTTCATGATCAAATGGCCGAACGATATCCTGCATCGCACCTCTAAAGTAGCAGGGATACTCATTGAAACAATCTCCACAGGCAACATGATCTCTCAGGTAATTGTCGGGATCGGGATCAATGTGAACCAGGAGGAAGGGCTTGATGAATTCAATGCGGAAAGTCTGAAAAAAATTACCGGTAAATCGTATGATCTGAAGGATGTCCTGTTAACGACCTGCTCATTTCTTGAACGGCGATACCTTGCATGGAAGAAGCGTGGAGAAAAGACGCTGGAGAATGAATACCTCGAAAACTTATTCGGTTATCAGCAGTGGCTGCGTTTTAAGAAAGCTGATGAAGAGTTTCTCGCCAGAATTGTTCAGGTTAATGGAGATGGCAGGCTTCTTCTTGAAACTTCTGATGGATTGGTCACTGCATATGACCTGAAGCAGATCCGGTTTATCCTTACTTAAGGTCCTTGATCTTAACTGCAAGGTAGTTGAAGAAGTTCCTGAGTGGCTTTTCAACCATCATCTTCATAAACGGATTGAGCGGAGCTTCAAAAATCAATTGTCCTTCACATGATTTGCTGCCTTTCTCATCGATGTTCACATGAAGTACAAAATCAAAGGGCGTTTTGTCGGCTGAAACAATCTTAATGTAGTTGTCGGGTTTGGTTTCAACAATCTGCATTTTGATTGTCGCCATTCCCTGGATAACAAAAGAGCAGGTATCTTTTGTTGCTGACCAGTTCGACACCTGTGAAGGCATCAGGTTTTCAAAGTTGCGAAAGTCAGTAAGCTGCTTGAAAATTTCTTTCGAAGATTTCTGTACTTCAACTTTTTCGCTTTCTATTCTGGTCATAAGTGTCGTTTGCAGGTATATAGGACAAAAACCGTTCCTATCATTTACTCCATTCAGCAGGGTTTTCTCTCCATGCTTTTAAAGACTTCAGGTCTTTTTCTCCGATGTAGTTTGTATTCAGAGCCTGATCGATCAGCGTGTCGTAATCACACAAGGTGATGAAAGGACATTTCGCTTTTTTAAATGCTTCGGATGATGCTTTGAAATTGTACGAGAAGATGGATGCCAGGCCTTTTACAGCAGCACCTGCTTTTCTTACCTCTTCCACCGCTTTAAGGCTACTTCCTCCTGTAGAGATGAGGTCTTCGATCACCACCACGGTCTGACCTTTTTCGATACATCCTTCGATCAGGTTCTTCATGCCATGTCCTTTACTTTCTGAGCGTACATAGGCGAATGGAATACCCATCTCCTGGGCAATGAGCGCACCCTGGGCGATTCCCCCGGTAGCTACGCCAACAATGAGATCCGGCTTTCCAAATGTGTCATTGATCGCATTGACATACTGCTGACGAATGTATGTCCTGATCTTTGGAAAAGACAAGGTCACACGGTTGTCACAGTAAATCGGTGATTTCCATCCTGATGCCCATTGAAATGGCTGGGAAGGCTGTAGTTTGATAGCTTTGACTTGTAATAAAAATTCGGCAATTTTGAGTGCAGACTCCTGATAAAGCATAGAGCAAATATATTCTTTTACCCCGATAATTTTCTCTGGTTTATATGGTCATTTATTATAACGACAAGCCCGTTCATATTTCCAATAATTCATCAGAATGGGTTGTTCGTGACGGTGGATTGCTGATGCAGGCTGATAAACAGAATATTTGTTCAGCACTTGATCTGCTGAAGGAAGAGCTTCCATCGCTATACCTTTACGGACGAAGTGAATCAGAAGTGCTTTCGGTGATCCGTGACAATGTGCGTACGATTCATGCTGCAGGTGGTGTGGTGCGAAAAGATGATGGTGATTTCCTGGTGATCCTGCGTCATGGTAAATGGGATCTCCCGAAGGGAAAGCTTGAAGAAGGAGAATCACCTGAAGAAGGTGCCCGGCGTGAAATTGAGGAGGAATGTGGTGTTAAGGTTAAGATCACAGATCACCTCAAAACTACCTTTCATTTCTACGACCATAAAGGTGAACGTATCCTGAAAGAAACTTCATGGTTCAGGGCGCTTCTTATTTCAGATGAAGGAATGATGCCACAAGCTGAAGAAGATATCACGGAAGTGAAATGGGTTTCCAAAGACCAGCTGCCAGAGATTCTTTCAAACACCTACAGCAATATCCGCGATGTTCTTGAAGCTTATTTCAACTGCTCCTCAGGAAACTGATCCATCCAGTTTTCCATAGAGTTCACTACTGCGCCGATTGTACCGTCTTTAAAAGGTGATGTAAGTCCGGCAAGCTCAACAAGCTCGAGAAATGATGCAGATCCTCCCGCTTTGCAAAGCCTCAGGTAATCGCTCCATGCTTTCTGTGGATTCTCTTCCGAGCGTTGCCAGAACTGTATGGCACATGTCTGGGCCAGTGTGTAATCGATATAGTAAAATGGACTTTCGTAGATGTGACGTTGTTGTTGCCAGAATCCTCCGCTCTCAGGAAATTCAAATCCGCCATAGTCTTTCCATGGCATGTAACGGTTTTCAATTGATCTCCAGGTTTGCTTTCTTTCCTTAGGTGTCATGGATGGCCTGGAATATACATCATGCTGAAACTCATCCACCGCTGCTCCATATGGCCAGAAGAAAAGTGCTTTGCTGATGTGTGAATGTCTGAACTTTCCTTCATCTTCTTTGAAGAACAGTTTCATCCATGGCCAGGTAAGAAACTCCATGCTCATTGAATGGATCTCACAGGCTTCGTACGTTGGGAAGTAATAGTCAGGTACATCAAACCCAAGGCTCATGTAACATTGAAATGCATGTCCGGCTTCATGTGTGAGAACGATCACATCATGCGTCGTACCATTGAAGTTTGAAAAGATGAACGGGCTTTTGTAGTCGTTGATGATCGTGCAATAGCCTCCTGGTGCTTTACCTTTTCTGGCAACAAGATCCATCAGCTCATTCTTCTTCAGGTATTCAAAGAATTCATTGGTCTCAGGCGAAAGCTCTTTATACATTGATGCAGCCTGCTCAATGATCCACTCAGGTTCTCCTTTGGGATTTGAATTTCCTGTAGGAAAAAACAGCGGCTCGTCATAAAAGTAAAGCTTGTCAAGGCCCAGGCGCTTTCTCTGTTTCTCACGTTCCTTTGCAGCAACGGGCACAACATCTCTCAGTATCTGATCCCTGTATCCTTTTACATCCTGTGCATTGTAATCTGAACGCAACATTCGGTCATAGCCAAGGCCAATAAAATTTTCATGACCGAGCTTCTTAGCCATGGTATCACGGGTCTTTACAAGCTCATCATAAAGCCGGTCGAGTTCATCACTGTGCTGTTCAAAAAATGAGTATCGTGCCTTTTGTGCTGACCTTCTTATCTCCCTGTCAGTTCCTGTGGCGAATGGCTCAAGCTGTGACAGGTTTCTTTCTTCACCCTGGAACATGATCCTTGCAGATGAAAGAAGCCTTGAGTATTCGGTCGTTAACGCATTCTCTTTTTTTAAGTCTTCAGTTATCGATGGATCGAATGTCCGGACTGTTTGGGTAGCGATCGTGAAAAGCTGTCTGCCGAATTTTTCTTCCAGCGTTTTTCTGTTCGGTGTGTCAAGGATTTCTTTGAAGAACTTCGAAACGATCGACTGGTATGCAGGTTCTGCGTCATCATAAAACGCTTTTTCCTTCTGATTGTAATCACTTTCCGTATCCTGGCTGTAGCGGATCGAGCAGAGCGTGGACATGGTCATGTAATGATTCCTGAGCTTGTTCACTGAAGCCATGATCTCTGCCTGCTTCTCCGCCGAAGATGAATTCCTGAATGATGAAATGAGTGAATCTGCTTCAGATTCCATGGCCTTCATGTCAGGCCTGCTGTATTTATATTCGCTGAGTTTCATGGTAAGTGATGAATAACTAAAGTTACTCTTTCAGGTTATTACTGAAAATGATTTCTGTCGTAAGCGATGCAACCTGCTCATTCCCTGGCAACAAGGGCGATCTTCTTCAACGCAGGAGAGTACGCGATCCTGGTGATGCCGTTTAAGGCGATGCGTTCAGTGATCTGTACATGCTTCCAGCATTCTTCTCCGATCTTTTTGATCTTTAGTGAAACTCCATCCGAGCTCAGTATGGTCTTACCATCTATCCATTCGTAATCTTCTGAAGGCAGCTCTGACAGAAACTCGGTGGCGGAAGTATGCTTGCTGTATTTATAAAGTGAAGCCTTGCCATTCTTCAATCGTGTGAAGCTGAATGTGTTTTCGCCGGGAATTAATTTGATGCCCCGACCTATGCTGTCTGCAATGATTGCTGATGTATTCTTTTTTAAGTCGATGATCTTCAGCACAGTTGGTTCACCGAGTATGTAAACCGCCACTGAATCTTTACCGGTAAACACATAATAGCCGATTTGTTCATTTTTCAATTCAGTGATCCTCCTGGCTTTTTTTGTGCCTGGATTCTTCCAGATCCTTTGTGAAGAATCTTTCTCCACCATGAGTACGAACAGGTGCTTACCCTGTACTGATGGAGAATATTCGCTTGTCGGTGTTTTTGTGACCTGCACGTTTCTCCCTGATTTCAGGTCATGATAAAATATGTCTGTCTGCCCGTTTACATCCGAAGAATAATAAATCCGCTGCTTTGATTCGAAGATCCAGGGCTGATTATCATATCCCGGTCTGCCTGTAATGTTCACCGGGTTTGAAAGTGTCGCAGCGTTCCCGTTTACATTCAGGTCCAGTGTCCAGATATCCGTAGATGGCATCTGTGCTGAAGCAGATATAGAAATCAGCATTATCAGAAAACAGAATGCTGGTACATGTATTGTTTTTAGGTATTTCATGAAACTACTCATAAGCTTGTTGTTGTTGTTGTCCTGTACGATCTCATCCGCTCAGATCGCGAAAGGTGGATTTAAATCAATTCAGAAAGACACATCCAGTTATTTCATCCGGTTAAGTTCGGAAAATCCCTTTACGATTGATTCCATAACATCTGCTTCATCGGGCAGAAGACTTGAATTCTATGATGCCGATGAACCAGAGAAAAGCTGCTCATCGATTGTTTGTACGGAAACAGGTGATGTACTGATTGGATTCAGGGAGCTGCAAAGTATGCGTCCCCTGGATGGTGAGAGCAGGATGAAGCTGAACAGCCAGACGCAGCCGACAAATGATTATCAGAAAGGTGTGATCGTGTTCACGCGGCATGGGAAGAAATTCAGAAGAATTGCGATCAATACATTTATGGAAGTTCCTCCGAGTGATCCGCTTATTCTTCCGTCTGTGGTAAGACCTGGCTTAAGTAAATGATCCAGGCTTCAGGTGAGCCTGATATAGAATTTCAATCCCAATTGTATTGCTAAAGGAAGGCCATAGAGGCTACTGCTTCTACCTGAGATCAAAAGTGTATCATATTGGAAAACATACCTGACATAAGGCATTGTCAGGCGATATCGTCCATATATGTCTGTGCTTTTATACGGGTAGTTTCCATAGGTTAAAAATATTGCAGACAGGAAAAGATCCATACCGGCTTTTTTTGAATGCCAGTTCATACCAATCCTTGATCCCAGCCTCGATTCAAATCCCTGAAGCATTGTCCTGTTTCGGTATAATTCCCAATACACAGTGCCGTAATAGGAACTTTCTGAAGAATAATAAATTTCCTGTTCGCTGACAGAATTGTTAATGAAAGCACCTATGAAACAGCGTCTAAAGGCATTCCGTCTATAGAAATAATAATCTGCACTCAGTGTCATCTCTCCCCCTTTTCGAATGCGGCTTGTTCTTGAATAGCCGAGTGATGAAGACGAATAGGTGGAATCGAAGATAATGGCCAGGTCGGCACCAAACCTTGTGTTGCGATGTTCAAATGAAGCGCCTATGAATGGAAGGTATCTTCTCGATTCATCTAGTACAAAATGTCTGTACCCTCCATCATCCATACGTCTAGCATGAATGATCACCTCGACACCCGCGTTAGGGTTAGGAAAAAAATTGAATCCTGATCCGATGTGTAACCAGGTTGATGTTTTTGATTCCGAACTATCATGTTGACTGTAAGCCTGCATAGACAGGCATGTGATCAACAGTATAACCAGGCTGATGTGTTTCATAAAAAAAAGAACCAGCGTGATGGCTGGTTCTTTAGTCATTCGTTCTTATCAGAAACAATATTTATTTTCTTCGATCAGTCTTGCTGCAATCTTCCTTCTTGCATCTTTTGCGTTGAAAGGATCTGTCTTAGTGAATCGCTTTAGTCCCATCAGCATCATGCGTTGTTCATCGCCTGTCGCGAACGAGTTGATCGCTTCCTTTCCATTTTTATTGATGCGGTCCGCAGCATCATTGATATAAACGCGCATCATTTCAAGCTGTGCTTCACACTGAGCTTCTCCGCGCATGCTTACGAGCTTCTCCACACGCAGCTGCATGGATTCACATGCATAAACATCAATGATCATGTCAGCGATGTTCATCAGCACTTCCTGTTCTTTCGCAAGCTCCATCATAAGCTTCTGGGCAGCAGCTCCTGCCACCATCAGAACGGCTTTCTTAAAATTGGTGATGTATTTCTTTTCTTTTCCGAACAGCGAGGTGTCTTCTTCTCCAAATTCAGGGATCGCCATCAGCTCACCGGCTACTTTCTGTGCAGGTCCCATCAGATCGAGTTCGCCTTTCATGGCTCGGCGCATCATCATGTCAACGGTCAGCATCCTGTTGATCTCATTGGTTCCTTCAAAGATCCTGTTGATGCGTGAATCCCTGTAAGCCCGGTCCATTGGCGCTTCCGCTGAATATCCCATTCCGCCGTAGATCTGTACACCTTCATCAACGACATAATCCAGCACCTCTGATCCATGCACTTTGAGAATGGCGGCTTCAACGGCAAACTGTTCTACTCCTTTAAGTATCGCTTTTTCATGCGTCATTCCTGAAGCAGAAAGTCCGTTGATCGCATCTTCAATGTTCTGTGTGCAACGATACAATGCGGATTCACATGCGAAGATCCTGATCGCCTGTTCTGCAAGTTTGTAACGGATCGCTCCGTACTTGGCGATGGGCCTTCCGAACTGCTGACGTTCATTTGCATACTGCACTGATTTGGTAGCAGTCATTTTCGCCGCACCCATTGCAGCAGCAGCAAGCTTGATCCTGCCAACATTCAGAATGTTCACCGCAATCTTAAATCCGTTCTGCCTTTCAGAAAGCAGGTTCTCCACCGGCACTTTGCAATCGTTGAAGAACACTTGTCGTGTCGAGCTTCCTTTAATGCCCATCTTATGCTCTTCAGGATTCAGTGAAACACCACCAAAGCTTTTCTCAACAATAAAGGCACTCAGGTTTTCATCATCATCGATCTTCGCAAATACTGTGAACACTTCTGCGAAACCACCGTTCGTGATCCACATCTTCTGACCATTCAATATGTAGTGCTTTCCATCTGCACTTAAGGTAGCGCGTGTCTTACCAGAATTCGCATCGGATCCGGCGCTTGGCTCTGTCAGACAGTAGCTTGCTTTCCATTCACCGCTGGTGAGCTTTGGAAGGTATTTTGATTTTTGCTGCTCGTTGCCATAATACAGGATAGGCAAAGTGCCAATGCCTGTATGTGCTGCAAGCGCAACAGCAAATGAATGTCCGCCTCCTATACATTCGGTTGCGAGCATACCGGTCACGAAATCTTTTTCGAAACCTCCATATTGCTCAGGAACATTCAGTCCGAGTAATCCGAGCTCTGCTGCTTTGTCAAGCAGTGATTCCATCAAGCCTTCTTCCTGCTGGTCGATACGGTCGAGGTTCGGCCATACTTCCCTGCTAAGGAAATCCATGCAGGTTTGTGCGATCATCTGCTGCTCTTCATTGAATTGTTCAGGAATGAAGATGTCATTCGCATCGGTTTCCTTGATAAGAAATTCGCCACCTTTTAATGCGGCTTTTGATGATGTAGCTTCCATAAAGAAATTAGGTTGTTAGTTCAATAATTCAATGATTCCTGCTGCACCTTGTCCTGTACCTACGCACATGGTCACAATGCCGTATTTCTTTTTCCTTCTCCTCAGCTCGTTAATGATCTGCACAGTGAGCTTGGCTCCGGAACAGCCGAGTGGATGTCCAAGCGCAATGGCACCTCCGTTCACATTGACCTTTTCAGGATCAAGCTTAAGTTCCCTGATCACGGCCAAAGACTGTGATGCAAAAGCTTCATTCAGCTCAATCAGGTCGATCTGATCAAGTGTCATGCCTGCTTTCTCAAGAACCAGTGGAATTGCTTTGATGGGGCCGATGCCCATGATACGTGGCTCGACAGCTGCTACCGCATAATGCACCAGGCGTGCGACAGGCGTGAGACCGAGCTCTTTCACCATTTTCTCTGACATCACGATCGCAAACGCAGCACCATCTGATGTCTGCGATGAGTTACCTGCTGTCACTGTTCCTTTATCTTTAAATACAGGCTTCAGCTTGGCAAGCGCTTCTATGGATGTGTCAGCGCGAGGGCCTTCATCTGTATCGACAACATACTTCTTTGTTTTGCGCTTGCTGTTTTCATCAAGATAAACTTCCTCAATTTCAATAGGCACGATCTCATCTTTAAATTTCCCTTCTTTGATCGCTTTCATTGCTTTCTGGTGGGATTCGAATGAGAAAGCGTCCATGTCTTCACGAGAAACTTTGTAATCTTCAGCGACTGCTTCGGCGGTAAGGCCCATTCCCCAATACCAGTCAGGATTTTCTTTCGCGATCTTCGGATTGGGTGCAATTCTCCATCCTCCGAATGGGATTGGACTCATGCACTCAACGCCTCCTGCGATGATACATTCAGCCATTCCGCTGTTAATTTTCGCCGCGGCAATGGCGATGGTTTCGAGTCCTGATGAACAATACCTGTTGACAGTCATGCCCGGAACTTTTTCGCTGTCCATGGCAAGTAGTGAAATCATTCGCCCGACATTTAATCCTTGTTCAGCTTCCGGTGTAGCATTTCCAACGATGACATCATCGATGCGCTCTTTGTCAAGCTGCGGTACTTTTTTCAAAAGTGCTTTTATTACATCCGCTGCAAGGTCATCAGGTCGTGTGAAACGAAAGACGCCCTTTGGTGCTTTTCCAACTGCAGAGCGAAGTGCGGCGACTATATAAACATTCATGTGTGTGCTTTTAATTCTGATTAATAACTCAATTTCCAGCCCTGTGTGAAATCAGGGCTTCATGATTAATTCCTTAAAACTTTTCCGCCTGTGAGAATGCTTTGCATCCTTTCAAGTGTTTTCTTTTCACCGCAGAGTGACATGAACGCATCACGCTCCAGGTCCAAGAGGTATTGTTCGGATACAAGCGTCGGTGAAGAAAGATCTCCCCCGCATAGCACCCATCCAAGTTTTTCAGAGATCTTCTTCTCATGCTCGGTTATGTACCCTGCAGAATACATGGATGCGGCTCCGGCGTATATGATACCAAGACCCTGCTTACCAAGTACCTTGATGTCTTTCCTTGGGATTGGCTTGATGTAGCCTCTGTCGGCAATGTCGATCGCTTCACGCTTCGCATCTGCAAGGAGCCTGTTGCGGTTCATGGTGATCTTGTCTTTTCCTTCCCTCAGGTAACCAAGATCAAAAGCCTCATGTGCTGAAGTGGAAACTTTTGCCTGGCCTATTGTCAGGAATTTATTTCGTAATGTATTCAACTCGATGTCTCCTTCCTGCAGCTCATCCGATATTCTCAGGGCAAACTCTTTTGAGCCACCACCGCCTGGAATCACTCCGGCACCAAATTCTACAAGGCCCATATACAGCTCTGCATGCGCGTTGACACAATCAGCATGAAGGCTCATTTCACATCCACCGCCAAGGGCAAGGTTATGAGGTGCCACAACAACAGGTATCGATGAGTACCTCACACGCATCATCGTATTCTGGAATGCTCTGATCGCAAAATCAAGCTCATCCCATTCCTGCTCAACGGCAAGCATGAAGACCATACCGAGGTTCGCGCCTGCAGAAAAGTTGCCACCTTCGTTTGAAATGACCAGGCCTCTCTGCTCTTTCTCTGCACGTTCTATCGCTATGTTAATTCCCTGCAGAACATCGCCTGCAATCGTATTCATTTTAGTATGAAACTCTAGATTTAGGATGCCATCACCAATGTCCGTGAGAGTAACCCCTGAGTTCTTATAAACGGTTTTTGTACCCCTTAACGTATCCAGCAGAATGTATTCACCTGTACCAGGGATCTCTTTATATGACCCGGATTCAATGTCATAATATTTGCGCTTGTTGTTTTCAACGATGTAGAAGCTGTTATGACCATTGTCGAGCATTTTCTTAACCCATGAAGCAGCTTTGAATCCAGCCTGTTCCATGGCTGTTACACCTTCTTTCACACCGATCGCATCCCAGATCTCAAATGGGCCGATATCCCAGCCGAATCCTGCGTTCATGGCAGCATCAATCTTGTACAGATGATCTGTGATCTCAGGAATTCTGTTTCCAACATACTGGAATAGCCCATAGAAAGACTGTCTGTAGAACTCGCCAGCTTTGTCCTTACCCGCAAGAAGCACTTTGAACCTGTCTTTCAGATTGTCTATAAGCTTTGTCTGCTCAAGTGTAGCGAACCTGACTTTCTGCGAAGGCTTATACTCAAGTGTTTTCAGATCCAGTGCATGGATCTCGCTTTTGCCGCCTGCACCTTTGACCTTCTTATAAAACCCTTGTTCTGTTTTTGATCCAAGCCATTTGTTTTCCACCATTTTTCTGATGTACTGCGGAGCATTGAACAGTTCTTTGGATTCATCATCAGGTGCGTTTGCGATGAGACCGTTTGCCACATGCACAAGTGTGTCAAGCCCTACAACATCGGTCGTTCTGAATGTTGCTGATTTTGGTCGGCCAAGGACAGGTCCTGTCAGCTTATCGACTTCTTCAACAGTAAGATCTAACTTTTCGACAAGGTGAAAGAGCGACATGATGCTGAATACACCGATCCGGTTTGCGATGAATGCAGGGGTGTCTTTGCATAGCACGGTTGTTTTTCCCAGCTTCTGATCACCGTAATGCATCAGGAAGTCGATCACATCCTGTGTGGTGTCCGGCCCTGGAATGATCTCAAGTAGCTTCAGGTACCTTGGAGGATTGAAAAAATGTGTACCACAAAAATGCTTTCTGAAATCCTCTGAGCGCCCTTCATTCATAAGGTGAATGGGAATCCCGGAAGTGTTTGAGGTGATCAGCGTGCCTTGCTTTCTGTGCTTCTCCACTTCAGTAAAAACCTTTTTCTTGATGTCAAGATTTTCAATTACAACTTCGATGATCCAGTCACACTCGCTGATCCTGTTCATGTCATCTTCAAAATTTCCTGTCTTGATACGCGATGCAAAAGACTTCCGGTATAATGGAGATGGATTGGACTTCACAGCAAACTGAAGCGCATCATTCACGATCCTGTTGCGTACAGCTTTGTCTTTAAGTGTAAGTCCTTTTTTCTTTTCAGTGTCGTTTTCTTCCTTAGGTACGATATCCAGCAGGATGACTTCTGTTCCGATGTTCGCGAAGTGACATGCGATCCGTGAACCCATTACTCCTGAGCCAAGGACCGCTACTTTTTTTATTGTTCTGTGCATAAAGTTTAGTTGCCGTATATTTTATCGATCAGGCTTTTATATTTTTCAATCACGATCTTTCTTTTGATGCTAAGCTTTGGTGTCATCTCGCCACCGGCGATAGACCATTCTCCGGGAACAAGCTCAAACCGCTTTACCTGTTCATAGCTTCCAAGCTGCTTGTTGACTTTCTGAATTTCTTCCTTGATCCTGGCCTGTACAGCTTCATTCAGAACGATGTCTTCATTGGTGTTCAGCCGGATGTTTTTCTTCTGACTCCATTCTTTAATAAATAAGAAAGCAGGAACGATAAGAGCCGATGCGAACTTTTGATTTTCGCCCAGTACAATGGCCTGCTCAATGAAAGGAGATTCTTTTAGCTTGTTCTCGATCATCTGCGGAGCTATGTATTTACCTCCGGATGTCTTGAAGATCTCTTTCTTTCTATCAGTGATCTTCAGGAACCTGTTCTCTTCGAATGTCCCGATATCACCGGTGTGAAACCAGCCTTCAGCATCAATCACTTCCGCTGTTGCATCTGGTCTGTTATAGTAACCAAGCATCACGTTAGGCCCCTTTACGAGGATCTCACCGTCTTCCGCAATCCTGACCTGTACTTTTTCAATCACGGGGCCAACGGTTCCAAATCTCAATCCGTTTTCGTTGAAATTATTAACGGCGATCACAGGTGATGTTTCTGTAAGACCATACCCTTCAAGTACCGGGATGTTTGCTGCCCAGAACACACGCGCAAGTCTTGGCTGCAACGCAGCGCCTCCACTCACAACGGCTTGTACATTACCACCCAATGCCTCACGCCATTTTGTAAAGATGAGCTTATTGGCAAGCTTCAGCTGAATGTTATACCAGAAGCCTTTGTCTTCTGTGTTGTCATAACGCAGCCCAAGGTTCAGTGCCCAGAAGAATAATTGCTTCTTAATGCCCGTGAGCTCAGAGCCTTTTGCAACAATTTTGTCATATACTTTTTCAAGAAGCCTTGGCACTGTCGCGAAAATATGTGGCTTCACCTCTTTGAGGTTATCGACAATGGTCTCAAGACTTTCTGCATAATAGATGCTGATGCCGAGATACATATACAGGTAAGTCAGCATGCGCTCGTACACGTGGTTGATCGGAAGAAAGCTTAGCGCCCTCCAGCTGCTGTGAAAAGGTGCAAGGTTTCTTACCCCGATAAAGTTGCTTACCAGGTTTGCATGTGAAAGCATGACACCCTTCGGATTTCCAGTTGTACCGGATGTATAAAGCAGCGTGACAAGGTCATCAGGTTTGATCGTCGCCTTGATCATGTCGAGCTTCTGATGTTCCTGGGTGGTCTTTCCAAGCTCGATGATCTCATTGTAATTCCGTGCTCCATCCACCATGTTGAATGTGAAGACCTCCTTAATCGATGTGATCTTCAGGGCAAGGGGCTTCACCTTTTCATAGAGTTCACGCGATGAAACAACGATGTAAGTTATTTCAGCATCCTCAAGAATGAATTCAAGGTCATGATCGCTGATGGTCGGGTAAATTGGTACATGCACTGCGCCTACCTGTTGCATGCCAAAGTCAAGGAAATTCCATTCAGGCCGGTTGTTTGATATCGTTGCGATCTTGTCACCTTTTTTTATTCCCAACTGTAACAAGCCGAGGCTGGTGAGGTTCGCACGTTCTATGAAATCGTTGGTGCTGTAGGATTTCCATGCGCCATCCACCTTCGATGAAAGTGCGTCTGGTTTTTGATACTTCTCGGAATAATTCCTTAAAAGATCGAAGATTCTTGTAATAGCCATACAAGTGAGGTTTGAGGGAAAACTATATTGCGGATATTTACTTTAGCAATATCATTCCAATTTAAGAATTTAATTATTGAAGGGCTAATGTCATATAAAAACGATCTCACACAACTGCTTGAAATTGAGTTCCCGGTGATCATGGCTCCCATGTTCCTGGTAAGTAATCCTGAAATGGTCCTTGCGGGCATGAGATCAGGGATCATGGCAACCTTTCCTGCTATGAACTGCAGGAACAAAGAGGAACTCTCCGGATGGCTTAAACAGTTTACCGCTGCCAGGAAAGATGCTCCGGGAAACTATGGTGTAAACCTGATCGTCCAGGAAACAAATCCCTACTATCGTTATCAGTTGGATACCTCCATTGAACACAAGGTGCCTTTCTTCATTACATCCCTTGGAAAGCCGGCTGAAGTCATACAAAAAGCTCATGCGTATGGTGCAAAAGTTTTTTGTGATGTCACCAACATTGAACATGCGAGAAAATGTTATGAGCTGAACTGCGATGGATTTATTGCGGTGGGACAGGGTGCAGGTGGCCATGCTGGACCTTATCCCTTGCATATCTTCGTTGAATCACTGAAGGAGCATTTTCCTGATAAGCCTGTTGTTGCTGCTGGTGGAATTGCCAATGGAAATGCGATCGCTGCCATGCTTGTGCTTGGAGCTTCAGGTGTATCAATCGGGACACGTTTCATCGCGTCAAAGGAAGCATCGGTATCTGATGAATATAAAAACGCGATCGTGAGTTCAGGAATGAAAGACATTCGGCTCACAAGCAAACTCTCAGGAACACCCTGCACGATCATCCGGACACCCTATTCTGATGAGATCGGATATGAGCAGAATTTTGTGGAGAAGTGGCTTTCCAAAAATAAAAGAACACGGAAGCTGTTTCTTGGATTCGTTCAGCAGCGGGGATTTCATAAACTTCAGCATGCGATCATGCCTGCAACATACAAGTCACTGTGGTGTGCAGGACAGTCCGTTGAAATGATCCATGAGATCGATACCTGCGAAAATATCATAGGCAGACTGAAGGATGAATTTTCTAAAAGCCTTGAGAGAATAAAAAAGCTGGGTACCTGACGCTTACTTTTCCGTAGCGTAATCGATCACGCAGTTTATCCTGAATTTCTTATGCGGCTGGATGGAAACTCCGGCATATTTCAGGTCTTTGTTGAGAATTGTTTTCCTATGACCGAGATCTTCTACATCTTCATCAACAAGCAGATCGACAACGATGGATAATGCGTCGGGATAGCCATACTGGCAGTTCTCGTAAACATACCCATAGCTTTTTTTAAGCTCTTCGATCCGTGCCTGGAATGGATCACCTCCTGAAGTTTCATGGCCGATTTTACCGTGTGCCCCCATATCAATTGCGTGGCTCTTTGCGGATTCAAAAAGATCGCGTTTCGGAATAAGCAGGGGAGCAGGTGATGCTTTGCTGAGATCTGAATAAAGCGAGTTGATGTACTTCTTTTTTTTCCACTGGTTCTTCGTGCTGTCAAGGAAGTGCCTGAGGTATGTTTTGGCAAAAAGCTTTGGGTCTGTCCTTACAAGGTTGGTATAATAGAAGACTTTCTTTTCTTCATCACTCAGGTAGTTCTCATTCTTCGCAGTGTTTGCTTTTTCACACACTTCTTTCGACCATCCTGCAGGAATTGCATCTACAACCTTTTTATCTGGCGCATGAAGCAAGCTGAAAAAGAAAAGAAGAGGTGCTAAAATGTAAACCATGGCTTACCAAGGTAACTAAAATAACGTGCCTTTATTATTGTACTACCTGGCTCTCTGGAAAACTTTCCTGCCATGTAAATAGGTAAATGCAACCTGGATCCCATGCAATTCTTCTTCGGGAGCTTTGAGAAGATCTTTTTCCAGTACGACGAAGTCTGCAAATTTTCCTGGCTCCAGTGACCCTTTTTCCTGCTCTTCAAAATTGGAATAAGCAGCCCAGATGGTCATCCCGCGTAAAGCATCTTCCCGTGTGAGTTTGTTCGATGGAAAATAACTTCCTTCTGGATTACCTGTCCTGTCTTTTCTGGACACAGCTGCATAGTAACCATACAAAGGATTGATGTCTTCCACTGGAAAATCGCTTCCCATGGCGACCATGCCTCTCTGTTCAATTAACTCTTTGTACCGGTAACCTGTTGATTCTCTTTGTGCTCCTAAACGTTCTCCGGCCCAGTACATATCTGAAGTGGCATGCACAGGCTGAACAGATGGGATCACAGAATATGTTTTAAATTTTATCAGGTCCTTGTCACTGACTATCTGTGCGTGTTCGATCCTCCATCGCTTGTCATTCGCGGTTTTCAGTACGTCACCATAAATATCAAGCATCATCCGGTTTGCTGAATCGCCTATGCAGTGTGCATTCATCTGGTACCCTTTGCTGTTCAGCAATTCTGCCTGCTGTTTGAAATAGGATGGTGAGTTAAGAAGAAATCCATACTCTGTTGATTGGTCTGCATAAGGTTTAAGCAGGCAGGCACCCCGTGAACCAAGTGCGCCATCTACATAAACCTTGACAGACCTTACATTCAGCCTGTCTGTTTTATAAGGTTTATCAGAAAGATAATGATCAAGGTTTTCTTTCTTATCCGAGATCATTGCATAGATCCTTATGTTGAGATCGCCTGATTTCTGCAGTGAATCGATCAGCTCAATGTCTGCCCTATCAAGACCTGCATCGTCCACCGTTGTTAATCCAACGCTGAAACAGTTGGCCTCTGCAGTTTTAAGCGCCCTGATCTTTTCCTCACGTGTAGGAGCCGGTATGACTTTTTTTACCTGGTCCATTGCATTGTCTAGCAGGATGCCTGTGAACTTTCCATCGCGTTTTTCAATAATTCCACCTTGCACCGCAGTTCCATTAGTGATTCCTGCCAGCCTGAATGCTTCTGTGTTAGCAATGGCGGCATGGCCATCGATCCGTTCAAGAAAGACAGGTATGTCCGGGAACAGTTTATCAAGTTCATCTTTTGATGGAAAGGACTTGTCATTCCAGTCATTCTGATCCCAGCCTCTGCCAAGGATCCATGTCTTGTCCTGGTTGTTTTCCCTGAATATACTGAGCTTATCAAGGACTTCCTGGAAACTCGCTGTTTTCGTGAGGTCAGCGCGCTGAAGGAAAAGTCCGTAATACAAAAAGTGACAGTGTGCATCAATGAGACCAGGGTACACCGCTTTGCCCTCCAGGTTGATTCTTTCCTGGGTCACATAACGTTCCTGCATCTCATCAAACGTTCCTGTTGAAAGAACACGTCCATCTTTAACAGCCATCGATTGACTTACCGTAAAGGCACTGTCGAGCGTATAGATGTCGCCATTGTACAGAATGAAGTCTGCTGTTTCCTTCTGACCACCGCATGATTGTAAGATCATGACCGCGACCAGGAATATCAAAGCTGTTCTCAAGATTTCCTTATTGTGTTGGTTGCGTTGCCTTGTGCAGTTGGCGTAACAACCACCTCAAGGATGTTTACATGTGGAGGCTGGGATGCGATCCAGTAAACAATGTCAGCGATATCTTCTCCTTTCAGAGCATCGATTCCATCATACACTTTACTTGCTCTTTCAGCATCACCTTTGTACCTGACAACAGAAAATTCAGTTTCAACCATACCCGGGCATACTTCAGAAACCCTGATGTTATGAGGAAGAAGATCGAGACGCATCGCTTTGTTCAATGCATCAACCGCATGCTTGGTGGCACAATAAACATTTCCTTTAGGATAAACTTCTTTCCCCGCGATAGAACCAATGTTAACGATGTGTCCGCTGTTCCTCGGGATCATCAGTTCACTCACACCTCTTGTCATGTAAAGAAGTCCTTTGACGTTCGTATCGATCATGGTTTCCCAGTCATCAATATCTCCATCCTGGATCGTGCTGAGACCTAATGCAAGGCCGGCATTGTTGACCAGTACATCGACTGATTTCCATTGGCCGGAAAGTGAGTCAATGGCTTTTTTCACTTCGTTCCTGTTGCGGACATCGAACTCTAGCAAAAGCACTTTGACCTTGTTAAAACGTGCTTTAAGCTCTTCGAGCCGTTCTTTACGTCGGCCGGTAAGGATCAGGTCATATCCGTTTTCCGCGAATTTTGCTGCACAGGCTTCTCCTATACCAGAAGTTGCTCCTGTAATAAATGCGATCATACTGCTGATGGTGTATTCAATTTACTTTTCCTGTAACTGTACCCGAAATAGATCACCAGTCCGATGACCAGCCAGATGCCGAATCCTATCCAGTTTGAAACTCCAAGCTCAGCCATCATGTAAAGACATGAAAGCAATCCGAGTGCAGGGATCAGTGAAAGTGCATGGATCATACAAAGGATGGTAAGCGCAACAGCACACAGGATAAAGATCCACAGTGGGATTTTATGCTGGAACAATGACCATCCGCTCTGGATCTTTTTACTTTCATCAATAGGGCAAACTTCAACGAACTGCTGGTACCTGTCGCCTGAAAGCTCTTCCAGGTACTTCTGAACATCTCCACCGGCTTTAACAAGTCCTACACTGTCTGTCATTGAAATGTTTTCCTTCATAATAGTCATGTCATTCGCATTAATGCATGAGATCAGTTCAGAAGGTGTGTTCGATACCGGCGTGTTCATGATCCAGTCTTTTGTGCCCTGTCCGTTGAACATGAAAAGAGAAGCGATTGCGATAACAAGCAACAGCGGCATGATGTACCGTGAATTGATGTATGGCGTTCTGAACTTGCCTCTTGGAATGTCTGTCCTTTTCTCCAGCATGAGAACTCCGCCGCATACGAGAACAAATGCGAACAGCGTCCCGATGCTGCACAGGTCAGTGACCAGCGCAAGATCCATGAACAGGGTAGGAGTGACCACCACAATTCCGGTGATGATGGTTGAGATATGGGGAGTTTTGAACTTCGGGTGGATCTTTGAAAATGCCTTTGGAAGCAAGCCATCACGGCTCATGCTCATCCAGATCCTCGGCTGTCCCATCTGGAATACAAGAAGTACACTTGCCATGGCAACAACGGCGCTGACAGCGATGATCCGTGACATCCACGGCATATCAAGATTTTCAAACACAAAGGCCAGCGGATCTCCAAGTCCGAGCTGATCATACTTGACCATCCCGGTAAGAACAAGAGCAATCGCAACATAAAGCACAGTGCAGATGAGGATCGACCACATCATCCCGCGTGGAAGATCTCTTTGAGGATTCTTGCATTCTTCAGCTGTCGTGGAGATGGCATCAAATCCGATGTATGCGAAGAAGACTGCGGATACACCTTTAAGCACACCTGAAATTCCGTTCGGAGCAAATGGCTTCCAGTTATCTAGATCAACATAGAATGAACCTACGATAATGACGAGCAGCACCACTGCGATCTTCACGATCACCATGGCATTTCCCGCATTTTTTGATTCCTTCATTCCCCTGTAAACAAGCCATGTGATCAAAATTACGATCATCACTGCGGGAAGATCCGCGATGAGGTGCAGGGAACCGAGCATTGGTGATTCCGTCCAGGCTCTGTAGCATACCTGGAGATTCTCATCGATATCCGCAAGTGACTTTCCACCAGCGAGAAGGGCTTCTGCCTGCTGGTATCCATCAGAAGCGGTGATGTAAGCCATACTCATCCAGGGGGGCAGATGAATGTTCCAGCTGGCGAGAAGTCCGTTAAAATAACTCGACCAGGAAATAGCTACTGTACTGTTGCCTATGGAGTATTCCATGATCAGCGCCCAACCGATGATCCATGCGATCAATTCACCAAATGCAACATAAGAATATGTATAGGCACTTCCGCTCACGGGAACCATCGAAGCAAACTCTGCATAGGCGAATGCAGCAAAACCACAGGCAATGGCAGTGAAAATAAAAAGGAAGATCACGGCAGGTCCTCCATCAGCACTTGCTTTACCAATTGTGCTGAAGATCCCCGCACCTATAATCGCGGCAATGCCGAATCCTGTGAGGTCCTTGACACCAAGATGTTTACTTAGTTTATGATGGCCGTCACCTGCATCGTCTTTCGCTACCTGGTCTAATATTCCTGCAACGGATTTTCTTCTGAAAAGGGATTTATTCATAAGTGGGTTTGAGGCAAAAATAGAAAATACATAATGAAACACAGGTAATCAGCATGATGCAGGTATGGTTAAAATTCATCGTCTGTTGATTGTCATGTCTCATCTGCATCCCTGAATAATTTTCGTGGCAGCAGTCTGTTCACCTTGACGGGATCTGCAATCAAGAGCAGACTGCAAAGTATGAAAGGCAGCATCGGGATCCTATACCTGACAATGGCTCCGGTGACCGGTGTGACAAATCCGATGATCGCTGCAAGAAGCAAAGCAAAGATGATGGAACCAAGGATGAAGGAGATGACATTGCGGTCTGGCCATCTTCCTAAGAAAATGAACATGCAGGCAAGAATAAAGTAAAGCATGTTTTCCAGGAACGAGATGGCAACCAGTCCTGAGCTTATTTCCGAAAAGAAAGGTCTGAAGAAAACATTTCGCCAGGCTTCGGGAAGCATCTTCATAAAGGAGGCTATTTCAGGTCTTAGTTCAGTGATTTCAAAAGAGCTTCCTGTTTTTCCAAAAACTCCGTATATGGTGTAGCATGTTGTGTCTGGCTGTGAAACATAGACTGTGTCAAGAATTTTCCAGTAAGTCCACCGGTGGAAATGCATTGGTGGATTAAGCGTGTAATGCGCTGAATCTGCAGTTTTCAGATGAAGGTTGCTTTCCGCAGGAACATAGATCGTGTCATTGGAATGGCAGTTGATCAGATAGGCTCCTCCACGGCTGATGTTGATGAAGTCTTTTTGTTTTTCAGCGATCGAATGAAGCTTCCTGCTGCCTGCTTCGGTTGACAGGTATGACATCACACCCAGAGCTCCAACCAGAAGGATGAAGAAGGCATTTCGCAGCCCGTGCTTATGTGCTCTCGCCGCGAGGAACCAGAAAAGCAATGCAGGTATCAGTGAGAACAGGATGTAAATTTTCAGAATGATCAGCAGCAGAAGAAACAGCAGCGTGTAGAAAGGATTCCGGATTGTTCTCTTTTCAATGGAAGCTGAGAGGTTAAGCAAAAATCCACCGAGAGCGAAGAACACGATCGCTTCTTTAAGTACACCCGAACTCCAGAAGAGAATCGAAGGAGAAAGGAAGATCAGGAGTGCTGCCCAATGCTTGTGCTGAGGAGAAAAGCGTGTAATGAATGTATGAAGCATCAACAGCCCCGAAAATGAAAGGAAGCAGAAAAAGAGGATGTGAACGAAATAGACACCTCCTGAGAAAATGGAGACAAGCGCGTTGATCCGCACGATGGTCCTGTTGTCGTTCCACGAGTTGTAGGTTTTGTCACGGTACCATGTTTCCATCTGCCCGTAATACTTATCGAGAATAGGATCATGAGAGTCAATGCCCGTTACAATCTTTACATATGCCGAAGGATCATTGAAAAGCGTTTTGTAAACAACCTGGGAATCATCGTAATACTTGAAAGCATCTGAGGTGTTCCGGTAAGGATAATAGTGTGTATAAATCAGGTAAAGCAGGAGGCCGCACAGAAGCTTTGCAGCGAAGTAGAAACTCAGTGAACGCGAGGAAAGAGCCGATCGTTTGAAGATCCCGAGCTTCCGGATAAGCCAGAAGAAGAAGAGGAGCCAGAAAATTGACAGGATGATCAGCTTCACCCCGGTAAAAGTAGGAATTTCCGGAAGGGAAGAATTTCTTCTGAAAATCAATTAACAATGCCAGCGCATACGTAGCGGGATGGATAGGATTGTTTAACTTTGCCGCAAATATCCAGCACATGTCGAATACAGTCCAGGAACAGCTACCAACGATAGAAACAGCGAAAAAATTAGGTCTTCTGCCAGAAGAATTTGATAAGATCAAACAAATCCTTGGACGTGATCCGAACTTTACTGAACTGAGCATTTATTCTGTGATGTGGAGCGAGCACTGCTCTTACAAGAATTCCATCATCTGGCTAAAAACCTTACCTAAAGATGGTCCGCACATGCTTGCAAAGGCAGGTGAAGAGAATGCAGGACTTGTTGATATCGGTGACGGACTTGCCTGTGCTTTTAAAATTGAATCGCATAATCACCCATCTGCTCTTGAGCCTTACCAGGGAGCTGCAACAGGTGTGGGTGGTATTAACAGAGATATCTTTACCATGGGTGCCCGTCCGATCGCCGGATTGAACTCATTACGCTTTGGTGACCTGAAGCTTGACCGCACGAAATGGCTTCTTAAAGGTGTTGTCAAAGGTATCGGTGATTACGGGAATGCATTTGGTATTCCAACTGTGGGTGGTGAAGTGTTCTTTGATGAATGTTATAATGTGAACCCGCTTGTGAATGCGATGTCCGTAGGTATCGTGAAGGTTGGAGAAACTGTTTCTGCCACTTCCTATGGTGCCGGCAACCCGGTGTTCATCGTCGGATCATCAACCGGAAAAGATGGAATTCACGGTGCCACCTTCGCTTCTGCGGACATCACGGAAAATTCTGCTGATGACCTTCCTGCCGTTCAGGTAGGCGATCCTTTCCAGGAAAAGCTTCTGCTCGAGGCTACGCTGGAAGTTATAAAGACAGGCGCTGTTATCGGCATGCAGGATATGGGCGCTGCAGGGATCACCTGTTCAACATCTGAAATGTCGGCGAAAGGTGAACATGGTATGAATGTATGGCTTGACAAAGTTCCAACACGGCAGGCAAACATGCAGCCATTCGAGATCCTGTTAAGTGAATCGCAGGAACGTATGCTGATCGTTGTGAAGAAAGGACAGGAAGCGGAAGTTCAGAAAGTATTTGATAAATGGGATCTCAATTGTGTTCAGATCGGTGAAGTGACTGAAGGCAACAGATTAAAGTACTATATGAATGGAGAGCTTGTGGGAGATGTTCCTGCAGATACGCTTGTTCTTGGCGGTGGAGCTCCTGTTTACAAAAGAGATTATAAGGAGCCTGCTTATTTTGCTGAGGCAAAGAAATTCAGGATCAGTGATGTAAAAGAACCAAATGATCTGAAGGCAGTCGCGGATTTCCTGCTTGCACACCCGAACATTGCCTCCAAGCGCTGGATCTACAACCAGTATGATTCCATGGTGGGTACGATCAACATGAGTACAAATGCGCCTTCTGATGCATCTGTTGTGAACGTACGCGGGACAAAGAAAGCCCTGGCGCTGAAAGTGGATTGCAATGCACGTTATGTAAATGCGGATCCGGAAACAGGGACTGCGATCGCTGTATCAGAAGCTGCACGTAACATTGTTTGTTCCGGTGGAGAGCCAAGCGCGATCACGAACTGCCTGAACTTTGGTAATCCTTACAATCCTGAAGTGTACTGGCAGTTTGTTGGTGCAATCAAAGGGATGGGCAGAGCCTGTCTCAAATACAAGACCCCTGTAACAGGCGGCAACGTAAGTTTTTATAACCAGAGTTCGTATGAAGGCCCTGTTTTTCCTACACCTACGATCGGAATGATCGGTGTGCTCAGCGACAAGAAATTTAAAATGACACTGGATTTCAAAGCTGAAGGAGACCTGATCTGCCTGGTTGGAAAATCTGTGGAGGATATTAATTCTTCAGAGTACCTGTATTCTTTTCATAAAGTGAAAAATACTCCTGCGCCATATTTCGACCTGGATGAAGAGTTTGATGTTCATGAAGCTGTGAAAGGCCTGATTAAAAACAGACTTGTACAGTCAGCTCATGATTGTTCAGATGGAGGTTTGTTCATTGCACTATCTGAAAGCGGCATGCCTCGCAAGCTTGGATTTGAGATCACTACTGATTCAGATATTCGCAAGGATGCTTACCTGTTCGGAGAAGCACAGGGAAGGGTCGTTGTAACCGTGAAGAAAAAAGACCAGGAAGAATTCATCAGCTTTATGATGGAACAAAATGCAGATTTCACCTTTATCGGAGAAGTGAAAGGCAAAGAGATGATTGTGGATGGTACCTCATTCGGAAACATCGAAAAAGCGACCACCATGTACGATACAGCTATCGAAAAAATGCTGTGATCATGTTATTCTCTGCCTGTATTGCTTATCCCTGCAAGTACAAGAATAAATAAGATCAATCCTGCCCAGAGCCACCATGACGTATGCCAGGGCTGAGCAGTTTGTTCAGCCAGCAATGTCTGAGCTGTAGCTTTAACGATCGACAGGATAATAAAAGCGAACAGAGGCAGCACATAAATAAACCGGTTATCCTGATTCCTCATGGCTTTTTTCTTTGAGAAATTCAATAGTGATGCCACAAACAACGAATAGAGCAAAGACCAATTATGAAAAAGTTCTGGCCAGCGCTTAAGAAGTGGATGCTTAGGATCTTCTTGTGGTTTATAGGCTTAAGTGTTTTTTCAGTGATCCTCTTTCGTTTCGTTCCTGTTCCCGTTACCATCCTGATGCTCAACCGATGTGCGATCCAGCTGTTCGGTCCTGATGAAATGCGACTTGCAAAAGACTGGGTGTCACTTGAAAAGATCTCTCCGAATATGCCGCTGGCTGTAGTTGCTTCTGAGGATCAGAATTTTCTGAATCATCATGGTTTTGATTTTAAAGCGATCGGAAAGGCCATTGAGCATAACGAACGAAGCCGCCGGATACGGGGTGCAAGTACGATCAGCCAGCAGACAGCCAAAAACGTGTTCCTGTGGCCAGGTCGCAGCTTTATCAGGAAAGGCTTTGAGGTTTATTTTACCGGGCTGATCGAGCTGATCTGGGGTAAGCGGAGAATCATGGAAGTTTACCTGAATGTGATCGAGACAGGAAATGGAATATATGGTGTGCAGGCAGCATCACGTGCTTATTTTAACAAGGACGCTTCAAGACTGACTTCCTCGGAAGCCGCCACAATCGCAGCATTGCTACCCAATCCTAGAAAATATTCAACGATCCGGAGCGGAGCTTACATCACAAAAAGAAAAGCCTGGATACAAAGGCAGATGAATAATTTCGGGAATACATTCTCCCTTGAGAATAATACTGAGAAAAAAGCTTCGAAGCGTTAACTTTACATGGTGAGCGACGAACCGGAAAAACTCTTCTATTCAATCAGTGAAGTAGCTGGTAACCTGAATGTAAACCCATCGCTATTGCGTTTCTGGGAGAAGGAATTCCCTGCGATCAGGCCTGTGACCAATAAAAAAGGTAACAGGATGTACACCCGGAAAGAAGTCGATATTATCTACAGGATCTATGACCTCGTGAAGGTGAAAGGTTTTACTTTACAGGGAGCACGCGATCAACTCAAAAACAAAAAGCAGGTGGCTGTCATTACCGGAGATCCTGATGTGAAAAGCACCTTGTTGCAGATCAGATCCTTCCTTCTTGAATTGAAAAAGGAGATCAGCTGATGGCTTCCGACCTTCTTTCAACACAGATAGAATTCCTGAAAGGTGTCGGCCCGCAGCGTGCTGAGTTGCTTAAAAAAGAACTGGCGATCCATACATTCCTTGACCTCCTTTTACATTATCCTTTCCGGTATGTTGACCGGACACGATTTTACAAGGTCAGTGAGATTCGCACCGAGATGCCTTATGTACAGCTTAAAGGCCAGATCGTTGCACATTCAATCGTTGGTTTAAAGAGAGCAAGAAGGCTTGTTGCTACATTTCGAGACAGCACAGGCACCATTGAGCTCGTATGGTTCCAGGGAATCAAATGGGTTGCTGAAAAGCTCGCCATGGGAGGAGAGTTCATCGTTTTTGGGAAACCTGCGGTCTTCAATGGAAAATTCAATATCCCTCATCCGGAGTTAGATATAGCTACCGACGAAAATACCATCCGGGCAAGCGCATTGCAGCCTGTGTATCCTACAACTGAAAAGCTCAAGTCAAAAGGGATCGACAGTAAAGCGATCAGCAGAATGGTTCGCATCGTCGTATCACAGATGGAACGTAAGATCCCCGAGACTTTATCTCTGGCAGTCCTGGAAGAGAATCACCTGCTTTCGAAAGAACATGCGTTACGACTTATTCATTTTCCATCTGATCCTGATAGCCTTCGTAAGGCCCAGTTCAGGGTAAAATTTGAAGAGCTGTTTTTTATTCAGCTTCGTCTGATCAAAGTAAAAAAGGTCAGGGCACAAGCGCTGAAAGGCATACTTTTTTCAAAAGTTGGCGACAACTTTAATCGGTTCTTTACCGACCATCTTCCTTTTCCATTAACAGATGCCCAGAAGAGAGTGATCAAAGAGATCCGTATCGACACAGGATCAGGACGCCAGATGAACAGGCTTTTACAAGGTGATGTTGGAAGCGGGAAAACAATTGTTGCGCTGATGTCCATGCTGCTTGCACTGGATAACGGATGCCAGTCTTGCCTGATGGCTCCTACGGAGATCCTGGCCAATCAACATTACCAGTCTTTGTCTGAGATGCTGAAGCCAATGGGTATTCCAATCGCACTGCTTACTGGCTCGACACGCGCTGCACAACGTCGCACGCTGCTTGCTGGCGTTGCATCAGGTGAAATTCCTTTTCTCGTTGGTACGCATGCATTAATTGAAGACAGTGTACAGTTCAGTAACCTTGGTCTGACAGTCATTGATGAGCAGCACCGCTTTGGTGTGGATCAGCGTGCACGGTTGTGGAGCAAGGGAAAGCAGCTGCCACATGTGCTGGTGATGACAGCCACGCCGATCCCGAGAACACTTGCCATGACATTGTATGGTGATCTTGATGTATCTGTTATTGATCAGTTACCTCCCGGAAGAAAACCGGTGAAGACGATCCATCGTTATGACTCAGCACGAATTGAAGTGTTCGCATTCATGAAGCAGCAGATCGCGATGGGGAGACAGATCTATGTTGTGTACCCCTTGATCCGTGAATCGGAGAAGATGGATTATAAAGACCTCATGGATGGGTATGAAAGCATTGTACGTGCATTTCCCCAGCCCGAATACCAGGTGAGTATCGTGCATGGCCAGATG
Source organism: Bacteroidota bacterium (assembly GCA_036675075.1). Lineage (GTDB taxonomy): Bacteria > Bacteroidota > Bacteroidia > JAKFFM01 > JAKFFM01 > JAKFFM01. The sequence continues at coordinate 62,819 of JAKFFM010000026.1, forward strand.
AAAAACACTGACCGTGATTTTGAGATGCAGCGCTTCCTTAACAGGCAGACACAGATCATGGTTGCAACTACAGTGATTGAAGTGGGTGTGAATGTTCCGAACGCGTCTGTGATGATCATTGAAAGTGCAGAACGATTCGGCCTTTCACAATTACATCAGCTGCGTGGTCGTGTCGGAAGAGGTGCTGATCAAAGCTATTGCATTCTGATGACTTCCTATGAGCTCAGCAATGAAACCCGTACACGCGTTGAAACGATGGTCAGAACAAATGACGGATTCGAAATAGCAGAAGTTGATCTCCGTCTTCGGGGACCAGGAGATATTGAAGGCACGCAGCAAAGCGGTGTTGTCGATCTTCGTCTGGCTGATCTGTCAAAAGATGCGGCAATCCTTCAAAAGGCACGGGAAGTGGCGATTAAGCTGCTAGACAGTGATCCTGATCTTGTATCACCTGTAAATTATCCAATAGCTGCGCGTCTAAGAGAATCTGAAGCTTCAAGGAATTTCTATTCAAGGGTGAGCTGAAGCTTTAAGTTTTTTCATCCTCCTGATGTTTTGATAATCGAGAAAGTACACCATTCTCAGTGAGATCGTATTGGTTTGAGGGAGGTCAAAGGTCTGCTTCAGGTTCTCATTGAAACGCCTGATATAGCTGAGCTGTGTGTCTTCTTCTATGGCATTTTTGTAAACCAGCGACAAGGTGCTTCCCGGAAGAAAGATCCATGAATACACCACATCCACATTGAAAAAATTGGTGCTATAACTTAAGTTATAATTGTATGGGTTTTTGGTGAGATTGCCATCTTCATTCAGCGTGTAATAATCAATGTATTCACCGGTATTCCAATAATGACGAACATTCGCGGTAAGCATCATGTCTTTTATAAAAATGTATTTGAAGATGATGCCGTTCACATGTGTAAGCAGTTTTCTTCCGCCAAAGATCACCGCCGATGAATCAATTGTCGCAAACCCCGGATTGTATGGATCAATGCCAAATTCATTGATGTAGCTTACAGTGAGATGGTCGTTAAACCTGTAACGGATGGTCGCGTTCAGATTATGCCCGGGGTAGTTTGGAAAGCTGCCATGATGGTTTTTATAGAACCATGAGTTGCTCACTGTCAGGTCAACAGCAAGCTTCTTCCGGTAGTCACTGCTGATACCATAGAAAATATAGAAGTACTGCGCTGTCTTGTAGAACCTGTTTTCCAGACGTGGTTCATAGTAGTCGAAATTCGAGAAAGGACTTGTTCCTCCACCAACAAATACACTGTGAAAGTTGTGAAGTGTGTTGAATGATTTTCCTTCGATGTTCATCGCGCTTCGCTTGTGGTTAGGAAGAAACTCGCGGTAGGTGATGGATAAAAAGTTAAAGCTGTTTCTGAGATATTTATTTGGTGTATAGATGTTGTATTCAGGTTCGAAGGCGTAGGTGCGGTAATTGTTTATGGAGAAGTATCCAAGATCACGGGCATCATAGGCACGACTACCTGTTCTTGTCCAGGCGGAGAATAGGAAGTTTCCGCTGACCTTTCCGAATCCTGCGAAATACGAATAGCCTACCTGGTCAGTAAATACTGGCACTTCCGGATCCGGACGTGAAAACTTTTGTGTCAGCACACCATCAGCCTGTATTGCCCAGGTGCTTTTCTTATTATATAATTTGAATCCTGTGCCTGTCACGTTCGCATCTGAAAATAAGCCAGCTCTCGTGACATTGGTATTGATGAAATAGATGTTGTTATTATTATCCATCTGCTGATCAAGCACAAGGATGTTGTAATTCGTAAGTGGCTCAGTGAGCTCTTTGCGACGTGTTCCCACTGAATCTTCAATGATCGCGTACGTGTGATCAGTAAGCGCGTTGAAAAAACCAATTCCCAATCCATTATTCGTTCTTCCTGAAAGCTTGGCAGCATTTAAAAGTCGAACCTGATTGGGATTTGCAACGATGCGCTCATTGTTTGAAATTGAAAAAGGAATTGAATAATATCCTGAAGGTGTCTTCCCGATCCTTCTTGAATAAAACAGATTGCCTTTATTGAAAAGTTCTGTTCCTTCTTTAAAGAATGCCCTGTTCTCAGCGTAAGTAATCTCCTGGTATCCGAGCGTTTTAATCCGTCTGTCGCTCTGAACCTGGCCAAAGTCTGGGAACAGGGTGAGGTCGAGTGTAAAGCGGTCATCGATGCCATACTTTACATCCGCTCCAGCGGTATATGAATTTGAATTGAAATAGATGAACTTGTTTCCATCAAACAACGGCTGATTGCTGAACGCATAACTTAAGAAAGGAGTGAAGGATAACCGGAGTGGTGGCTCAATGTCGCTGATCCCTTTCAGGTTCGCAAAGAAACGCAATGGGTTGGCTTGTACGTTTGGTGTAAGTGCAAACTGTGTGAATTCCCTGGTGCGACGGATCGTTCTTGTGAACTGAAGTCCCCAGAGCTGTTCTTTTGTTTCAGGAAACCGGATCGCTGAATAAGGGATCATCATTTCAGCAGTCCAGCCATGTTCATTGATCTTTGTGGCACTGTGCCATACCGCATCAAATGTTGGATCTGTAAACTTGGAGTCGATCTGTACACCTGAAGCCCACACTCCGAATTCAAAAGCGTCCTGTCGTTTGTTGTATGGATCGATCAGTAAACGAAACTGGTCTGCATTGATTCCCTGCGCATCCCTTATCCCAAGCTCATGCAAAATACTGTCGGGCGATGGATCAAACATCATGGCTGCTACATAAATACCGTGGTTATCATAACAGATCCTGACTTCTGTTTTAAATGATGCAGGCTTTCCTTCAAAGGGCTGATTCTGAATAAAGTTTCCTGCTGCGGAGATTTCACTCCATTCAGCACTGTCGAGGATGCCATCGACCTTTATGTTTCGTGTGAGCCTGGTTGCAGTGTAAGAGCGCAGTGTGTCCTGTGAAAAAGCGAAGCTGCTGGCAATAAGCAGCAGGCATGTCAAGAGCAGAAAAGAAATGGATCGTCCTGGTGTGATTGCGTTTTTCACGGATTCTAATCTACAATAAAAATAAGTCAGCAAAATGAATGAATGCGTCACCCAATCAGGGTGATTCCTTAAAAAGCCCTAATTTTACAGCTTCTCTACATTATGAAAATATCGTATAACTGGTTGAAGGAATACCTTCCCGAGCTTGATCTTCCTGTTGAAAAGGCCGCACGTTTATTAACCATGTCAGGCCTGGAGGTGGAAAGTGTTGAAGAAGTGGAATCTGTGAAAGGTGGCCTGAAAGGTGTCGTTGTGGGTGAGGTGTTGACAAAAGCCCAGCATCCGAATGCTGACAGGCTCAGTGTAACAACTGTCAATACAGGCTCTCAGGTATTGAATATCGTTTGCGGTGCATCAAATGTTGCAGCAGGACAAAAGGTGCTTGTTGCGACAGTGGGTTCCGTGCTTCACACAACTTCGGGTGATGTGATAGAGATCAAAAAATCCAAGATCCGTGGTGAAGCTTCTGAAGGAATGATCTGCGCTGAAGATGAGCTTGGACTTGGTGATTCACATGAAGGGATCATGGTGCTTGATTCTTCAACTCCGGTTGGAATGGAAGCTGCATCTTACTTTAATCTTCAGTCGGATCATGTGCTTGAGATAGGCCTTACACCCAATCGCAGTGATGCCATGAGTCATTATGGTGTTGCGCGTGATCTCAGGGCTGTGATGTTGGCTGAAGGAATGAAAGATCCTGGTATCGCGAAAGGTGAATCCGTGTCGCTGCAAAGTGGATCATCAGATCTCGCGAATGTGGAAAATTCTGAAGGTGCTCCACGTTATTCTGTCCTTCACCTGTCGGATGTGAATGTTTCTGATTCACCTGACTGGTTAAAGCAGCGTCTTACAGCGGTTGGAATCAAATCCATTAACAATGTCGTTGACATCACGAATTATGTGATGCTTGAAACAGGACAGCCATTGCATGCATTTGACCTTGACCGCATCAAAGGAGGCAAAGTGAGGGTGATGAATGTTTCAGATGGAACGTTATTCAAGACCTTGGATGGAGTGGAAAGAAAGCTTTCTTCTAAAGACCTGATGATCTGTGATGCTGAAGGGACCCCGCTAACCATTGCGGGAGTTTATGGCGGACTTGACTCAGGCATAACGTCAGATACTAAACATGTGCTGCTCGAAAGTGCCTGGTTTAATTCGGTGATGATCAGGAAGACATCAAAACGACATGGATTAAAAACCGATGCCTCTTTCAGGTTTGAACGTGGTACCGATCCTGACGCTACGGTTTCTGCCCTGCAAAGAGCGGCCTACCTGTTAAAGGAACTGGCAGGAGCAGGCATTGCGTCTTCTGTAAATGATGTCTATCCTGAGAAAGCAATGCCGTTCAGTGTGAAGCTGAACATCAGCAGAGTCAATATACTCACGGGTGTTGAAATTCCGGTTGAAAAGATCAGGTCGATACTCGCATCTCTTGAGATCTCTATAGATCATGAGGAGGATGGTGTTATGGATCTTTCAGTGCCACGCTTTAAAACAGATGTTCAAAGGGAAGCCGATGTCATTGAGGAGATCCTGAGGATCTACGGATATAATAATGTTCCTGTTCCAACAAAGCTGAATGCATCGCTTCAATTTTCAAAAGGTGCAGACAAGGAAAAGATCATGCATACGATCGCAGATGTGCTTACGGGAATGGGGTATTCAGAAGCGCTCAATAATTCACTTACAAAGTCGGCGTATGAACAGTTTGTTGATGCAACGCCTGTTACATTGATGAATCCTTTGAGCTCTGAGCTTCAGAACATGCGGACATCAATGCTCTTTACGCTCCTGGAAAATATTGAATACAATATGAACAGGCGATCAGGTGATGTACGTTTGTTTGAGTTCGGAAAAGTTTATACCCAGGCCAATGGAAAATTTAAAGAATACGAAAAGCTTGCATTGGTGCTTTCAGGAAATACAGCTCCGGAATCATGGCTTGCTCCTTCATCGAAGAGTACATTCTTCGATCTGAAAGGTGTTGTTACTTCATTGATGAGCAAGCTGAATATTTCAGGTGTGGTTGAGAATGTTGTTGAATCTGCCATGTATTCAGATGCACTTGAACTTGCTGTAAACAAAAAAACCGTAGCGATCATTTCACAGGTAAAGGAAGACCTTTTAAAGAAGGTTGTAATTGATCAGCCTGTGTTCTATGCTGAATTTGATCTTGATTATCTGATCAGGAAACATGCAGAAAGTAAGGTTGTATTCAGGGAACTGCCGAAGTTTCCTTCTGTGCGACGTGATCTTGCACTATTGATCGATGAACAGGTTTCATATGACAGCCTGCGAAATGCCGCGTTCGATACAGACAAAAAGCTGCTGAAAGAGGTGAACCTGTTTGATGTTTACCGTGGAAAGAATCTTGATCCTGGTAAGAAATCATATGCACTGAGCTTTATCATGCAGGATGAAAGCGCAACGCTGAACGATAAGCAGATCGACAAGGTCATGCAGAACCTTCAGCGTATTTACACAGAAAAGTTCGGGGCAAAGATCAGATAACTGATTTGATCCCTTTTGCTTTCAGCTCTTTCAAAAAAACAGCCTGGTTTAGAAAATCAGCGATAAGCGTTATATCAACATTTCTTATTGAGCTGAATTCAAGATGCCGCACCTGCTTTAATTCAAGGCCTTCGAGTGCATGAGTTTCATCTGTCATCAGATGCCCGTCAATAAAGCCAAGGTAAACACAATGCTTCTTTGTTCCTATGTAGCACATTGGACCATGAAAGTAGAAAAACGGGCATTTGTATTTGTAAGCTTCCCTGATACCAGGCACTGCAGAAAGGACAATGGCTCTTAGCTTTTGAGCGATCGCTGCTTTATCCGGAGCCAGTGACTCGATGTGTATATCAATCTGCTGATCCATCAATGGTTTTCTGGAGTGAGTATGATGGTTTAATGTGTGTCAAACCGGTTATATTTTTCAATGGTCTTCAGCTTATGTGCTGCATAAGGTTCGAAGATTGTCTGTATAACTGGATCATTGATTTCAATCACTCTTACCGTCATTTCTGCCACACGTTTTTTTGCCTGAAGAAACGCAGGATGATCTGTTGCAATCGAAGTATGTTGCTGATACTCCGGATCATCCTTTAAAATGCGGAATGCAAGCGTAGCAGAAAGGTGATTTGAATAAGTAGCTGAATGTTCGGCAATTCTTTTTCTCAACCTGTTTTTATTCGATCTTCCAACATAAACAGGAATTCCGCTTTCATAAAGAACATATATGCCATTTATGTTTTTCAGTTCATTCCTGGTTAATGATGAAGAAGATTTGAGTTCGGAAAGAAGTTCTTCAAGGTGCTGCTGCAGGTTGTCTGCAATGTCTTCAAATTTTATCATCGCTTTTCTAAAAAATTCCAAAACGGTGAACCGCTGGTTGAAGGTTCATTGTGGTTTGATGATCTATACGACAGTAATAACAACGTTACCAATCTTCTGGCCGGTTTCTACATACCTGTAAGCATCTCTGATCTGTTCAAGCTTGTATCGTCTGTCTATAACAGGCATGAATTCTTTTTTTTCTATGAGATCTTTAAAATAAAAGAGGTCATCTTTTGATATTGTAGGTATGGGAAACAGAACTTTTTTCCCAGCACCAAAGGGAGTGATAAGTGCCAGAAAGATATTTTCTGAATGTTTCCCAAGTTCTGTTGAGATGTAAATACCATTCTTCTTCAGAATCTTTTTGCAGCGTCCGAATGAACTTTTTCCAACGGCATCAAAAACAAGATCGAATTGCTCTGTGAGCAGAGTGAAATCTTCTTTCGTATAGTCAATCACTCTACTTGCTCCTAATGACTTTACCAGATCTATATGGCTTGTTGCGCATACGGCAGTTACGTTACATCCCATAGCTTTCGCGAGTTGCACTGCTGCTGAGCCTATAGCACCTGTCGCGCCATTGACAAGGATTTTTTGCCCTGCATGAACTTTTGAAGCACGAAGATCATTCAATGCATAATGTGCGCCTTCTGATATAGGCGCTGCTTCTTCGAATGTTAAATTGGAAGGCATGTGAACAATGGCATCCTTCTCTTTCATGATCATGTATTCAGCATGCGCACCAAAGGATTTATCATTGTACCCGAACACACGATCGCCTGGCTTAAATGCGGTAATCTCTTTGCCGATAGTCTCAACAACACCTGCAAATTCGTTCCCAAGTGTTTTGTTCTTTGGCTTGAATAGTCCGCTGAATAGTCTGCTGATAAAATATTCAGCACTTCGAAACCCGCAGTCAGTGCGGTTTACAGTAGTTGCATAAACTTTAATGAGCACTTCACCTTTTCCGGGTTCAGGCTTTTCGATTTCCGCCATGCTGACGACTTCCGGTGGACCATAAGCTGTATGGATGATCGCCTTCATGTTTGACAAAGTATGATTATGTAATTTCTTGAATCAGATAACATGATCAGATCCATGAATCGATGTAGTATTTTGATGGAAGAACGTACTATTGCTTGGTTAACGTAGCTGTTACGTTATCCGTGGAGCTGCTGTCTTTCACACTATAGGTAAGTGTGATCTTGTTATTGTCAAGCATGGTACCTCCACCTGAAACTTCATTGCTGCCGGAGAAGGTTTGTTTTGGTATGCTGATGTCATCTTCAGTAACAGTGGCTGTCACGGAATTCCCGAATCCAAAATTATAGAAGTTTTCAATCGTGATTTTGTCAGTTCCTGAGCCTTCCTTTATATGCACCGTAAACGTTGACTTGCCACTTTGTGAAGTGGTTTCTTCGCATGTCCAGGCACCGATGTAATCCTCTCTTGTAATGTTTTCATCTTTAACACAGGATGTCATGAACATCACGGAAAAACAGATTGCGAGGAGCTTTTTCATAGTTAAAACAGGTTGTTTATCAGGTCTTCTTCGGCGATCTCGGGAATGGTGACCTTGAGTCTGGAGTCTTCCTCCATCGCACGTTTGATAGCGAAGATAGCTTCTTTATTTCTTGCCCAGCTTCTTCGTGCAATTCCATTGTTCACATCCCAGAACAGCATTGATTTTAATCTTCTCTCAGCATCCGCACTTCCATCAAGCACCATTCCAAATCCTCCATTGATCACTTCTCCCCATCCTACGCCACCGCCGTTATGCAGTGATACCCAGGTTGCTCCGCGGAAAGAATCGCCGACAAAATTATGTACGGCCATATCTGCTGTAAAGCTTGATCCATCATAGATGTTCGATGTTTCCCTGTAAGGTGAGTCAGTCCCTGATACATCATGATGATCGCGGCCGAGTACAATGGGTGCTTTAATCACTCCCGCCCTGATCGCGTCATTGAATGCTTTGGCGATCCTGATCCTTCCTTCTGCGTCTGCATATAAAATCCTTGCCTGTGAACCAACAACGAGCTTATTCCTTCCTGCTGCTTTGATCCAGGTGATGTTGTCATTCAGCTGTAGCCTGATCTCAGGTGGTGCGGTCTTCAATATTTCTTCTAATGCATTGCATGCGATGTCATCTGATTTTTCAAGGTCGGATGGATCACATGAGGAGCATACCCAGCGGAATGGTCCGAACCCGTAGTCAAAACACATAGGGCCCATGATATCCTGCACATAGGATGGATACCTGAATGTGCCATCAGCTTTCATAATGTCTGCTCCTGCACGGCTCGATTCAAGAAGAAACGCATTGCCGTAATCAAAGAAGTACATGCCTCTCGATGTAAGCTTGTTGATCGCTGCAACATGTCTTCGCAGGGATTCCTGAACAGCTTCCTTAAACTTCTCTGGTTGTTCAGCCATCATCCTGACAGACTCTTCATAAGAGTATCCAACAGGATAATAGCCTCCGGCCCAGGGATTATGCAGGGAAGTCTGATCAGATCCCAGTTCGATCTTCACATTCTTTTCCACGAACTTCTCCCACAGATCAACAATGTTTCCCTGGTAGGCAAGGCTTACTGCTTCACCCTGTGCACGTGCCTTTTCAATTCGAGCGATAAGCCCATCGAGGTTGTTATATACTTCATCCACCCAGCCTTGAGAGTGACGTGTTTTGATCGCTTTCGGATTGACTTCAGCAATGACAGCAACGGCCCCGGCGATCACACCTGCTTTAGGCTGAGCACCCGACATTCCGCCAAGTCCGGAGGAAACAAACACCCTTCCTTTCATGTCGTGTGATGTAGGATCAAGCCTTCTGCCTGCATTCAGCACGGTGATGGTAGTGCCATGCACGATGCCCTGCGGACCGATATACATGAATGAGCCTGCTGTCATCTGGCCATACTGTGTTACTCCCAGCGCATTGAACTTCTCCCAGTCGTCAGGCTTTGAATAATTCGGGATCATCATGCCATTGGTCACCACAACACGTGGAGCATCGGCATGCGAGGGAAACAAACCAAGGGGATGGCCTGAATAAAGAACGAGCGTTTGCTCATCGGTCATTTCAGAAAGGTATTTCATGGTGAGCCTGTATTGGGCCCAGTTCTGGAATACGGCTCCGTTTCCGCCATAGGTAATGAGCTCATCCGGATGCTGCGCGACAGCATGGTCGAGGTTGTTCTGAAGCATCAGCATGATCGCTGCAGCTTGTCTGGAACGTGATGGATAGGTGTCGATCGGCCTGGCATGGATCTTATGCTTTGGCTTGAATCGATACATGTAAATGCGTCCGAACTTCCTGAGCTCTTCAGCAAATTCCTTTGCCAGCACAGGATGCAGCTCTTTTTTAAAATACCTCAGTGCATTCCTTACAGCCAGCTTCTTTTCAGAAGGGCTTAATATGTCTTTTCTTTTTGGCGCGTGATTCAGGTCAGGATTCAGAGGAGAGGCTTCAGGAAGCTGATCCGGGATACCTGCAGTGATCTCTTCCTGGAAAGTTTGATTATTTAGTTGTAGCGTTTCCATCATCGTTCTTTTTCTTTGGACTTTTATTGAAGCCCCATGGACAGTGCCTGCATCCACTCTGGCAGCAATGCCCGCGTTTCAGGTGATATTTTTCTGTAAAAATGATATACCCTTCCGGAGAAAGGTAATAATCTTCTTTGTCAAATTTGTCGAGCCATCCGGCCATGTCAGCAAATTTCGTTTTTTTATACTTCTGTTACAACCACATGGATATTCCTCTCACACCGGTCATCTCAACTGAAACGCAGGATCACGACTGCGAATTATATATGCTTCGCGAGGATCTTCGCGGATTGCAGGAAGGAGGGAACAAGTATTTCAAGCTCAAATACAACCTTGAAGAGGCCCGGAGATGCGGATATTCACAGGTCCTGTCATTCGGTGGAGCCTATTCAAACCACATTGCCGCGCTTGCTGCTGCTGGTCACAGGCTTGGCATTAAGACCATCGGGGTGATCAGGGGGCATGAAGGAACCATCACAACGACACTTCAGAAAGCTACTGAAAACGGCATGCAGCTTCATTTCATGTCACGTGAAGATTACAGGAAAAAAGAAAGTCCTGAAATCGAACAGATGCTAAAAGAAGCTTTCGGTGATTTTTATATGATCCCTGAAGGTGGTTCAAATGAGCTGGGGATAAAAGGATGTACAGAGATCATTCAGGATATTCCGGTTGATTTTGACATCATCTGTGTTCCGGCAGGTACGGGTGCAACTGCTGCTGGTGTATTAATGAGCCTGCCTGCGGGCCGTTCAGTGATCGCTTTCCAGGTGTTAAAAGCAAAAGGGTTGATCCGAAAGAACATTGAAAAGATCATTCATACAGACGGATTACTCTCGCATCTGGATGTAAAGGAAGAGTATCACTTTAATGGCTATGCAAAAAAGAATGCGGAGCTCATGGAGTTTATCAGCCGGTTTTATGAAGATCATAAGATCGCGCTGGATCACGTGTACACAGGGAAGATGATGTATGGCATCATGGACCTCGTGAGAAAAGGAGAGCTCAGAGGCAAGCGTGTGATCGCGATCCATACAGGTGGCATGCAGGGAGTGAAAGGATCCGGAGAGTCAGAGAAGTAAAACGTTGATAAGTTAACACACTTCTGTTTAAAAGTACACTTGCAGTCTTGTTGTTTAAGCTAAGGTAGAAGGTAGATTTGTATAAGGCCACTCCACCTTATGAGGATCATCACTGCTGTTCTGCTCGTATTCTGTTTCGGTGCTGCTGCGCAACCTGCAGAGTATCGTTTAAGTCGTGCTGAATATATTGAGAAGTACAAGGATGAAGCGATCCGTGAAATGATGATGCACGGAATTCCTGCGAGCATCAAGCTTGCACAGGCGCTGGTCGAGACGGGTGATGGCAACAGCCCGCTTGCAAAATATGCCAACAATCATTTCGGAATTAAATGCCATGGCTGGAAAAGTTTCAACTACTCTGTAGATGATGATGCCTATAACGAATGTTTCAGGAAATATGGATCTGTGGTTGAGTCATACCAGGATCATTCAAAATTCCTGCTTACCCGTCCATGGTATAAGCCATTGTTTGAACTGAGGATCACTGATTATGCTGGTTGGGCAAAAGGCCTTAAGTCGGCCGGATATGCTACGCACCCTGAATATGCTGAAATGCTCATCAGGGTGATCGAAGAGGAGAAACTCTATGTGTTCGATTATCTCGACACTCTCGAAACGAAAGGCGTGTCTGTACATCTTGAAAAATCCGTTGCAAAGCCGGAAAAGAAAGAGCTTCTTGTTGCAAGCAGTCTGAAGCATGTGATCACAAAGCAGGGAGATACGTTTACCCGTCTGGCTCTTAAACACAACATTTCATTAAGGAAGCTGCATGAGTACAACGATCTTGAGCGTGATGTAAAGATGCAACCAGGAATGATCATCTACCTTGAACCTAAAAAGCTTTCTGACCAGGAAATCGGATTACATCTTGTAATGAATGAAACCTTGCATGAGATCTCACAGGTGCATGGAATTAAGCTTTCGGCCCTGATCGCACTCAATCCATGGCTTGGCAGCAGGTCTCTTGCAGATGGTGATATCCTGAGGCTAAATCATCTTCAGATCCTTCCTGTTGAAACGGAAACTCTTGCCATTTCAACAACAGATCTTTCCCATCCTTCCCTGGAAAAATAAAATCAATCCAGGCGATTACACTTTTGATTTAAAGGAAAACGATTTGTGTGTGAGAAAGCTTAACACACCGATGCTGATCGCACTGAAGCCTCTTGCGATGGTCGGATACCACTCAAGCACCTTTATCAGGAAATTCATCAGGTAATAGTTTGAAATAAACACAAGCACCGCAACCATCACATATCGTCCGAACTGAGAAGATGATTTCAGATCGGATGATTTAAACACAAAGGTCTTGGTCAGCATAAAGTTGGTGACAAGCCCACATGAAAAAGAGATCATCAGTGACAATGTAGGCGCACCGATCACATAACTTCCTGCCGTGATATTATTCTTGGCAAGTATAAAGTTGAACATCACAAAGTAGATGCAGACATCCACCACCGTGGCCACCCCTGCAGTGATCAGGAACCTGAAAGGTTTTGAATAATATAATTTCCTCGTAAGCTCTTTCATTACAAATAACTTCCAGTGTTCAAATATCTGACATAATCCTTAATTCCTTCTTCAAGTGTATGGAAAGGTTTTGTATATCCGGCTTTCCGCAGCTTGTTCATATCAGCCTCTGTGAAATACTGGTACTTGTCTCGTATATCAATTGGTGTATCAATATATTCAACCTGACGAGGAAGATTCAGCTCGCTAAAAAGGCTGTTCACCAGCGCATTGAAAGACCTTGCTTTTCCTGATCCCAGGTTGTAGATACCGCTGTGCTTCCTGGTAGTCATGAAGAATTCGCAGACATCCGTTACATCTTTTACATATACAAAATCCCTGAGCTGTTCTCCATCCTGGAAGTCAGGCCTGTGTGAACGAAAGAGCTTTGTTCTGCCTTCCTTTTTTATCTGGTTGAATGAATGAAAGATCACGGATGCCATTCGCTTCTTGTGATATTCATTTGGTCCGTAAACGTTAAAGAATTTCAACCCTGCCCAGAAGTAGGGCTTGCGTTCCTGTGTTAGTGCCCATTTATCGAAGTCGTTTTTCGATTCACCATATGGGTTCAGAGGCACCAGTTCGCTGATCACATCATGATCATCAACGTAACCATGTTCGCCACTTCCGTAGGTTGCTGCAGAAGATGCATACACCAGCGGGATCCCGAATTCAACACACCGGTTCCAGACAGCCTTTGAATAATTCAGATTGAGTTCATCAAAGATAGTACGGTCAAACTCGGTGGTGTCAGTGCGTGCTCCCAGGTGAAATATAAATTGTACCAGTTTATGGTTCTCCACCAGCCATGCATCAAATGCACTGCGTTCAATCTTTTTTGTAATTTTTTTTCCTTCGAGGTTGAATTTTTTTTCGGTTTTTGAAAAATCATCCACCACGATAATGTCATGGTATCCTTCGCTGTTAAGCTTTGATACCAGACAGCTTCCTATGAATCCTGCGGCTCCTGTAACGACGATCATTCGCTGATATATATTGGCTTATGAATTGTTTCTCTGGTTTGTGAAAGCATAAATTCCACGGCGTTTCTTCCATCATCTCCCAGGTCAACAGAATAATTGTTTACATAGGTTTTGATGTGCTTCCTCATCACATCTTCACTCATCTCACTGGCATGTTCCTTTACAAAGCCCATGCATGCTGATGGGTTGTTCATTGCATAGAGGACACTTTCTCTGACCAGTCTGTTCACTGTTTTCTTGATCTCTTCATCGAGATCACGCTTGATGAAAATGCCTCCAAGAGGAATTGGATTTCCTGTGTTTGATTCCCAATATTCACCCAGGTCAGCGACTTTCAAAAGGCCTTTCGCTTCAAAGGTAAAGCGGCTTTCATGGATGATCAGGCCGGCATCAGCATGCCCCGAAAGCACTGCATCTTCAATATCGGAAAAGCGCATTTCCACTTTTTCTTTTGCCTGTCCTACTGCAAAATCAAACAGGAAGTTAGCAGTGGTGTTTTTGCCGGGAATGGCGATGACTGCATCTTTTAGCTCTTCCAGCTTCATGGGCCTGCGGCTGATGATTAACGGACCGCAATTCCTGCCAAGTGCGCTGCCTGCATCAAGAAGCTGGTATTTGTCAGTAAGCCTGGAATATGCGTTGAAGCTCAGCTTGATGATATCGGGTTGCCCCTGAAAAGCCATGTGGTTCAGGGTTTCGATATCTTCAAGAATGTAATTGAATTTAATGCCATTCGTCGCGATCCGTTCATGTACAAGGGCATCGAAAATATAGCAATCGTTCGGGCATGGAGAAAAGTATAAGGTGAACTGGGTCATGATAATTTTTTCAGAAGATCTTCAAGCGTGATATCGAGATTGGAAAGTGCGAGCGGTATGTTCCAGGACTCCCTGTTCCTGGGCTCCACGTAATTTGAAACAGCCCGGAGCTGAAAGCAGTCCACATATTCCTGCATGCAGCAATACATGAACGCAGCACCTTCCATGGATTCAACCTGTGGATTGAGGCGTTCAACAGTATGCGCGATACTGGTAAGGCTTCCATGAACTTTGTTTACGGTAATGCCTGAAACGTTCCTGATGCTGGTATCAAACCGGTACTCGCTTCCTTTGAGCTTCATTTCATCATATGGATATTCTGACGGACTGGCAAGTTTAAGTTCTGCAAGGTCAAGAAAGTCATCATGATCTTCTGCGCCGAGCTCAGCAAACATATCGTGGTAAACATTCACCACTTCACCGATCGCGATGGATCCGTCAAACGAGCCACAGATACCGGCGTTGATAGCCAGGTCATATTTCGCGGAAAGAAGCTGCCTGGTGAGATGATACGTGGTGTGAACCATGCCAACACCGGTGATCAGCCAGGTGAGTGAGTTTCCTCCGGTGAGCTTGACCGGTGCAGAAGGTATCAGATCGTACCTTTTTGCAAGGAGCTGGGCTTCAAAGGAAGTGGCTGTTACCAGTAAGATATCCATGGATTGATCAAACATTAAAATTACCAAAAAATCCCCTGAGTACCCCTCGTTTTAACTGTATATTTGCACAAATAAAATGATGGAAAAGCTTATACATGTAACACGCCGTGAAAGCTTTAATGCGGCGCATAAATTATTCCGTGCAGACTGGTCTGAAGAAAAGAACCGTGAAGTGTTTGGTAAATGTGCTAATCCGAACTGGCATGGACACAATTACAGCCTGTATGTTACGGTAAAAGGCAGGATCAATGAAGAGACCGGTTTTGTTGTAAATCTGAAAGATCTCAGCGTACTCATCAGAGAGCTGGTCACTGAAAAGCTTGATCATAAGAACCTGAATGTTGATGTGGATTTCATGAAAGGCCTGCTGGCCAGCACTGAAGTCCTTGCGATGAAGATCTGGGAACAACTGGATGAACCTGTAAGCAAGCTGGGTTGCAAACTTCATAGCATCAAATTATTCGAGACAGAAAACAACTATGTAGAGTTTTATGGTTAATAACAATCACCTGAATCCAAATGACATGGAGGCAGAAAATGAGATGGATGGTTATGAAAAGATCGATCAGTACAATCCTCTTATCATAAAAAGCCTTTCGGAAAAATACCGCGACATCATCGTTGAGATCGGGGAAGATCCTGAACGTGAAGGACTGGCAAAAACACCGGAGCGTGCTTCAAAGGCGATGCAATACCTCACACATGGATATGATCTTGATCCAAAAAAGATCCTTGAGTCTGCCTTGTTCCAGGATGAGTATAAACAGATGGTGATCGTCAAAGACATTGAAGTCTTCTCATTATGTGAGCATCATCTGCTTCCATTTTTTGGTAAGGCGCATGTGGCATATATACCTAACGGAAAAATTGTTGGCTTAAGCAAGATTCCACGTGTTGTTGACGCTTTTGCAAGAAGGTTGCAGGTTCAGGAACGCATGACTACACAGATTCGTGATTGCATCCAGGAGACATTGAATCCAGTTGGCGTGGCAGTTGTTATAGAGTGTGCTCACCTTTGCATGCAGATGCGCGGGATACAAAAGCAGAACTCAGTGACTACAACATCCGCATTTACCGGAGAATTCATGAAGGATACCACACGTTCAGAATTCATCAGACTTATCTCATCAAAACTTAATTAATATTTTAGCATAACATAACACGATACACGTATGGAAAACAACATGCAATATTTTAACAGCTCTACTTCAACGGTTACGAATTCATCAGTGAAATCATTCATGGCGAATGTGTTTTCATGGATGTTTGCAGCATTATGCATTACCGCGGCGTTTGCCTGGTACTTTGCTTCATCCGGAATGGTAGCTCACCTGATAAACCCTGAAGCACAAGGATTGTCTGTGCTTGGTTATGTGGTCATGTTTGCACCGCTCGGATTTGTACTCCTTATGTCATTCGGCTTTCAGAGATTATCGTATCCGGTTTTGATCGTATTGTTCCTGTTATACGCAGCCGTGCTTGGTGTGAGCCTTAGCTTTATTCTGATGGTGTACACCATGTCTTCCATCTTCCTCACATTTACGATCACGGCAGCAACGTTCGGAGTGATGGCAGTGATGGGATATACAACGAAGAAGGATCTGACATCATTTGGTTCATTTATGATGATGGGTCTTATTGGAATTGTCATCGCCTCTGTGGTGAATATGTTCATGAAGAGTGATATGCTTGATTACATCATAAGCTTTGTAGGTGTGCTTGTATTCACCGGCTTGTCAGGTTATCATGTTCAAAAGCTTAAGAGAATTGGTGAAGGCGTGGAGTTTGGTAGTGAATCTTCAGCGAAGCTTGCCATCATGGGAGCTTTAACACTCTACATGGATTTTGTGAACCTGTTCCTGATGCTGTTAAGATTCTTTGGTGCAAAAAAAGACTGATCATAAAACGATATAACCACTATGAAAGCATATATATTTCCAGGTCAGGGATCCCAGTTTGTTGGAATGGGTAAGGAGCTTTACGAAAGTTCTGAGCAGGCTAAAACCTATTTTGAAAAAGCGAATGGAATCCTTGGTTTCCCGATCACTGATGTGATGTTCAATGGAACCGAGGTTGATCTTAAGCAAACCAGAGTAACACAGCCGGCGATCTTTATTCATTCAGTGATTCAGGCGATTACGCTTGGTGAATCTTTTAAGCCGGACATGGTTGCAGGACATTCACTCGGTGAGTTTTCTGCTCTGGTATCTGCAGGTGCATTAAGTTTTGATGACGGATTGAAGCTTGTTTATAAGCGGGCGATGGCTATGCAAAAGGCCTGTGAAGAGGTGCCTTCCACCATGGCAGCGATCCTTGGAATTGAGGATGCAAAGGTTGAAGAGATCTGTGCAATGGTGAAAGATGAGGTTGTTGTTGCAGCTAATTATAACTGTCCGGGTCAGCTTGTGATCAGCGGTTCAATAAAAGGCATTGAAATTGCGTGTGAAATGCTGAAGGCGGCTGGAGCAAAACGTGCACTTGTGCTTCCTGTTGGTGGTGCTTTTCATTCACCGTTGATGGAACCTGCAAGAAAAGAGCTCGAAGATGCGATTGATGCAACGGCATTTAATAGTCCGGTCTGCCCTGTTTATCAGAATGTAAACGCAAGGCCTGTGACAGATCCGACAGAGATCAAAAGAAATCTGATTGCTCAGCTGACAGCACCCGTACGCTGGACGCAGACAATGGAAAACATGATCGCAGATGGTGCTACGTCTTTTGTTGAGGTTGGACCTGGTAAGGTGTTACAAGGTTTGGTGAAGAAGGTGAATAAGGAAATAGAAGCAGTAAGCGCATGAAAAAGAGCCTGTTATTGATCGTTTTTATTGGAATCTGGTCTGCTGGAAATGCCCAGTTTTTCCAGGGTTTTGGAGTTACTCTTGGTGGTACATACAGCAACCAGAAGTGGATGTTGAATAATGACGATGATATCAGGCAGCGTTATAAATTGAGCTTTAACGGAAGTGTGTTCGCGGAAATGTTCGATCACGATTACACCCGTTGGATCACAGAGATTGAATACAACAGGAAGGGTTATCGCCAGAGATTTCCAGTTGATGATAAAGGTGCTGTACAGGCAAACTATGTTTCCTGGAACAACTACTTAAAATTCCGACAGGAGCTTTATGATGTTACTCCGTATTGGTATATAGGACCGAAGGTTGAATATTACCTGAATGGGTCTATGCCGGTGCCAATGAGCCAGATCCATGTCACAGGTGCAACAGGTATAGGAATTGAGCTTATCTCGTTCGACCCATGGATCTGGCTGCTTGATTTCCAATGGAACCCTGATATCATGCCTTCATTCAAACAGGATCCGCCTGCTTTTGAAGGTGGCATCCCGGTTCCGGAAAAAATAAGACACAATGCATTTGAGCTGAAGCTAGGAGTAAAGTTCAAAGGGAAAAGAAAAAGGACGACCTGCCCTGCCTACATGGACCCGGCATAATAGCGGCGGGTAAGGCATTTAAGAGTGATTACAGCTTAAAGAATACAATACCTACAAGGTCTGATTCAGCAACTTACCTGAATCAAGCAGTTTTGCAAGTGACCGCTCTTTCCTCGCTTTGTCTAGAAGGTTCAAATGGCCTGTATGATGACAGTCTGAGCCTATAAAATCGATCAGGTTTTCTTTGATCATTCTTTCTGCGATCTTCTTTGTCGCCGGTGAGTAATGTCCTGTAAGTGAATTAATGTTCAGCTGCAGTAAAACACCTTTGTCTCTCAGGTCATGATACTTGTCGAATGTGCCATACCAGAACGGGTATCTCTCCGGATGTGCCAGCACTGGTGTTAATCCTGCCAGTTGAATGTTGAAGATCATTTCAGCAAGGTTGTCGGGTGCATTCAGGTATGACACTTCAACCAGGAGGTAGTTGTTTCCAAATGTCATCAGTGTCCCTGCCTGGAGCTTCGCCATGAATTCTGAATCAAGGTAATATTCAGCTGCTGCCTCCAGTTCAATATCAATGGCTCTTGCCTTTAATTCCTGTCGCACTGCATTCAGCACAGGCAGGATCGTTTCAGGTGAATTCTGATAATAATCACCCATGATATGCGGTGTTGTGATCAGTTTCCTGTAACCAAGCTCCTTCATGCCTGAGATCAGTGTAATGCTGTCTTCAATCGTTTTTGCACCGTCATCAAGCCCATACAGAAAATGTGAATGCATGTCTGTACCCAGGATGCCCAGGTTACTGGCTTTTGAACCGGAAAATAGATTGCCGAAGAGGCTCACGATAGGAATTTAATAATTGGCTTTAAACCACTCCACAGTTCTTTTCAGTCCTGTTTCGATATTCACTGAAGGTACGAAATTCAGTTTTTCTTTTGCCCTGGAGATGTCAGCCAGTGACTCCCGGATATCTCCCTGGCGTGGTTCACGGTAAATGATTTCCGATTGTGAACCAAGCAGCTCCTTAAGTTCTTTAACAAGCTGATTCAGTGAGATCATGGTTCCGCATGCGATGTTGTAAACTTCTGCCTGTGCAGATGCGGAAGGTGCAAGAGCACTCAGGACATTCGCCATCACCGCATTGTCAACGAATGTGAAATCACGTGTCTGTCCTCCGTCTCCATTGATGTAAACAGGCTTGTTGTTCATCATGGACAGAATGAACTGCGGAATGGCCGCTGCATATTCGCCATCAGGATTCTGTTTAGGGCCAAAGATGTTGAAGTACCTGAGACCTATCAGCTCCATGCCGTATGCTGTGTTAAAGGCTTCACTATATAGCTCATTCACTCGCTTGGTGACAGCGTATGGTGACAATGGCTTACCGATCACGGGTTCACTTTTAGGAAGGATCTTGCTGTCGCCATAAACTGATGAAGAACTTGCATACACGAACCGCCTGACGCGATTGTCTTTTGCTGCCATGATCATATTCAGAAAGCCGTTGATGTTTGCTTCATGCGTTGCCTGCGGGTTGTTGATCGAGCGTGGAACAGAGCCAAGGGCGGCCTGGTGAAGAACAATGTCTATGTCTGAGCAGATCGATTGACAGAATGCTTTGTCGGTAATATCGCCTTCAAGGAAAGTGAATCCTGAGTGACCATTAAATTCATCCAGATTTTTTCCGTTGCCAGTTGAAAGATTGTCAACAGCGATCACCCTGGCTGTATTGTTCTTCAGCAGGTATTCAACAATGTTACTTCCAATGAATCCTGCACCACCTGTAACAAGGATGCGTTGTGTGGCTAATTCAGTTCCTTTTTCCAAAAGGTTATCGGTTATCGTATTGTGATTCGTAGTAGTTCAGGTATGCGCCGGAGGTAACCTGGTCCAGCCATTCGGGGTTTCCAAGGTACCATTCAACAGTTCTTTCAAGACCTTCAGGGAACTTTACCTGAGGTGTCCAGCCAAGGTTGTTTTTTAGCTTGCTGAAATCGATGGCATATCGCTGATCGTGTCCTGGTCTGTCTTTCACATAGGTGATAAGCTTTGCAGATTCTCCTTCAGCACGTCCAAGCTTTTTATCCATGATGCTGCAAAGAAGCATGATCAGGTCAATGTTCTTCCATTCGTTATTGCTTCCGATGTTATAAGTTTCGCCTATCTCACCTTTATGCATGATCAGATCGATTGCGCGTGCATGATCTTCTACATACAGCCAGTCGCGGATGTTGTCGCCTTTGCCGTAAACCGGGACAGGCTTGTTGTTCTTGATGTTATGTATTGCAAGAGGGATAAGCTTTTCCGGAAAGTGAAACGGACCATAGTTGTTGGAGCAGTTTGAGATGACCACTGGCAGTCCGTAAGTGTGATGGTACGCACGGACGAAATGATCAGAACTGGCTTTGGAAGCAGAGTAAGGACTTCTCGGGTCATAGGATGTCTCTTCTGTGAAGTACCCGGTTTCACCAAGTGATCCGTACACTTCATCTGTCGAGATATGATAAAAGATCCTTGATCCATCCTGTCCTTTCCAAAGGTCGCGTGCTGCATTCAGAAGTGAAACTGTTCCAACTACATTGGTTGTGATGAATGACATGGGATCACTGATCGATCTGTCAACATGAGATTCCGCAGCGAGGTGTACAACAGCAAGAAACTGGTGCTCTTTAAAAAGCTTCTGAACAAATTCCTGGTCAGCGATGTCTCCTTTAACGAAGGAATAGTTTGGCTTATCCTCAATATCCTTCAGGTTTGCCAGGTTGCCGGCATAGGTAAGGTTATCGAGGTTTACGATATGATATTCCGGGTATTTGTTTACAAAAAGGCGTACGACATGGGATCCAATGAATCCGGCACCTCCTGTGATCAGGACTTTTTTCATTTCTGCATTTTTTTTAGGCAAAGCTCCCAGTTCCAGGCGGATTTCAGGGATTCTTCAAGTGAATGTTCAGCCTTCCAGCCAAGCTCTTCATTTGCGTACCTGGTATCAGACCAGATCTTTTCTACATCACCCGGGCGACGAGGTGCGATCTCATAATTCAGCTTTACACCGGTTGATTTTATAAACGTATTGATCACTTCCATCACTGAGTTTCCTCTGCCGGTACCCAGGTTGAAAATTTCATATGCTTCTTTGTTCTGGTTATTGATCAGTCGTTCAATCGCTGTGACATGCGCTTTTGAAAGATCCACGACATGTATATAATCTCTTACACAGGTTCCGTCACTTGTGTTGTAATCATCACCAAACACCCTGAGTTTTTCGCGTAATCCCGCGGCAGTCTGGGTAATAAATGGAACCAGGTTATTCGGTGTTCCATTAGGTAATTCTCCGATCAACCCTGAAGCATGTGCGCCGATCGGGTTGAAATACCTCAATGCAATCGCTTTCACCGCGCCTTTTTTAGTTGCATCCAGAATGATCTCTTCAGAGATTTTTTTCGTGTTACCGTATGGCGATTGAGGAGGACTTAGCTCTGAATGCTCCGTTACCGGAAGGTTCTCAGGCTGCCCGTAAACCGTGCAGGATGAACTGAAAACGAAATGACTGATCTTTTTCTCTTCCATCTGGCGCAGCACATTGACGAGAGAGAAAAGGTTGTTTTTGTAGTATAGCAGTGGGTCTGCAACAGATTCACCAACAGCTTTGAAAGCAGCAAAATGAATGACTGCATCTATTTTACCGGAATCCCCGAAGGCTTTCCGTGTTTCTTCTTCATTTGTAAGATCCGCTTTGAAGAACTGTGGCCGGACACCTGTGATCTTTTCAATCGAGTCAACAACGCTTTCTCTTGAGTTGCTGAGGTTGTCAATGATAACAACCTGGTAGCCTTTCTGAATGAGCTCAACAGCAGTGTGTGAGCCGATATATCCGGTTCCGCCGGTTACGAGGATCTTTTTCATGTTACAAGGACCAGTAAGGAATGTTTTTAACCTTATTTCTATAGATCCCTTTTACATCAACCAGGATGCCCTTTGGAGAAAGTATGGATTTAAAAAATGCTTCGTCATAACCGAGGTACTCCTTATGGTTCACCGCGACAATAACTGCTGCGTAGTTCTTACCAATATTCTCCGTTAATCCGAAACCATATTCATGCATGAGCTCATCTGAACTCGCATAAGGATCCGCGATCTCCACTTTTACAGAAAATGAACGCAGTTCTTTAACCACATCAGCAACTTTTGAATTCCTGATGTCGGATACATTTTCTTTGAAAGTGGCTCCCATGACCAGCACGACAGCTTCCGACAGATTCAGTCCTGATGGAATGATCTTCTTGACTGTGTTCTTCGCTATGTAAAAACCCATGGAGTCATTGACATACCTTCCGGAGTTGATGATCCTTGCATGGTATCCGACAGCTTCAGCTTTGTATGTGAGGTAGTATGGATCTACACCGATGCAGTGCCCGCCTACAAGACCTGGTGAAAATTTCAGGAAGTTCCATTTTGTCCCTGCAGCCTCAAGCACTTCGTAGGTGTTAATCTTCAGGCGCGAAAAAATGATGGAAAGCTCGTTCATCAAGGCGATGTTGACATCACGCTGTGTGTTCTCGATAATCTTGGCAGCTTCAGCAACCTTGATGGATGATGCTTTATGTACACCAGGCTCCACGATGATCTTGTATGCATCAGCGATCACTTCCAGGGATTCTTCATCACATCCTGAAACAACCTTCAGGATCTTGGTGATGGTATGTTCCTTATCACCCGGGTTGATCCTTTCAGGAGAATAGCCCACCTTGAAATCGGTTTTGAATTTTAGCCCTGAAATTTTCTCAAGAACAGGAATGCAGTCTTCCTCTGTACATCCTGGATATACAGTGGATTCATATACAACATAATCTCCTTTTTTCAGCGCTTTACCCACCGTTGTTGATGCGCCAATCAGAGGCTTCAGGTCAGGCAGGTTATGCTCATCGATCGGTGTAGGAACCGCGATGATGAAAAAGTTCGCTTCTTTCAGTACATCGATCGAATCGGTGAAGGTGATGTCGCAACCTTCAAATGCTGAGGGAGGAAGCTCTTCACTTGGATCGATGTTGTTCTTCATCATGTCAACTCTTTTTGAATTGATGTCGAATCCGATCACTTTTAATTTTCTGGCGAACTCGAGCGCGATGGGAAGGCCAACATAGCCCAGACCAATAACTGCCAGCTTTTTCTTTTTCTGAAGTAACTCGTTGATCATATTAGTTCTTTAGAGCGTAGATACGCTGAATGATATCAACCACCTTCAACCCTTCAAGCGCATTCGTGGTGATGGTGGTTTTACCCTGTAAGGTATCTACCACATTTTCTATAATGAAATGATGGTTCGCCGCGGAACCTTTATAATGTCCGTAATCGTTGGCAGGACTGGCTTCCGGCAGCTCAGGCATCTGGTAATCTTTGATGTGGCAGTATTCCACCTGGTTCATGTATTGTCCGCCGATCTTCACACTCCCTTTTTCTCCAATGATCGTTATGCTGCTTTCCAGGTTGGTATCCCACACAGAGGTAGAGTAATTGATGCATCCCATTCCTCCGTTCAGGAAATTAAAGCTCACAACACCTGAGTCTTCAAAATCAGTTGAATGCTTGTGTGTAAAGTCTGCGAATTTCGCCTGGATATCCTTGATGTCACCGAATAGCCAGTACATGATATCGATGAAGTGAGAGAACTGTGTGAACAATGTTCCGCCGTCAAGGTCTGCTGTACCTTTCCAGTTCCCTTTTTTGTAATAACGGTCATCCCTGTTCCAGTAACAATTCAGCTGGACCATGAAGATCTCGCCGAGGCGTTTCTGTTCGATCAATTCCTTGATCCATACCGAAGGAGGTGAGTACCTGTTCTGCATCACACAAAAAACATTCTTGTGTTTCTGAAGCGCTTTGAAGATGATCTTTTCGCAATCTTCCACACGAAGCCCCATAGGCTTTTCGATCACCACATGCTTGCTGGCATCAAGAGCAGAAAGGGCATTCTGTGCATGCACACCGTTTGGAGTGGCGATGCTCACAACATCAAAGGAAACATCTGATGCAAGAAGCTGTTCGATTGAATTGAAAAAAGGAACTTCAAGCTCCTCCAGGCCAAGCTTTTCTTTTGGCTGTATATCACACATTGCTGCGAGTTCTGCGGAAGGATTACGACGAATCATCTCTGCATGCCTCTTCCCGATATGGCCGCTACCTACGACAGCAAATCTTATCTTATTATTGTCCATAGAAAAAATTATACGGCAAAACTATAAACTTTTAGCCGCTGGGACCGCTTTCGATACGATCCCGTTTTTGAGGTTGTAAACTTCATTTGATTCTGGGCAAATTGCTGTGCCTTCTTCATTGAACTGCAGCTTATGTCCATATTCGCTCATCCATCCCGACTGTCTTGCAGGATTACCGATCACGAGCGCATAGGCAGGAACAGTTTTGGTGACCACAGCACCTGCACCGATGAACGCGAATTCTCCGATATCATGTCCGCATACGATGGTTGCGTTTGCACCGATGCTTGCGCCTTTCCCGACGTGGGTTTTCGCATATTGATTTTTCCTGTTCACAGCGCTTCTCGGATTGATCACATTTGTGAAAACCATTGAAGGGCCAAGGAATACATCATCATCACAAGTCACACCGGTGTAGATGGAGACATTATTCTGAACTTTTACATTCCTTCCGAGAACAACTTCCGGAGAGATGACGACATTCTGGCCGATGTTACAATTCTGGCCGATTTTGCAACCTGGCATGATGTGGGAAAAATGCCAGATCCTGGTACCGCTTCCTATCTCACAGCCTTCATCAATGACTGCCGTAGGGTGCGAATAAAATTCACTCATTATACTTGAACTGATTTATTAAACTGTCTGTGTTCTGTTTTGAATAGCTCTTCGGTTGTAAGGCTTCTGAAGTAATCATATGTGATCTTCAGGCCTTCCTGACGGCTCACTTTCGGTTCCCATCCGAGGATCGAACGTGCACGTGTAATATCGGGCTGACGTTGTTTCGGATCATCCTGAGGGAGAGGTTTAGAGATGATCTTCTGATCAGCACCTGTAAGCTTAAGGATCTCTTCCGCAAATTCACGAATGGTGATCTCTGCCGGATTTCCTACGTTCACAGGGTAAGGGTAATCGCTCAGCAGCAACCTGTATATGCCTTCTACAAGATCATCAACATAGCAGAATGAACGGGTTTGTGATCCATCTCCGAATACGGTTAAGTCTTCACCTCTCAATGCCTGTCCGATAAATGCAGGTAACACACGGCCGTCATTCAGTCGCATGCGCGGACCATAGGTATTGAAGATGCGCACAATGCGTGTCTCAAGCTTATGGTAGGTATGATATGCCATGGTGATGGCTTCCTGGAAGCGCTTGGCTTCATCGTAAACACCACGGGGGCCGATCGGATTTACATTGCCCCAGTAGTCTTCATTCTGAGGATGCACAAGCGGATCACCATACACTTCAGATGTTGAAGCAATGAGGATCCTTGCATTCTTTGATTTCGCAAGACCCAGTAAGTTGTGAATTCCAAGAGATCCCACTTTCAATGTTTGAATGGGGATCTTCAGGTAATCGATCGGGCTGGCCGGTGATGCGAAATGAAGTATATATTTCAGATCGCCGGGAACGTGAACAAATTTGCTGACATCATGATTGTAGAACTCGAACTGCTCAAGCTTGAACAGGTGCTCGATGTTCTTCAGGTCACCAGTGATCAGGTTGTCCATACCGATCACGTGGTATCCTTCTTTAATGAATCTGTCGCACAGGTGTGAACCGAGAAATCCTGCGGCTCCTGTGATAAGAACACGTTCCTTTTTGCTCATATCGCTGCTACTTTGGTTTGAACTGTTTCTCTTCCTATCGAAGTGTAATAGAAGCCAAGCTTCTTCATCTGTTCGTTGCTGTAAAGATTCCTTCCGTCAAAGATGACTTTATGCTTCAGCAGCATGATCATTTTATTGAAATCAGGTGTTCTGAATTCTCTCCATTCAGTGGCGATCAGTAACGCATCTGCATTGGCAAGTCCTGAATATTGATCAGGTGAATAGATGAGCTTGTCACCGAAAACTTTACGTGTGTTGTTCATGGCTTCCGGATCAAACACGGTGATCTGTGCGCCTTCTGCCAGAAGTTCTGAAATGATCGACAAAGCCGGAGCTTCTCGGATATCATCAGTGTCTGGTTTAAATGCCAGTCCCCATATCGCGATCTTTTTGTTTGCAAGTGAACCGAAATATTCCCGCACTCTTTTAACCAGCGTTCTTTTCTGAAGCTCATTCACTTCCATTACAGAGTTAAGGATCTTGAAATCGTATCCGTTGTCTTTTGATGTTTTTGACAATGCGAGAACATCTTTTGGAAAGCAGCTTCCACCGTAACCGATGCCCGGAAAAAGAAAACGTTTTCCGATACGTTCATCGGATCCGATACCAATACGAACCTGGTCAACATCAGCTCCTACCTTCTCACAAAGATTCGCGATCTCGTTCATAAAGGTGATCTTGGTTGCAAGGAATGCATTTGCAGCATACTTGGTCAGCTCGGCAGAACGCTCATCCATGAACAGGATCGGATTTCCTGAACGTACATAAGGTTTGTAAAGGGTTTCAAGGACTTCCTTCGCTTTCTTTGAGCTTGATCCTATCACGACCCTGTCTGGCTTTAAAAAATCTTCAACAGCAAATCCTTCTCTAAGGAACTCAGGATTTGAAGCGACATCAAATTCGACCTGGCTGTTTTCAGCGATCTTGGATCTCACCAGTTCGGATGTTCCTACCGGCACGGTGCTTTTGTCAACAACTATGGTGTATTTCTTCAGTAGCCTGCCCAGCTCTTCAGCAACAGCTAGTATGTATGAAAGGTCAGCAGAGCCATCTTCTCCCGGAGGTGTAGGTAATGCCAGATAGATTACGTCAGCATGATCAACTGCTTCAGGAAGATTGGTAGTAAAGAACAGACGTTCTTCCTTGATATTTCTTTCAAAAAGGACATCCAGCTGTGGCTCATAGATCGGAATTTTTCCTGCTCTAAGCATCTCAACCTTTTCTTCATTGATGTCAACACATATCACTGTATTTCCTGTTTCAGCGAGGCATGTGCCTGTCACTAATCCAACATATCCGGTTCCAACTACTGCTATATTCATCTCCTGTTTATTTAGACGTTTGGATAAATTCTTTTACTGAGTTCGTTATGTATTCAAGTGTTTCTTTTGAAAGTTCAGTGTGCATTGGCAATGATATCACAGAACGGCAAAGCATTTCTGTAACAGGGAAATCACCTTCTCTGTAATCCGGGTTTGGATAAGCCTTCTGAAGATGCAGAGGTACCGGGTAATATACCATGGAAGGAATTTCTCTTGATTCAAGGAACTGACGCAGCTTGTTTCTATCTGCTGTTTCAAGAACCAGTGTGTACTGGTGAAACACATGCGTCGAATTACCAGCGCGTGAAGGTATTCTTACACCTTTCAGATCTCTGAATGCATTGTCATAATAGGCAGCTGCCTGGTTTCTTGCAGCGGCATATTCATCCAGATGGCGAAGCTTGATGCGAAGCACAGCAGCCTGGATGGAGTCAAGCCTTGAGTTAACACCGATTGAATCATGATAGTACTGAACAGACTGTCCATGATTACAGATCATTCGGATCTTCTTTGCCAGCTCCGGGTCATTGGTGAAGATCGCTCCTCCGTCACCGAAGCATCCCAGGTTCTTCGAAGGGAAGAAGGATGTGCATCCGATCGTACCAATCGTACCTGCCTTTTTTGTTGTACCGTCAGCGGAGGTGTAGTCAGCACCTATTGCCTGGGCTGTATCTTCAATCACGTAGAGATTATGCTTTTTCGCGATCGCCATCATGGCATCCATGTCTGCACACTGTCCGAAAAGATGCACAGGAACAATGGCTTTTGTTTTTGATGTGACTGCTCTTTCGACTGCAGCCGGATCGATCGTAAATGTATCTGGATTTACATCTACAAGAACAGGCTTAAGACCTAGTAGCGCGATTACCTCGGCAGTCGCGACATACGTGAAGTTAGCAGTTATCACCTCATCACCAGGCTTCAATCCAAGTGCCATCATTGCAACCTGGAGTGCGTCAGTTCCATTTGCACAAGGAATGACGAAAGGTGAATCAAGGTATTTCTCTAATTCTGACTGAAAAGACTTTACCTCAGGCCCATTGATAAAGGCCGCTGTGTTGAGCACATTCTGGATTGCTGCATCAACTTCAGTTTTTATCTTTTGATATTGACTTACCAGATCCACCATATGGATCTTTTTAATTGTTTCTGTGCTCATATTTTGGGGTAAAGTGCGAATATATGGAATTTTGGGCAAACCCTTAATTTTACAGGGGGTACCGGCCATAATTACTATATTTGCCCTATGCCGGCTTCCGTATCAGCATTTCTGGTGCTTTTTGTTTTTTCTGTCACGAGTTTGTTTGCCCA
Source organism: Bacteroidota bacterium (assembly GCA_036675075.1). Lineage (GTDB taxonomy): Bacteria > Bacteroidota > Bacteroidia > JAKFFM01 > JAKFFM01 > JAKFFM01. Next base: position 91,631 of record JAKFFM010000026.1, read on the forward strand.
GGTAAGCGTTAAAGACAGCGCTGTTGCAACCCCATTGATCGGTCTTTCTTACGGCTTCCAGCTCCCGTACAAAGACATGGAAACCAGGTTCGGTTACAACTCAAGCATAGGGTGTGATCTTCTCTATAAAACAAAAAAGAACTGGCTCTTCGGTATTGATGGCAGATTCATCTTTGGAAAAGATGTCCGTGAGAACGGGATCCTCGATAGCATTACGACGTCCGCGAATTTCCTGATCTCCACCGATGGCTATCCTGCCGTCATCAAATTTTTTGAACGTGGATGGTCTGTGATGGCCCGATTCGGAAAAGTGTTTCCGGTATGGCCCAATGAAAATTCAGGGATCCTGGTCGCTGGTGGCTTCGGACTTCTTCAGCATAAGATCAGGATCGAAGATATTTCTGAACGTGCCCCTCAGATCAACAGCCTTTATATTCGGGGTTACGACCGCCTTTCCAATGGTCCCTGCGGAATGCTTTCAGCGGGTTACTTCTTTCTTGGAAACACCCGTCATGTGAACTTTTTCGCTGTAGGTGAATTGTATTATGCTGAAACAAAGAACAGGCGCGGATATAACTATGATCTTATGGCAATTGATACCAAGGTTCGAAAGGATGTGCTTGCAGGGTTCAGGATCGGTGTCGTTATTCCTTTCTACAAAAAAGTACCTAACGAATATTATTACTATTGATGCTGACTCTTTACAGCCTTGGCGTCAGACTCTATCATCTTTTAATTTACCTGGCCAGTCCTTTCAACCGGTCGGCTGCTAACTGGATCTCTGGAAGAAAGGACCTCTTTAAAAAGCTTTCATCTTTTAAGCCGGTAAGTGGTAAGACAGTCTGGATACACTGCGCATCACTGGGTGAATTTGAACAGGCCCGTCCTCTTATTGAACTACTGAAGCAGGAAGAACATGCAACCATCGTGTTAAGCTTTTTCTCTCCATCAGGATACAAGATCAGAAGCAATTACCAGGGTGCCGATCTTGTCACTTACCTGCCGATCGATTATAAAAGCAATGCGAAAAAGTTTCTTGATCTTATAAAGCCCGATGTTGCCATATTCGTGAAGTATGAATTCTGGCTGAACTTCATTCAGGAAACAGGAAAGAGAGGCATTCCGCTTTACCTTGTCTGCGGGCTTTTCAGGAACAATCATTTTTTATTTAAGTGGCCTGGAAAATTATTGTTGCCAGTGATGAAGTCATTCACTCATTTTCACTTGCAGGATAAACAATCAGCGATGCTGTTAAATGAACAAGGCTTTTCGAATACCACAATTTCTGGTGATACACGTTTCGACAGGGTGCTGGAGATCGCGTCAAAAAGCAATGAAATTCCACTCGCAAAAGAATTCGCGGAGGGGTCAGTGGTCATTGTAGCGGGAAGTACCTGGGAACCGGATGAAGATCTCCTGAAAGACTTTCTCGCTCAGGCATCGTCAGAGAATAAACGTTATAAGCTGATCATTGCGCCGCATCATATTGATGAACCTGTAATTGAAAGAATTCAGCAGAAATTCAAAGGCTCTGTGAGATTCTCTTCCGGTATCATTTTCGGAAGTGATGTGCTGATCATAGACAATATTGGAATGCTTTCTTCCTTGTATCGGTATGCCTGGATTGCCTATGTGGGCGGAGGTTTTGGAAAAGCCGTGCACAATGTCCTCGAGCCTTCCGCATACAACATTCCGGTGCTCTTTGGCCCTGAAAACAGGAAGTTCAGAGAGATCCAGCTTTTAAAGGAAAATGGACTTGGCTTCGAGATCCATTCTTCTACGCAGATGATGCAGGTTGTTGATCAGTTGTATGCTGACAATACACGAATGAAAAAGCTATCAGAAAAAATGCAGCAGTTCATGATGTCAAATTCAGGTGCGGTCAGGCTGATCATGCAGGACATCCGCAGAAAGCTTCACTGAGCAGTTTTTAATTCGATGTTCTCATCGCCAGGCTGGTATGGCAGGTAAGTAACGATCAGCTGGAACATTTCATCGGTCGTTCGCATGCTGCCGGTCTTGTCACTTAAAAGTCTTGGCGGACTGAATGGATTGTTCGGGTTTTCTGATCGGTTATCGAAAATAGCTTCAGCATGAATGATCGAGCCTTTGGGCACCTTCACCATCTTTGGAAATGTATAGAAGTATTGCCAGTTGAAATCCCATTTATTAATTCGAATCAAAGGGATCGTATCACCATCCGGCTTGAGCACATAGGCAAGGTAGGAAGCTCCGATCATGTGCATATGCGGAACAATCGTCAAAATTGAAATATCCTGGTTCACTTTAAGATCTGTGCGGAACTTCTTTACAGAGTCAGGTGGAATGACGAGCGGAGGAACGATTTTCGAAATCCCCAGTGTTCCCATCTGGAATTCCTGTAACGGCCGCTTTGGTGGTTTGTCAGTGAAGAAAATTTTGAAGTAGGAACTGTCTTCCTGGTCAATCGGTGTTCCGCCATAGTGTACATCATTCAGGTACAGTGCTGAATTCCTGGTAAGCCTGTAACCACCGATTCCGGGGGGATATGATATGGGAGAAGTCCCTGGAAGATAATTTGAAACGGAAGGGATGAGCAGTGGATAGGATCCATCATCCTGTGTAAGCTTCAGCTTTTCATGGATGGTCCCTGCATCGAATGAATCCTGTGCAACGATCCAGTCTCCTTCATTGAGATCCCTTTTACTGTTCGCTTTATAGAGGAGGAGGTGACCATTCATGTGATGAATAAGCTTTCTGTTGCCTGGTACAAATTCGATCCTCGAAACAAAGGTATCCCTGGGTATCTCGATCGGAAGCTTCATGACAAAAAAATGATCCCTGTTGTTTCCTTCGATCTTAACCTTGTCTTTCATCCGAACGATCAGGTCAGGCTTATCCTGGCTTTTCTCAAAGTCAAAATCAGGAACAGGAGGGAGGTCCTTTGCTTCACCTTCGGGACAGCCTGCCTCAACCCATTCCTGGATAAGATCAATCTGTTCAGCTGAAAGGCTTTTCTGATGAAGGAACGTTGAATAACCCGGATCTGCGGGCCATGGAGGCATGATACGCTCACGCGTGACGAAGGCAAACATCTTCGCTTTCTTTTTAACATCCTGGTAGGAGAGAAGTGAAAAGGAGCCTGCTTCTCCAGGCCGATGACAAGGCGAGCAGTTCCTGAATACGATGGGTGCAATGTCTTTAGTGAAAACAGGAACCTGCTTTTTCTGACTGCACGATTCCAATACAAGCCATGCGAATACTGCTGAAATAAAAAATAAATAATAATGCTTCATCATTATTCCAAGATACATCCCACTGCTTCTGTATTCTTAATCGTGACAGGACGATCCGTTACGACCTGGTCAAACACATCTTTCAGATAATTCGATGTGATGAACTGTCTTGTCTTTCCTGGTGTTACTGGCCAGTTGTCGATGAGCCCCTTATAAAGCAACTTGCCTTTCATGTCACTCACTGCGACCGATGGTGATACATCCACACGGAAGTAACGGGCAAGCTTTTTATTCTGATCATGAAGTACAGGAAATGAAATCTTGTATTCTTTAATAAAATCACGCACCTCTGAATCTGTATAGAGATCTCCTGTGATCACACCTTCAAGCTGAATGCCTTTTGCTGAATAGTCTTTATGGAGTTGATTTAATGTCTTTGTGTAACGCTGGCAGAACGGGCAGTCTGGCATAAGAAAAACAAAGGCGATGGCTTTTTTAGTTCCCAGGTCTTTCAGGGAAAATGCTTTTGAATTGTATGAAGGAAAAGAAAGTGATTCCAGGGGAGCCTGCTGAAAAGAACAAAGAAAAATGATCAACAGAAATAACCAGGAACGCATGATGTAAAATTAGTAAAGGATTTAGATAAGTCCGATGGCTTCTTTATAACGTGAGATGGCCCTGTTGCGTGCGAAGGCATGTTCGATCATTTTGGGAGGGTAATGCGATGTTCCATATTCAGGGATCCATTTTAAAATGTATTGATTATCCGGATCAACTTTTTTCCGCTGTTCTTCGGGGTTGAAAATGCGGAAGTAAGGAGCTGCATCGACACCGGTACCTGCTACCCATTGCCAGTTCCCATTATTGGAAGCCAGTTCGAAATCATCAAGCTTTGCTGCAAACCATGATTCACCGAGGCGGTAATCAACTAGAAGATGCTTGCAAAGAAAAGACGCGGCGATCATGCGTACCCGGTTGTGCATGTGCCCTGTCGCTGCAAGTTCGCGCATCCCTGCATCCACCAGAGGATATCCCGTGTTACCTGATTTCCATCGTTCGAAATCATCCTCTCTGTTTTCCCAGCGGATCGATCGGAATCTCTTATTGAACGCTTCATTTACAACATGAGGAAACTGCCAGAGGATCATCATAAAGAATTCCCTCCATACAAGTTCCTTTTTCCAGGTCTCATTTTTCTCAGCATGCCTGAAGGCTTCACGAATAGATACTGTTCCAAAACGAAGATGTATGCCTATCCTGGTGGTCTGGAATGATGGTTTGTCCCTGTACTTGTCGTAGTCGCTTATGGCAAGACCGCTAAAATCGACAGGTTCAAATGCAATTGATGTCTTCCGAAAACCAATGCTTTCAGGCGAAGGAATCTGTGTTTCAGAAGATACGAGCTTGTGCAGCAGGTTGAGCGAGGGGAAGGGTGATAAATGGTCATTCGTCAGTGCAGTGATCCATCTCCGGTAGTATGGTGTGAACATTCTGAACGGACTTCCATCGTTCTTCAGGATCTCATCTTTTTCAAAAATGACCTGGTCACTGAAGCTGTGAAACGGGATGCCTTTCATACTGAGAAGCCTGGTTACATCACCATCACGTTTCCGGGCATAAGGTTCATAATCGTTGTTGGTATATACTGCTGTAATTTCAAGCTCTGTAATCAGTTTTTCCAATATTTGAACAGGGTCACCATATTCGCATCTGATACCTGAACCGAATGGTTTTAATTGTTCATTCAAAGAATTTATGACTTGATTGATAAAGTCAACACGACGGTCATTTTTATCTTCCAGCTGATCCAGGATGTTCGTGTCGAAAATAAATAATGGCAGGACATGCGCATTATCATTCAGGGCCCTGTAAAGTCCATGGTTATCGGCAAGGCGAAGGTCGCGGCGAAACCAGAAGATCGCTGTTTTCATGGAAGTAGAACGTTGAGACGGAATGAATGTGTTAAAAAGCGCTAACAGCTTGTATATCTTTTGATAAACTTGACTCGCACCATACTCTTTTAGTATGTTTGCGGTGCAATAAAACCAAACTATGAAAAAAACTTTACTTCTTTCATCAATTCTATGTGTGTCTGCAGCTGCAAATGCGCAGATCACCCTTACACAGGCTGATTTTGTTACTGTTGGCAAAACAGTGATCCAGGGAACAGACACTTCAGTGACTGCTGTGGCCGGTACTGCCGGTGCAAACAGAACATGGAATTTCACCTCACTTACTGCGGATCAAAAAGACACGATCGACGTGGTAGCACCTTCTGCAACTCCTTATGCAAGCAGCTTTCCGGGATCAAACCTGGCAGGATACAGCCATGGAACAAACGGAGATTTTTATTACTATCTGAACAGTTCCGCTTCATCTTTCCAGATTGACGGTGCTGCTGGTCAGGGCGTATTGGTTGATTACACCCCAAACGAAGTGCTTACACCGCTTTCAGCTACCTATGGTACTACGTTCAATAACACATTCAGCTACAAGACTGACATTCCTTATGCAGCATTCCCTGGATATGATTCAATAAGGATCAAGAGCACAACCATCAAGTCAGGAAATTATGATGCGTATGGCACTGTGACCATCTCCATGGGCATGTATAATACAATCAGGCTTGCAGAGACAAAGTACACAGTCGATTCAGTATTCCTGCATTCAACAGGACCTTTCCCTCCTGCAGGCTGGAGCTTTGCTCAGGAAACAAAAGACACAACGTTTTCTTATTCATGGTATGCTAACAATGTCGGATATACACTTGTTAAGATCGACAGCAACAGGGTAGATGGTAAGAGCGCTACCTTCCTTCTTGCGGAGCCACTTTCTGTTTCTTCAGTTCAGCTGAAAGAGGCAGGATTCTATCCTAACCCGGCAACTGGATTTATCCAGGTTAATTATTCGGGAGCATCCAACGATCTTCTTACTGTGTATGATGTTGCAGGAAATCTTGTAAAATCAGAAGTGCTTTCAAATGGTATGAACAGAGTGGATATCCAGGCTTTATCAGCAGGAATGTATATCTACACCATTTCAGGTAAAGAAGGTACCATGATCAACACAGGTAAATTCTCGGTGATTAAATAATACAGGAATTATCCAATCAAAAAAGCCCTGTCAGCATTCTGGCAGGGCTTTTTTAATTCTTTAAAACCAACCTTTCGTCCTTCGTCTTCCGGAGCTTCGTAATCCCAGTACACCAAGTAATCCGCGTGTAAGTTCTCTTACGATCGTGTTCCCGATCTGTCGTGTCATCGGATTGTTCAGCATTTTCTCCATGGAGGAGCTTTCCTGCTTCTCTGATTGCGCGGATTTACCTGCAGGCTTTTCTGAAGCTTGTTCGGATGAGGCGTTGTTCAGGCGCTTGCTTAGAATTTCATGTGCGCTTTCCGGATCGATATCCTGCTCATATTTCTTTGCTAACGAAGAAGCTTTCAGCGTTTCATTTAATTCATCAGGTGTTAGGATGTTCATTCGTGAGGCCGGAGCGCAAAGCAATGTTGCTGCAAGGGTTGTTGGTACTCCTTTCTCATTCAGCACCGTCACGGCTGCTTCTCCGATTCCAAGTGATGTGAGGAGCTCGTCAGTCTGATAAAAGTTTGTGATAGGGTAATTCTCCGAGATCTGTTTGATCGCCTTTCTGTCAACAGCAGTGAATGCTCTCAGGGCATGCTGCACTTTCATGCCGAGCTGGCTAAGAACGGAAGCAGGAATGTCGGTCGGGTTCTGGGTGCAGAAAATGATCCCTACTCCCTTTGACCTGATCAGTTTGATCATCGTTTCAATCTGGTCAACCAATGCACCGGATGCGTCATCAAAGATCAGATGGGCCTCGTCGATAAAGATCACCAGCTTGGGCTGTTCAAGGTCACCTTCTTCAGGGAATGTTGAATAGATCTCCGCGAGAAGAGAAAGCATGAAGGTGGAGAAAAGCTTGGGCTTGTCCTGAAGATCTGTAAGTCTTATAATCGAAATATATCCTTTCCCTGATTCATCAACCCTTAACAGATCATCAACGTCAAAAGAAGGCTCTCCAAAAAACAGTTCAGCTCCCTGCTGTTCGAGCTCGATGATCTTCCTGAGTATTGTTCCCGTGCTTGCGGTTGAGATCCTGCCATAGTCTGCTTCAATTTCTTTTTTTCCTTCATTGGCAAGGAATTGCATCACTTTTTTGAAGTCCTTCAGGCTCACCAGTGGAAGCCTGTTGTCATCGCTGTATTTAAATACCATGGACACAACTCCCTGCTGTGTATCGTTAAGATCAAGGATCCTCGAGAAGAGGACCGGACCAAATTCCAGCACGGTTGCACGCATCCTCACACCTTTATCATTCGAAATGGTAAGCAGCTCCACTGGAAATTGCCTGGGACCGTATGGAATGCCGATCTTTTCATGACGAGATGAGATGTTTTGATCCTCCTTCCCTGGTCTGGCAATTCCACTCAGGTCTCCCTTAATATCCATCATCAGTACAGGAATGCTTTGTGAGGAAAGGCCTTCCGCGATAAGCTGCAGCGTTTTGGTTTTCCCGGTTCCTGTTGCACCCGCGATAAGTCCATGCCTGTTCAATGTCTTCACAGGGATCTTCGTGAATGTTCCCTGCACAGGCTCTCTGTCAAGCATTGCCGCTCCCAGTGTAATGGATGCTCCCCTGAATGTATAGTTGCTGTTTACTTCCTGTATGAAGTCGTCTCTTCTGCCCATAGTTGAATTTGAATTTCAAATGTAGGCTAGCGTATGTTATTATGAGAATGATGCATCGAAATATTTTCTACAGCATCTTTCAGGTTAACTGCTGCAGATCGAATATCATCCCTGATCGCTGACTTAGTCCGGTAGCCACTATTTTTTTCTTTGATCCATTTGCAAGCCTGTTCGTACGCTGATCGGGGAGATGAGGCATTCAGCAATTCTCCGCTGCCGGTTCTTTCGATCGCATGCAGGTTATAATATTGTTCAAAATAGGATGGTGAGACCAGGACAGGAACATCATATTTTAAAGCCTGGTAGATCGTGCCGTTGCCGCCATGACAAATTACCAGGGACGCTTTTTTAAGGATTGATGAAGGATTGATAAATGATGACGGAATGATATGATCCTTATCCAGGATTCTTTGATGATCGCCAGCTGTAATGATCGTGAAAGAAGAGAATAATTGATCATTCAGAAAACGCACGTTATTCCAGTTGCCTGAGCTTCCCATGCTGACATAGATCACAGGTTTGTCATCAGGAACGTCTCCTAATTCCTGGCCACCTTCATAGATCAGTGGGCCTGCAAGGTGAAAGCTTTCTGGAATTTTGTGAAGCGGAAACAGGTTTGTGCTGTCGCAGATGATGGTCTGGTCACCTTCATTTTCCTTTAAGTAGGAAGCGATAGAATGAAGTTTGTATTTTTTTCTGATCCTTCTGAAAGGCTTGTGCACCATGCGAAACGCGATCTTCTCTGCAAACCATATCACCGGGTCGAATACATGTTCAGGAAGCTTCTGTTGATACTTGTATGCTGGATGTACAGGTGGGAGCTTTCGTGTGAATGCATAGCAGGATGACATGTATCCATTCATCAGGGCGATATACGGAGTACCTGTAAATTCAGCGGCTATCTTAAGCGTTGGTGAGGTATCTCCAATGACAAACGCTGGCTGATATTTTTTGATCAATGAAACCTGAGAAAGAAAGACACGCTCAATGTCATCTTCATTCATCCAGGAAAAGTCGAACCGGTGTGCATGCTCGATAGTACGCTCTGCATCAAAGTGTTCAACATGGTCTGTCTGGTATCCGTGCCTGTTCAGCAGTTCATCATAAGAACCCGATGCAAACACAATGGAATATCGTTCCCTGAATGCATCTGCAAGTACGATGCATCGCAGGTAATGAGCCATGAGGTTAAAAGGAAAGATCAGGATGGGCGGCTTCATTCTTTTTCAGCGTGAATTCAAATAATGCAACCGGCATCAGGATCATGCTGAAGCCATAGAGAAGATCTTCAAGAGGAATTGTAAAAAGTCTGATGTTTAAATTATATGCATCATTATAGATCACAACCGGAGAGCTGATGAATGAACCCGTAAGCACTCCGTTGGTAATGAAGAACGGGATAAGAAGCACAAGGTAGCTGATCAGGAATTTGCCGAACCACATCGCTTTGCTGATATAATAGAAATAGAACAACAGGATGCCGCAAAGCATAAATGACAAAGAAGTGTAAATGCGCTCATAGTTGAAAACGGCAGTCATCGTCAGGAGGATCACCAAAGCAGGAATGAGCTTGTCAGATACATGCCGCGGGATATTCCAGGAAGTATGTTCACAGATCACATTGTATGTAAAGACGCATGCATAGGGTATGCAGAAGAAAAACATCCATTCTTCAACCGGCAGTCCCAGCAAGTCAATGCCGATCGTTCTTGATGCATTGAAACTCCATACACCCAGGTAGGTGAACCAGATATCCCAGAGGATAAAGAATGCAGCCGGTATTAGCAGGGAGATATAAAATGCACGCTGTTTTCCATGAAGTCCGAATTTATGATGAAATGAAAAGATCAAAGGGAACAGCAGTGACAAAAGATTAACGAGCAGGTAGGTAAGCTTTTCAGGCATTCTTGTAAAATTTTAATGGCACCAGGAGCATTCCAAAACATTCACCTTCCTCTTTTGAAAGATGTTTATGATGTGCCTTGTGTGCTTTTCTCAATGCCAGAAGATATCGATTTTTTGTTGTCCTGAAGAACTTTAACCGCTGATGAATGAAAAGATCGTGAATGAGAAAATAGCATAGGCCATAAAATGTTATTCCTGTTCCGAGAGCCAGATGGTAAGGGTTTCCGGTTGTTCCTGAATAGATCAGTGCAACACCAGGCAATGCGAAAACCAGGAAGAAGAGATCGTTCTTCTGTACAACCTTTGACGCTGGCTTGTGATGATCTTCGTGAATTTTCCACAGAAGTCCGTGCATGACATATTTATGTGTCATCCAGGCAACAGCTTCCATTGCGAAGAATGCGGAGAAAAAAAGCAGGAGGGAGATCATGTTAGTTTGTTTTTGAAAAGAATTCAAGGATCCTGGATCGCAGGTCGGCATCGAGCTCATTGCTTTTCAACGCGCTTTCCAGCAGCTTTTTGTCGTTGAGTACACTGGAGCTGTAGAGCAGGAAACCTGGCGCATTTTTCTGAACGCTATACCTGAGAAAACGTAATTCCATATTGAATGGATCTTTCATGATGGCTGCTTCAAGCATGTCGCGACCTCTTGCAAATGCCAGGTATTTCGTGACAGGGTTGTAAGAATGATAAGCTACCAGCATTTCAGACATTCCTTTGTATCCCAGGATCAGGGGATCTTCAGATGATAAGCCTGAAAGCAGCTTCCGGAACTCGTTGTTTGCCTTGCTGCTTTCTGAGGCCATATAGAATGCTTTCCTGACTTCCGTTGACCTGTCAGTCAGGTTGATAAAAATGATAAACGCAAGAATGAACGCATTCATAATACCCTGAGATTATATCTGAGCATGGATGTCACCATCAGTGCGAGCTTCTTCTCATTTGGGATCCTGATCCTTTCACGCGTAATGCGATGTGCTGGTTTGGATTTGATCTTGCTGAACAATGCTCTGTAATATACATAGGCAAGATAAACACCTGCTCCGGCATCACCGGGCAGCTTTCTGATCCCTTTCAGTGCAATGGCAAACTCCTGTTCGATCTCTGTTTCAATCTTCTTCTTGACTTCTTCTGACATGCTTGAGACATCAATACCAGGAAAATATGTACGGCCAAGAAGTGTGCTGTCAGACTGAATATCCCGAAGGAAATTGACTTTCTGGAACGCACTGCCGAGCTTCATTGCATAAGGCTTCAGCTCCTCATATAATTCCATGTCTCCTTTCGTGAATACACATAGACACATCAGTCCGACAACTTCGGCAGATCCAAAAATGTATTCATTGTAGCTGTCTTCTGTATGAACCGAACGTACAAGATCAGTTTCCATGCTGGTGAGAAAGCTATCAATGAGCTCAAAGGGAATGCTGTATTCATGTACAACCTTCTGGAAGCTGTTAAGAACCGGATTAAGGCTGATGCCACGACTGATTGCTTTTTTAGTTTCTTCCCTGAATTCATTGAACAGAGTATGCTGATCATATCCCTGGAATGAATCCACGATCTCATCAGCAAACCTTACAAATCCGTAGATGTTATAAAGTGGCTGACGAATCGATTTGCCCAGGAACCTGATTCCAAGGGAAAAGCTTGTGCTGTAAGCATGCGTTGTCAGATGGCTTGTCTTGCCCGAAACCTGATCAAAGAGCTCTTTCATCTCGCGTACATTTTTAAAGCTTCTCTTGCAGCGATCTCACCGGAGATCAATGATGGAGGCAATCCTGGTCCAGGGACTGTGAGGTGGCCGCAGTAAAACAGGTTATCAACTTTTTTGTTCCTCATACATGGTTTCATGAAAGCGGTTTGCATTAAAGTATTCGCGAGTCCGTAGGCGTTGCCTTTGTAGGCGTTGTAATCATTCCTGAAATCACTCACTGAATAGCTGCGTTTAACAACTATGGAATCGCGGAACTTCCCTGTACGCTTTTCAATTCTGTCTATAATCATTTCAAAATACTGCTCGCTTATAGCAGGATCGTCCTGCAAGCCAGGTGCAACAGGGATCAGGATGAACAGGTTTTCCATTCCTTCAGGGGATACGGTATCATCGGTTTTCGAAGGACAGCAGACATAAAACTGTGGATCAGTTGGCCATGCCGGATGCTTATAGATCTCCATCGAGTGCTTACGGAAATCTGCATCAAAGAACAGGTTGTGATGAACAAGGTGATCAAGCTTTTTTGACACACCAACATAATAGATCATGCAGGAAGGAGCAAAAACTTTAGTGTTCCAGTATTTGTCGGAATAGTTCCTGTTGCCAGGCTCCAGAAGCTGTTCCGTATGTGCGTAATCAGATGATCCAATGACAAGGTCAGTGTCAATCTCATGAGTGTCAGTCACCAGTGTGTTGACCTTTCTTTTTGAAGTACGTATTTCACGAATGCTGTCATTAAGACGGATCTTCACACCACGGTCATTGGCGATCTTCACGAGGGATTCTGTGATTTTGCTCATTCCACCCTTCGGATACCATGTTCCGAGAGTGAGCTGGGCATGGTTCATCATGGAGTACAAGGCTGGAGTGTTTGAAGGCAGCCCGCCCAGGAACAGCACCGGGAATTCAAGGATCGCTCTTAGCCTCACATCCTTAAATGACTTGCTGATGTAGGAACCCATCGAAGTGAACAATGAAAGCTTTGTAAATGCACTGATCATTTCAGGCTTTATATATTCAGAGACCGAGTATGCCGGCATGTAAACCAGCTCTTTCATTCCGATCACGTATTTTGACTCAGCGTCTTTTAGAAAATTTCTGAGCTTGTCATCCGCCCCTGGCTCGATATGTCCAAACAAAGCAATGATCTCCTCGAGAGTAGAAGGCACATCGAGGTGCTCATTGTCAAAATAGATCCTGAATGAAGGTTCAAGCTTTTTCAGATGATAGAAATCTGGAGCTGTATTCCCAAACAGGTTGTAGAACCGCTCAAATACATCCGGCATCCAGTACCAGCTCGGACCCATGTCAAAAGAAAATCCCCGTTCACTGAATGTACGTAGCCTGCCTCCCGGTTGACCATTCTTTTCGAAGACAGTAACGTTATGACCTTCACCAGCGAGGATGGCTGAAGCGGCCAGACCGGAGATACCTGCACCAATGACGGAAATGTTCTTCATTGTTTAACGAAATTGAAAAAAGATTAAACAAAAGTAATCACAGATTCTTAGTATGCAAGTTTCATTCCCTTGAAAAAAAACGGAATTTGCTGGTCAGATTATTTTTACGAGAGAAGCAGGATCGGTCAGGTAGGTGATCTTCTGGCTTTTAGGAAGTGTATGGAGTAATTCAGCGGCCCCTCCTACGAGGATATGCTTTTCCGAAAAGTGTTGTTTAAGGAATGACAGGAATTTTACGAATTCTGCAGGATCGGATCGTGTGATCAGAAAGGTAAGCAGGTGGGTGGGCTTGTATGATTTTGCAACAGTGAGGATGTTTTCACGTGGTATGTTTGCCCCGAGGTAGATGGTACTTATACGTTTTTCACGGAGGATATACTGAGAGAATAAAAGAGGAATCTCATGTTGTTCATGTTCGGGAAGAAACAGCATGAATCTCTGTGATGAGCGATCATTGACAGACTTCCCGTTCAATGCAGTGAAGAGCTTTTGTCTGATGAGCTGTGAAGCGAAATGTTCCTGGGCAGGGATCATGTCGCCGGTACCCCACATGTAGCCGATCCTGTTTAAGAACGGATAGATGATCTCTGTGATCGTTTCTTTAACACCATGCTTAAGCACTGAATTGGAAAAGCATTTTTCGAAATCAGTTTCATTCATTCTCAGTGTGGCATCGATAAATTCATTGATCTCATACGCCTGCTCATAGCCTGTTCCGCGAAGCGCCTGAACTTCCTTGTGCAGGGAAGCATCGGTTAATGAAGCAACAGAAGAGATCTTCATCCCTGAGGTAAGCAGCAATGAAACATTCAAGATTTTCCGAAGATCGAGGTCGGTGTAATAGCGGATGTTGGTTGAGGTACGTCTGGGCTTCAGTAACTTGTATCTTTGTTCCCAGATGCGGATCGTGTGTGCTTTGATTCCACTGAGCTTTTCAAGGTCTTTTATAGAATATCGTGTTGACTGCACGGGAATTGTTTAATATATGGTGATTAGGGTTAAACAAATATACCAAGGAAAAGTACGGCCAGCAAGCAAGTATAACGATGATCTCTCTCACATGTCATCTTACATCTTTCTAAGGATGTGAATATTTCTTTATTTACCAAAACAAATGAACCGATGAATGCAGCAATTGCAGGGTACAGTGGACTTACAGGATCCTTTCTGACCAACAGGCTTAGAGAAGAAAAGTCAGTTGACAGCATCTTCCTTGTTGGCCGAAAGCCAGTGGATGACCAGGATGAGAAACTGAAGCATATCAGCGCTTCATTTGAACAGATCGAAAAAACAAAAAGTGGTAAGATCCATGCCGGCTTCTGTGTGCTGGGAACTACGATCAAAAAGGCAGGGAGCAGAGAGAATTTCAGAAAAGTTGATTACGAATATGTCTTGTCGTTCGCAAAATTCTGTAAAGAGAATGGCGCAGATTCATTTCATTTAATGAGCTCTGTTGGTGCAAGTTCTTCTTCTTCGAACTTCTACCTGAAAACAAAAGGAGATGTCGAAAAGGCTGTCGGTGCATTGGGATTCGAATCTCTTTATATCTATCGTCCTTCCATGCTTCTCGGTCCACGTAAAGAATTCCGTTTAGGTGAAATGATCGGAAAGATGGTTATGAAAGTGTTGAACCTGGTATTCATTGGTCCGCTTGAAAAGTATAAAGCAATTCACGTAGATACTGTTGCAGCTTCAATGGTTAGCAACGCACGTTCTTCTGAAAAAGGAACACATGTGCTTTATTTCAGGGATATGAGATGATCAGGCCGCGCGGCGTATTTTGCGTTCTTCAAGCTTTCGTATCACAGTCCGCACATTCTTTTTCGGATTCACATCGTACCTCATTTTTCTGTAGAGGTTCTTTAATGCTTTCTTATGTGACTTTTCACCTTCTTCTGAAACGTTCTTCAGTAGCAGCAGTGAAGCTGAACCAGCGATTACCGCAAGGATGAAAAAGATGTCCCAGTTCTGGATCTCGATCATGCTGAAATGGTAATTCCCAACACTGAACCGGATACCCGTATTCATTGATTCGGTGACCTTCGACATGCTGCCAGCCACAATTGGAGCGAGTCCTGAAATCATCGCTACGATCATTGATTTTGCTGATATGAACGACACCGTGTTTTCTTTCGGAGCCAGCTTGATGCTAATGTTTGTCAGTGCAAGATTGATTCCCGCGAATGCCGCGCCACTTGTAAACTGCAATAAAGCTACCATCGCTAATGTAAGATGATGGGCCGCAGGCATGCTCGTATATGTCCAGCCAAGAATGCATAAAAGATAGACCGGGCTGCAGATCTGCAGAATGGCTTTGTTTGAGAACTTGTCTGTGTACATCCCCCAGATCTTTACAAACAGTGCCACTGCGAGCTGATTTACAATAGAGAAAAGAATCACAAGGGATACAGGGATCTTTAACAACGTCAGCTGATACACCGTATAGAAAGGCACTGCCAGGTTGGTTGCAAAGGTCCAGACAGACTGATAGATCAGGAGGTTCCGGTAGTTCTTCTGCTTTATTGGTTCAATGAACGATCTCGTTACATTCATCTTCAGGGGAGCCATTGCAGGTTCAGGTGTTTTAGACAGCAGGATGACTCCTGTAAGTCCTATCACACCACCAAGAATAAACAAGGTGCTGTAACTGTATAGCTCATAGGCCGGCATTCCGGTTTTAATGAAGTCCAATCCTGCTGCGATCACAAGGCTCACGGCAAGGGAAGAAAACGTAATGATCTTTGATCTTCTTGAAAAATAACTGCCAAGCTTTTCATGTGGCACAAGGTCTTTCATCCAGGTTGTCCAGATAGTTCCTGATATCGCAGCCAGAGACTGATGGATGAAAAACATGGGGATCATCATGAGCAACGCTTTGCCCGGTTCAAAAAAGAATGGAGCTAAGCCTATGACGAAGAGCGGAAGCCTGGCTAAAACAGTGAGTATGACTGTAAGAAATCTTCTGTTCGGTAATTCCTTCAGAAGCCAGATCGCCGCAAACGGAAAAAGGTTCGCGAGTGTTGGTATGGACGCCAGCAGGCCGATCTGAAAGTTGTCGGCACCCAGCTGAAGTGCCAGTGCGGTAAGGAAAGTTCCAGTAGTGAGCGTAACCATCGCTTCTGAAAAAATGCCGTCATGAATAACGAGTTTAAGTGCCTTCTGCGACTCCTGACTGTTTAATGAACTAACTGGCTGTAATATCCTCATCCCACAAAAATTTCCCTGCTGCTATATGACGATAAAAGGATGAAGTTAGTATATGAGCCTCTTAAGTATGACTACCTTTGCACCCGGATGATGACCAGAATTTTATTGTACCTGAAGTACTATTTCTTTTCTTCAACAAATCTACATGGAATCCATTCTCCCTTTGTTTTCAACCTGGTGAAATATTGCATCCGCGATAAAAAAAAGTTCCCGGAATACAGGCTGATCAAAGGTTATAGGAACAGCTTGCTCAATGACAAAAGGGCACTTCTGATCAATGACCTCGGTGCAAAAAAATCTACCAGACCACGGAGGGTGGCATCTATAGCGGGAACTGCATCATCGGATTTAAAAAAGGCAGGACTGTTATTTCGTCTTTCACGCTATTTCAAACCACCTGTCATACTGGAGCTTGGGACCAACCTTGGTGTCGGTTCCTGTTCGCTGGCGCTGGGAAGTCCGGAAGCCAGGATCTATACGATCGAAGGAGATCACGGATTGCATTCCATCGCATCAGAATTAAATCAAAAGTACGAGGGAATAAAATTTCTGGAGGGGTCATTCGACGAGGTACTTCCCGAGTTATTGAAGAGCATTCATCCTTCGCTGGTTTACATTGATGGCAATCATCGTCTGGAACCAACGCTACGGTATTTTGAACTTCTTTCTGAACATGCAGATGAGAATACCATCCTGGTTTTTGATGATATATACTGGTCTGCAGAAATGCGAAAGGCATGGGAGCATATCAAGTCTTCACCAAAGGTCACGGTGTCCATTGATTTGTTCAGGGTAGGCATCATCTCATTTAGAAAAGGTCAGGTTAAAGAGCATTTTGTTGTGAGGTTCTGATCTCACCGTTTTAATTAATTTAGGAAAATGGAATCACCCATCATTAGTGTCAGAGATATTGTCAAAAGTTTCCGGATCGGATCTGAAGTGGTCAATGCGCTCCGTTCTGTTTCGCTTGACATCAACAAGAATGAATACGTTGCCCTGATGGGTCCTTCAGGATCAGGAAAATCAACGCTGATGAACATACTCGGATGCCTTGATACACCTACTTCAGGATCCTATGTGCTAAATGGCACCGATGTGAGCAAGCTGACAGATAATGAGCTGGCGCAGATCAGGAACAAGGAGATCGGGTTTGTGTTTCAAACGTTCAACCTGCTTGCAAGGAGCACTGCGCTCGACAATGTCGCCTTGCCGCTGGTGTATGCCGGGATCAGCAAAAATGAACGTATGGAACGGGCAAGGAAGATGCTTGAAGATGTCGGGCTTGGCAACAGGATGCATCACAAGCCGAATGAATTGTCAGGTGGCCAGAGACAGCGTGTGGCAGTGGCAAGGGCATTGGTTAATTCACCTTCCATCATACTTGCGGATGAGCCAACGGGAAACCTGGATTCCAAGACATCGATCGAGATCATGGGGCTTTTTGAAGAGATCCATGAAAAAGGAAATACGATCATCATTGTAACGCATGAAGAAGACATCGCGCAGCATGCACATCGCATTGTTCGTGTCCGTGACGGGAAGATAGGAGAGGACATCAGGAACCATGCGATCAGAAAAGCATCAGAAGAGATTAAGCACCTAAAGCCGGAAGTATGAAGATCTATACAAAAACAGGAGATAAAGGAACCACCTCGCTGATAGGAGGCACACGCGTTCCCAAACATCATATCAGGATTGAATCCTATGGTACAGTGGATGAATTGAATTCCTGGATAGGATTGGTCAGAGACCAGAAAGTGAATCCCGTTCAGGAAAAGGTGCTCCTTGAGATCCAGGACAGGTTATTTACCATTGGCTCTACACTCGCTGCGGATCCTGAAAAATCGAGGATGAAGCTTCCCGAGATCTTCGAGGAAGATGTTATGCTGCTCGAGAAGAACATTGATCTCATGAATGAAACTCTTCCGGAAATGCGCTCATTCATTTTACCCGGTGGTGATCAGGCACAGTCGCATTGTCATATCGCAAGATGTGTTTGCAGGAGAGCAGAACGAAATGTGATCCATCTTGCAGAGGAGCACAAGGTCGCTGAACTGGTGATCAAATACCTGAACCGGCTCTCAGATTACCTGTTTGTGCTCGCCCGTCAAATAGGCCAGGAAAGACAGGCGAATGAAACACCCTGGAAAGCAAGGGTTTAGCGCTTATTTTCTTCAGTAGTTTGAAGGTATCAGGAAATTTTTACTTTTGCAGCAAATTCAGGGTGTAATAAACCTGTTTTGATCATCGTTATAACCCGAAAAAGTTAGGAAAATGTACTGGACCTTAGAATTGGCATCATATCTTGAAGATGCGCCGTGGCCTGCCACTAAGGATGAGCTGATTGATTTTGCCATCCGTTCAGGAGCGCCGTTAGAAGTAATTGAAAATCTTCAGGAAATTGAAGATGAAGGAGAAATGTACGAGAACATCGAAGACATATGGCCTGATTATCCTTCAAAGGAGGATTTCTTCTTCAACGAAGACGAATACTGATCATTAGGACGTTAGGATTAATGGGGGCTGTGGCATTTCCGCAGTCCCTTTTTTTTTGACCTGTCTCCTTCATCATGAACGAGCCTGAAGTCAATATTTTAAAGTAAATTTGGAAGTTTAACCGATAAAGAAATGTTTGATTTTTTAACGAAATCTCTGTCTGGTCTTTTTGGAAGTAAATCTGAACGGGATCTGAAAGAGCTTAGGCCAATAGTTGATAAAGTCCATGCCGCACACGAAGGCATAAAGGATCTTACCAATGATCAGCTACGCGCCAAAACCATTGAATTTAAAAAGAGGATCCAGGATCATATAGCTTCAGAAGAAAAGCAGGTTGCTGAACTGAAGGCCAAAGCAGAAAGCCTGGAAACACCTGTTGAAGAGAAAGAAGCGATCTACGCTTCCCTTGATGCTCTTAAGAAAACGATCAACACAAAGATCCAGGATGTGCTTACTGAGCTGCTTCCTGAAGCTTTTGCAGTGATCAGGGAAACAGCCAGGCGATTTAAAGAAAACTCCGAAGTGGAAGTTTCTGCCAGCCAGCATGATCGTGATTATGCAGCACGCAGAAAAAATGTACGCATTGAAAACGACAAGGCTTTCTGGGCGAATAGCTGGGATGCCGCAGGAACACTAGTTACCTGGGACATGGTACACTACGATGTACAGCTGATCGGTGGTGCTGTTCTTCACCAGGGTAAGATCGCGGAAATGGCCACAGGTGAAGGTAAAACGCTCGTTGCTACCCTTCCTATCTATTTGAATGCCCTTAGCGGAAAAGGATTGCATATCGTTACTGTGAACAACTACCTGTCACGACGTGACAGCGAATGGATGGGGCCTTTGTTCGAGTTTCATGGCCTGCGTGTGGATTGCATTGACATGCACGAGCCGAATTCCTATGAAAGAAGACAGGCCTACCTGGCTGACATCACCTATGGAACGAACAATGAATTTGGCTTCGACTACCTGAGGGATAACATGACCAAATCGCCTGAAGAGCTTGTACAGCGTGAACACTTCTTCGCGATCGTGGATGAGGTCGATTCAGTGCTTATTGATGATGCCCGTACTCCGTTAATTATTTCAGGACCAACTCCTAAAGGAGAAACACATGAGTTCCAGGAGTTCAGGCCAAAGATCGAAAAGATCGTAAGTGTTCAGCGAACCCTGATCAATACAGTGCTTGCTGATGCGAAAAGGCTGATCGGTGAAGGAAATGAAAAAGAAGGTGGATTCGCATTGCTGAGAGCATACCGTGGATTGCCTAAGAACAAAGCCCTGATCAAGTTCCTGAGTGAGCCGGGTGTGAAAGGAATTCTTCTTAAGACAGAGAATTTCTACATGGCAGACCACAACAAGGAAATGCCGAAGATCGATGAAGCCCTGTATTTCGTGATCGATGAAAAGAACCAGACGGTTGAGCTTACTGAACGAGGTATTGACCTGATGACATCCTCTACGGAAGACGCTAAATTCTTCGTCATGCCGGATGTCGGAAGCGAGATCGCTGAAATTGAAAAGTCATCCATGACCGCTGCAGAAAAGGCTCAGCGTAAGGATGAGTTGATGAGCGACTTTGCTGTGAAGTCTGAACGGATCCATACAGTAAACCAGCTATTACGTGCCTACACGCTTTTTGAGAAAGATGTGGAGTATGTCGTGATGGATAACAAGGTTAAGATCGTTGATGAGCAGACAGGACGTATCCTTGATGGCAGAAGGTATTCAGACGGATTGCACCAGGCCATTGAAGCGAAGGAGAATGTGAAAGTTGAAGCTTCAACACAAACCTGGGCGACGGTTACACTGCAGAATTATTTCAGGATGTATGTGAAGCTTGCCGGTATGACAGGTACAGCTGAAACAGAAGCAGGTGAATTCTGGGACATCTATAAACTGGATGTCGTGGTGATCCCTACAAACAGAAAGATCTCACGTAAAGACCAGGAAGACCTGGTGTATAATACAAAGAGGGAAAAGTATAATGCAGTGATCGATGAGATCGTGAAGCTTACGGATGCCGGCAGACCAGTTCTGGTAGGTACGACTTCAGTTGAGATCTCAGAATTGCTGAGCCGGATGCTTAAAATGAAAGGCATTCGTCACAATGTACTCAACGCAAAGCTTCACCAGAAGGAAGCAGATATTGTTGCCCAGGCCGGACAATCAGGTACAGTGACCATTGCTACCAACATGGCAGGTCGTGGTACGGATATCAAGCTGGGACCAGGTGTAAAAGAATCGGGAGGTTTGGCGATCATAGGTACAGAACGTCATGATTCACGTCGTGTTGACCGCCAGCTGCGAGGCCGTGCAGGTCGTCAGGGAGATCCTGGATCATCGCAGTTCTTTGTTTCCCTGGAAGATGACCTGATGCGTTTATTCGGATCAGAGAGGATCCAGAAGCTGATGGGCAAGATGGGCTTTGCGGAAGGTGAAGTGATCCAGCATCCAATGATCACACGTTCGATAGAGCGTGCACAGAAGAAGGTAGAGGAGAATAACTTCGCCACAAGGAAGCGACTCCTTGAATATGATGATGTGATGAACTCCCAGCGAGAGGTTGTGTACAGTAAACGACGTCATGCCCTCTTTGGCGAAAGGTTATCGATCGATATTTCAAACATGATCTATGACGTGAGTGAAAGCCTTGTTGGAGAGTACCATGATCTTAAGGATTATGAGAGCCTCAAGCTGGATACCATGAAAAGGCTTGCCATTGATCTGCCGTTTGAAGAGCAGGAATTCCTGAAGTCATCGGTGAGTGACCTGACGCAGAAGATGTTTGAATACACATCAGCGTACTATAAGAAGAAGACAGAAG
Organism: Bacteroidota bacterium; assembly: GCA_036675075.1. Taxonomy (GTDB): domain Bacteria; phylum Bacteroidota; class Bacteroidia; order JAKFFM01; family JAKFFM01; genus JAKFFM01. The sequence continues at coordinate 113,168 of JAKFFM010000026.1, forward strand.
CTGTTATTACGAACGTGTATCCTGTTGTAAAGAACGTGTATGAAACAAGTGCGCATGTTTATGAGAACATCGTTGTACCGTTTTCTGATGGCGTTGATACCGTTCAGGTGATGTGTAATCTGAAGCAGTCGTATGAAAGTGGCGGACGCGAAGTGTTGAATGCCTTTGAGAAAAGCATTATGCTGTCGTTCATTGACGATGCGTGGAAAGAGCACTTAAGAGAGTTAGATGACCTTAAACAGGCAGTGCACAATGCTGTTTATGAACAGAAGGATCCGTTGCTTATCTATAAGTTTGAGTCTTTCGATCTGTTTAAAAAGATGATTGACAAAGTGAATAAGGATGTTGTATCATTTTTATTCAGGGCAAAGCTACCACAGTCACAGGAGCAGGTGAAAGAAGCGAAAGCACCGGCACCTGCGAAAGAGATGCAGAAGCTTCAGACCAGCAGGAGTGAAGTACCCGTGCCAGCAGAAGCGATGGCAGGACATGCCGGAGGCGAAGACAGACCCAAGCCTCAGCCGGTACGTGTTGAGAAGACCGTAGGACGTAATGATCCTTGTCCTTGTGGCAGTGGCAAGAAGTTTAAGAATTGTCACGGTAAGTAACTGGAACTTGTTTTAATAAATAGATGCCTCTGAATTTTCAGGGGCATTTTTTTAGTTAATGTGAGACTTGTGGCTTACAGTTCCAATTTTATAGTTCATCTATTTTAATTGGTCATCAGGATTAGCGCTGGAATACTAACACGTTTTCAGAAAATTAATTATAGTGCGAGGCACAAGGTTTGCTCACACTCGAAGCAATCGCAGGAAGTCTCGCGCCAGAGATAGGGATTTGGGAGCAAGCGATATTAGTGTCGTATGCTGGCGCGAGTCTTCCAGCGTGGACTGAAGGGTAGGCGAGACTTGTGCCTTACAAGTTCCAATTTTATAGTTCATCTATTTTTATTGATCAATCTGGATTAGCGCAGGATTACTAACAGGTTATAGTCAAAATTAATTATTATGCGTGGCACAAGACTCGCTCACGCTCAAATCAAACGCATGAAGTCTCGCGCCAGAGATAGATGCCCGTACATAAAATTCTTTACTGGCTCAGAAAATTAAGTAAATTTAGTTATGGGTTACATTTTCTTTTTCCTTTTAATAGGTTCAGTCACTGCGTTTTCGCAATCAATGCAAGTGGGAACAATCCACGACTATGCAGTTGGTGATGTTTTTCAGACACGTAGCAATAGTGGCTCAAATAACCCACCGTTATATCAAACGGATACTATTTTAAATAGGTACTCCTCTGCTGATCTGGATACTTTGTTTTACACCGTTCAAAGACATCATTTTGTCCCGGCGGCGTGTCCAACGTGTAGTCCTAATTTTTCACGAAGCACGATAACTTTAGCATACACTAATTTAACGAGCCCAGGCGCTCACTTTTCTGCACAGTCATGCAGCACAATAGTTGATACGATTTACAACAATTCTGATTATTGCGGTTTGCAAACATGGGAAAGGCATTCAACTTCAGATCCGGCAGATTCAAATTGTTTTGAACCTCCATATTGGTATTCGAAATTTATTGCTGGTGCAGGTGGCCCTTATTATTATGACTTCAATCCATCTATGGGCCCTTATGTAACCGAACATAAACTTATTTACCTCAAGAAAGGCGGTATTGAATGCGGAACATTGATTACATCTGTTGAGCTTACGAATAATGTCAATTTTCAAATCTACCCTAACCCGGTATCGGATCAATTGAATCTTCAAGGGTTTCACAGTAGTGGAGTCTATAAGATTTTCAATTCAATTGGGGAAACTGTTGTAACAGGAGTAGTTGAACGTCAGATTGATGTTTCCAAATTAGTTCCGGGTAGCTATATCATAGAATTGAATTGTTCCACAGGTTCACTTTTCAAAAGGTTTATCAAAATATAAGGCTCCACGGTCTAACACGAGTCTTCCATCGTGGACTGAATGGGTCGGCGAGACTTGTGCCTTTACAAGTACTTATTTAATAGTTAATCTATTTTTATTGATCAATCTGGATTAGCGCAGGATTACTAACAGGTTATAGTCAAAATTAATTATTAATGCGTGGCACAAGACTCGCTCACGCTCAATGCAAACGCAGGAAGTCTCGCGCCAGAGATAGAGATTTGCGAGCAAGCGATATTAGTGTCGTATGCTGGCGCGAGTCTTCCAGGGTGGTCTGAAGGGTCGGCGAGACTTGTGCCTTTACAAGTTCCAATTTTATAGTTCATCTATTTTAATTGGCCCATCAGGATTAGCGCAGGATTACTAACAGGCTATAGTCAAAATTAATTATTATGCGTGGCACAAGACTCGCTCAAGCTCAAATCAAACGCAGGAAGTCTCGCGCCAGAGATAGAGATTTGCGGGCAAGCGATATTGGTGCCGTATGCTGGCGCGAGTCTTCCAGCGTGGACTGAAGGGTAGGCGAGACTTGTGCCTTACAAGTTTCAATTTTATAGTTCGTTTATTTTACTTGTTACATCAGGATCAGCACTCGAATACTAATAGCTTATATTGACGATTTATCATGGAGTGAGGCACAAGACTCGCTCACGCTCAATGCGAACGCAGGAAGTCTCGCGCCAGAGTGAGGTTTTCAGAACTGTTCATGACTAAAGCGGATTGTAATACAATTATCAAGAATACGCTGATTGCCGATTCCAACAAAGTCAACGCATTGAGTTTTTTACAACGTGAAGTTTATAGCGAAGAACGAACCTCGAACAATTTCAGTAAGCTCAGCGAAGTTGGAAAGCAGCGGGGAATTGTCTGGAACCAGGTTGAATTGCTGGATACATATTATGAAGAAAAAGCAGTGAATGGTGTTCCCCGATGTGAAGTTTTTCTGTCTTGCTTTTCAGGGGATAAGAAGTTTGCGCTGATGCTTCCTTCATGCATCAAAAGTGATGATGCATGGGTGATGCGTGGTCTGGCGAAAATACATTTTGAATGAGTACCTGATGCAATGATGACATTCTGAATTCATAGAGTGGCCAGAAAGGTAAATGGACATTTACATTTCAAAATTATACCTTCGCATTTCTACTTATTTACAATCTCCGCACATCCTGCGGTATTATTGTTGAAAGCGAACTACTAATGTTTAGGCAGCAAGGGAGGAGACGGACTTTCGGGGTAAACCTGAGTCTTGCGATACTACTTTCATTTACCGCGGGTTCAGTGAATGTGGCAGGCTTCTTTGCATTCACCATACTCACCACAAACGTTACAGGACATGTCGCAAACCTTGCACGTCTTCTTCTTGAACGAGATCACAATGTGGCAAATACTGTCGAAATATGGATCCTCTGCTTTCTTGGTGGTTCTTTCTTTTCCAGCTTTACTATAGATTTTTTAAAAAAGCATAAGGCTCAAAACGCCTCTACTGTCCCGATCATTTTCGAAGCAGCCATACTGTTGTTCATCGCGCTGTTCGGACATAAATTCGACAGGTATGTTGGTGTGGAGGTTTTCGTTGGACTGCTTCTGTTCACAATGGGTATGCAGAACTCGATCGTAAGTGTGGTCAGTGGTTCTGTTGTAAGAACTTCTCACTTAACCGGTATGTTCACCGACCTTGGTATCAACCTTTCCCGGCTGATCTTCGCGAAGCCGGAAGATAAGCTTCTGCTCAACCGGAAGATTACGCTTCACCTCATGATCGTGCTGTTTTTTTTCCTGGGAGGTATTTGTGGCGGATACCTTTTCAACCTCATCCGGTTTGAAGCATTCATTCTGCCAGTGTCTGTGCTGATGCTGGCTTTATTCTATGATCTTATTCGTATCAACTATTTCATCTATCGCCGAAAGATCATACGTTTCTTTTCAAGAAAGTTTCAAAATAAGGGACGGAATAAGCCTGCTATTTGAATTTTGAAAGGACGTCTTTCACCGCGTCTTTGTGAACTGTGTAAGTCATCATCTTAAGCTTCACATAATCTTCATGAAAGAAATAGTAGCCGAAGCATTTGCTGTCTTTTCCGCAATTGCGTGATCCTGCTCCTGAATCTTTGATCAGGTACCAATCCTTACCATCCTGTTCCATGTATCCTACAAGGTGAACTCCATGGTCATCCGTTGTAGAGCCATTGTTGAAACGCAATTGTCTCGCGCCTTCGTCAATGTATTCAGCAGGTATGTCAAAGGATGGGATCATCGCAGCCTGCACTGCCGGATCAAACCCGGGCTCTGATACGTCTCCGCCAATCGAAATGGTATATCCTCCCCTGATCGCGTTTCTTACTCCGCTCATAAAGTCTTCCAGCGGAACATTATGGTAATCCTTGCTGTGCCACCAGTTGTCTGGTACTTTGTATTCTGATTTAGTATAGTATGGTTCAGACATCAGCGACATCACTTCAACATAATCATCTACATTGATCTTCAGGTTATTTTTCAGATACTCCTGCGGGGTGATCTTTTTCCCATTCACGGTAACTGTAGCTGGTGGCTGCCCGAGGTAATTGTTCAATATTGATTTAACTGTATTGATGACCTGTTCTTCATTCCAGGCATTTGTTGCTTTTATATTTTTTAGGTAGCCATCGAGCTCGGCAAACATTTTTGCATGAGTATGGAATTGCTGTCCTTCCCTTAATCCGGGATAAGCATCCATTGGGACAGTTCCGTAAATCTTATATGAACGTGTGACCGCGTTTGATTCACTTCCTTCTGCAAAAAGCATGTTCCCTCGTTCCTTCACAAAAAGCTTTGCACGTTCAATGTATTCCCAGTAAACAGGATACATTTCTGAAAGCTTTACTTTTTGTCCTGATAAACGGAATGCCTCACTTTCAAAAAATGAAGTTGTTGAAAAGCACCAGCATGTGCTTGTATTCCCCTGAGAGATGGGATCGTTATACCAGAAGCTCTTGTATTTCGCAGGATCATTCGGAATGGTAACTCCTGTGTAATCCATCTTGAAACGTCTTGATGGTGCTTTGGGAGTCGCTTCCTTTTTTTGAAATTCTTCAATGCCTTTCAGGATGGAGTTTTCATAATATCCAGGCTCATATTGCTTGTAAACAGCTTTGTCTTTTTGCTGACCCAGCGCCATTGATGTCGCGCCAATGAGAAAATATAGTGGGAACTTTTTCATCTGTTGTATCATGAGATTAAAGATAGGTGAAAACACGGATTCTGTTCGTGATCGCTTCATCCGGGAAAATGCTTGCTCATGAAGCCACTGATACTTCTTCTCCGGGAGTCCTGTGCTCTATGAATGATTCGCTGTGAACATTGTACAAACAGGTGAGCCTGATGCGGTACGATAATGGAGTGCTGTTTGCAGAAATTTCAATAAAATTCAGCTATGAAAAATACTGCTATCCTGACCCTGGTTATTTCTTCGTTTTTGCTTGCCTCATGCCAGAAATGCATTGAATGTACCTACGAAGCTGCTGGTCAAAAAGTTAGCTCAGGTGATATCTGTGGTAAAAGAAATGAAATTGAAGATGCTAAAAAGACCTGGGAAAGCACTGGTGAAACGTATGGTGTGAAGACAACCTGCATTGATAAGTAAAGATTTCAATTGGGATTTTGCACCATAGAGCGAATTGGGATTATAACATCCTGAAAAGCTTTTACAGGCTGGATGGTTCATTCGTGCAGGGCTTTCATAAAGTTTTCTGTTTGTCTCTTTTATGTTGATATTTGATTTTCTTCAACATGTATGAAAGCTTTATCTGCCCTGTTTGCCTTCTTAATGATCACCGGAATGTTCTATGGCTGTAAGAAATGCAGTCACTGTGTAGAAAGAGATGCATCAGGAACTGTGGTGTATGATTATGGTGAGTTCTGTGGAAAGAAGGAAGAGGTCAGGTCGTATGAAGAGCAGGTCAGAGGCATCGTGGATCAAGGAAACACCACCGACTGCTCAAACTGATCAACTGGCAGGATGATTGATTCTCGTTTCTTCATGAGGGTCATTTTCACAACGCTGGTTTTAATTTCCTTTTCGCTGGCCGGATGCAAGAAGTGCATGGAGTGCTCGTATTCGTTCAATGGAGAAACCTATTCATCCAATGAGTTCTGCGGAACTAAAAAGGAGCTGGAGGATATGGAGGAACGATGGAACAACAATGCGAAGGTTGTAGGCACCACGGCCGTTTGTACACCGATAAATTAACTTCTGAACTCAAAAGTCCTGTATGACAGGAAATATTTTAATTTTGTGAAAAGTTAATTCTTGACAAGGTGAAAAAGATAGCATTCATGTTCGTTATTGTTGCTTCGATGATCGGGGCAGCTTCATGCAAAAAGTGTTCTACATGTTCTTACCAGTATTCAATGGCTGGAGAAGATTCAACTGTTGCATTCCCTGAAACATGCGGAAGTAACCTTGAGATCAAGGAATACGAAGATAATGTAAAGGCACAGGCTGCAACGAACAACGGCATCGTTACCTGCAGCAGCGCAGCTCAGTAATCGTTCAGATCACTGATTTAACCGGTCCGGCAAATAACCGGACTTCTTCTCCTTTTATTTCCTTTCCACCGAGGATCACAAGTCTTTCCACCACATTTCTCAGTTCGCGTATATTGCCTGTCCATTCAAGCTTCTGAAGCTCTTTGAGTGCGTCATTCGCGAATGTTTTCTGGGCCATCCCGTGCTCTTTGCAAAGTAACCTGATGAAATGGTCTGCAAGCAGTGGAATGTCTTCACGTCGTTCACGCAATGCAGGTACGTGTATCGGAATCACATTGAGTCTGTGATAAAGATCTTCCCTGAAATTCCCTTCCCTGATCTCTTTCTGAAGGTCCTTGTTTGTAGCCGCGATCACACGAACATTCACTTTGATCTCTTTATCACCACCAATGCGTGTGATCTTGCTTTCCTGTAATGCCCTGAGAACTTTTGCCTGTGCGGATAGGCTCATGTCGCCAACTTCATCGAGGAAGATCGTTCCGCCTTCGGCCAGCTCGAACTTTCCTTTACGCTGCGCGATGGCTGAAGTGAATGCTCCTTTTTCATGTCCGAACAATTCACTTTCTATCAGGTCTGCAGGGATCGCGGCACAGTTCACTTCGATCATCGGACCATTGCTTCGCGGGCTTTTCTCATGAAGCCATCGTGCAACAAGTTCCTTGCCTGTACCATTCTCGCCGGTAACAAGCACACGGGCATCAGTAGGAGCAACCTTCTCGATCAGGTCTTTGATCTTGATGATCTGTTCTGATTCACCGATCATTTCATAGGTTTTGCTTACCTGCTTTCTGAGCTTCCTTGTTTCTGTCACCAGGAAATTCCTGTCGGCTGCATTGCGTATGGTAACAAGCAGTCTGTTCAGGTCAAGCGGCTTGCTGATAAAGTCGTAAGCTCCTTTTTTAACAGCTTCCACTGCTGTTTCGATGGTACCATGTCCTGAGATCATGACAACAGGCACATCCGGATTGATCTGTTGCAGCTGCTGCAGCACTTCGATACCGTCCATCTTCGGCATTTTAATATCGCAAAGCACCACATCAAACCGTTCTTCTTTGAACCTGCTGATCCCTTCAGTTCCATCTGCTGCTTCCACCGATGTGATCCCTTCATAATCAAAGATCTCCTTCAAGGTTGTTCGGATGGCTTTTTCGTCATCAATGATCAATATCCTGGACATAGCGTTGTTTTTTATTAAATGTAGTGTGGAACCTTAAGTTTTCAAAATGCGGAACAATGCGCCTTCTTTCAGCGCGTAGTCGGAAACACGCATTTTACGGATGCCGCATTCTTCAAGAACGACATTTACAAAGACACCTGCAAGCACGATCATGTCAGCGCGCATCGAGAGCATGCCTTCCATCACAAGGCGTTCTTCTTTCTTTGTTCCTACAAGGTCTGAATAGACTTCTTCATATTCACCTTCACAAAAGGTGTATTCTGTATGACCATTCCATTTGAAGCTGGAATCTTTCTTTTTAGCAGACAGCTCAGCGAACGTTTCAAAAGATCCGCTTGCTCCGATAAGCTCTGTAACCGGGAACAGCTTCACTGCCTCAGTAAGAGGTTGCAATTCCTTCCGCAGGTATGCCTTGATGTTTTCTTCCTGGTCTTTAGGTAAGGGATCATCAGGCGAGAAGAGCTGGAGCAGCCTGGCGATACCGAGGTTAAAGCTTTTTTTCCAGAAGATCGTGTCGTGGTTTGCAATGATGAGCTCGTTGCTCCCGCCACCAATATCAAGGATCAGCACTTTTTCATCGTTCATGGAAACAGCTTCCCTGACTCCGCGATAGATGTATTCAGCTTCTTCATTACCATCAATGATCATAACATCGATCCCTGTTCTTGATCTCACATCATCACAGAACTGTTTTCCATTGGTTGCGCTTCTGATGGCTGAGGTACCAAAGGCAAGAACTCTTTCAGCATGATGCTTCTTCAGGATCACTGAAAAGTACTCCACGGATTCCAGCCCGCGTTCGTATGCTTCAGAAGAGATGATGGCGTCATTGATGCGATCACCGAGGCGGACAGGTGTCCTTGTTTTAAATACAGCTTCAGGCTTGCCGTCAGCGTTCAGATCTGCTATAAACAGGTTAAAGGTGTTGGTGCCAAGATCAATGATCGCTACGCGCATAGGCAGGGTATCTGCAACTAAAGAACCAAATCAGGATTTATAAAACAGCCATTTCCAAAGTTCACGGTAGGTGATCTTCTTACCATACATCAGGATCCCTGTTCTGTAGATCCTTCCTGCTAACCATGTTGTCGCTATAAAGCCGAGAACCAGTAGCGCCATGCTCAGTGCAACCTGGTAAACAGGGACACCAAACGGAATTCGCACCATCATCACAACCGGACTCGTAAATGGAATGATCGAAAACCAGAATGCCACTGCTCCGTCGGGATTCGTAATGACTGCCTGGGCAACAAAAAATGCCAGCAGCAGCGGCATGCTTAGTGGAAGCATAAACTGCTGGGTATCGGCCTCGGAATCGACTGCAGAGCCCACCGCGGCGAATAGGGCAGAGTAGAGCAGGTAGCCTCCCAGAAAGTAAAACAGGAAACAGCCGATGAGCGTTCCAAACTGGATGCTGCTGATCGTTGACTGAATTTCATTGTATGTATCCGGCATCTGCAGCTGATTTTGCAGCTGATTCTGTGTTGTGCCTGAAATCTCCTGCTTGCTGAATGTTTTAGCAACCATGGAAGTGTCGTACTTCTTGCTCATGTAAACGCTCAGCACGGCATTCGTGATCCCGGCAGTAAGTACGATCCAGAGCAAGAATTGTGTTAATCCGACAAGCGCTATCCCCAGGATCTTTCCCATCATCAGCTGGAAAGGCTTGACGCTTGAAATGATCACCTCTACAATCCGGTTTGTTTTTTCTTCAATGACACCTCGCATCACCTGGGCTCCATAGAGGAAGATGAAAACATAGATCAGCGCGCCGCCAATAAAGCCAACAGCGATAAGTACCTCGGTGTTCTTTTTCTCTATCCTGCCTGACTCTTCTATCTTGCTTGTAACAAGATTCACGGTTGTCTTCGATGCCTGGATCTTGGAGATGTCGATACCCGAAGCAATAAGCTTTTTCTCTTCAAGCTGCGTGCTTACGCTGTTCCTGAGGTATTCCAGGATGCCATAGCCTGGCTGCTTTTTATAAAACACCTGTACAGTCTGTGCCTGAAGTATGTTATTCGGCACATACAGCAGGATGTCGAAATCTTCGGTATAGAACGACTTCCGGGTTTCTTCAAGATTTTCTTTTGTGTAATAGAACCGGATGTTTTCTGTGTTTCTGAATTTCTGTGTGAAGACCTGTGTCTCATCGACCACCACGACTTTCTTTGTTTCTTCAGGAACCATGGAAAGCCAGACTCTGATCACCACTGCAGAAGCCATCAGCAGCGGGCCTAGGATGGTCATGATCAGAAAAGACTTCTTTTTTACACGGGTAAGATATTCCCGTTTCAGTATGAGAAGGATCTTATCCATATTATTCTGTTAAGGCGTTTGTGTTGCTGATAACGGTTTCCCCGGTCTCATTCACTTTCATAATAAAGATGTCATTCATGCTTGGAAGGATCTCCTTTACCGAGTGCAGCTGAACTGCAGGCAGCAGCAGGTGAAGGACATTGTTAAGCTTCTGGCCCTTTGCAAGTGTGATGCGTGCAGCGATCAGGTCGCCGTCTTTTTTATGATCGATGAGCTCTGCAGTCGCACCAAAGCTGTTGGTGAACGCGATCATATTTCCTTCGAATGTGATGTCGAACGTATTTGAATGATATTGCTTTTTTATCGTAGCAACGTTCCCTTCTAGAATTTTTTTAGACCGGTTGATAAGGGCGATCTCATCACAGAGCTCCTCCACTGAACCCATGTTGTGTGTTGACAGAATAATGGTACATCCTTTCTGCTTGAGCTCAAGGATCTCGTTTTTGATCAGGTTTGCATTGATCGGGTCAAAGCCGCTGAATGGTTCATCAAGGATGATCAGCTGTGGTTCATGCAATACAGTTACAACGAACTGCACTTTCTGCTGCATTCCTTTTGATAGCTCCTCAATCTTTTTCTTCCACCAGCTCTGGATCTCGAATTTTTCAAACCAGTACTTCAGGCGCTTTGCAGCTTCCTGTCTGGAAAGACCTTTCAGTCGCGCAAGATAGAGGCACTGTTCACCGACTTCCATCTTTTTGTAAAGACCACGTTCTTCAGGAAGGTAGCCGATCTGGGATACATGTTCAGGGCTTAGTCGTTGTCCTTTAAAGAAGAGTTCTCCTTCATCAGGCGCGGTGATCTGGTTGATGATGCGGATGAGCGACGTTTTTCCAGCCCCGTTGGGTCCAAGCAATCCGAAGATGGTGTGATCATTTACGGAAATGGAAACCTTGTCAAGGGCAGTGTGAGACTGGTAACGTTTAACGATATTCTTAGCGGAAAATAGTTCCATCAGTTTAATTGGTTAGACGCCACTTTATTCGTGCATTCACGAAAAGTATTCGCGCATACGTTCAAAAAAGCTTTTGTCTTTTGAACTCGGATTTGGTTTGAAGTTTTCAGAGGTACGGAACTTTTCCAGCATCTTTTTTTCCTCTGCGGAAAGGGTCTGTGGTGTCCAGACATTGATGTTCACCAGGAGATCGCCTTTGTCATATCCATTGATGTTTGGAAGTCCTTTGCCACGAAGCCTGAGGATCTTACCTGCCTGCGTACCCGGATCAATCTTCACCTTTGCCTTGCCGTCAATGGTAGGCACTTCGATGGATGTACCAAGAGAAGCATCTGCGAAGTTCAGGTAGTGATCATAATGCAGGTTGTTGCCATCACGCTTCAGCTGAGGATGCTCGATCTCTTCGATCACCACGAGGAGATCACCTGCAATTCCACCACGCGGTGCAGCATTTCCTTTACCGCTCAGTGATAGCTGCATATCATTGGATACACCCGCAGGTATATTGATGCTGATGATCTCTTCACCACGAACTATACCGTCACCGAAACAGGTCTTACATTTTTCCTTGATCACCTGGCCTTCGCCGCTACATGCAGGGCAGGTAGAAGTTGTCTGCATCTGGCCCAGGATGGTGTTCACTACACGCGTAACCTGTCCGGAGCCGCGGCATGTTGAGCAGGTGCTGTATGCAGTCCCGCTTTGCGCACCTGTGCCATGACAAACAGTGCATGATACAAACTTGTTGACTTTGATCTTCTTTTCCACACCATGAGCGATCTCTTCGAGCGTAAGCTTTACTTTGATCCTCAGGTTTGTACCGCGGTTTACACGACGTCCGCCGCTTCTTCCGCCACCACCACCACCACCGCCGCCAAAGCCAAAATGACCACCGAAGATATCTCCAAACTGACTGAAGATGTCATCCATGTTCATTCCGCCAAAACCACCGGCTCCGGCACCTGCAGCACCTCCAACTCCGGCATGTCCGAACTGGTCGTATCTTCTGCGTTTCTCAGGATTGCTCAGAACTTCGTAAGCTTCAGCAGCTTCCTTGAACTTTTCCTCTGCCTCTTTATTGTCGGGGTTCTTATCAGGATGGTATTTGATCGCGAGCTTTCTGTAAGCTTTCTTTAGCTCGCTTTCATCCGCTGATTTCGATACTCCCAGTATTTCGTAATAATCTCTTTTAGCCATTGTGCTTTTATTTTCCGACCACAACTTTCGCGTGACGGATTACTTTACCATTCAGAAAGTAGCCTTTCTCAACTTCATCGACAACCTTTCCTTTCATATCATCAGGAACATCAATGTTTGTGATCGCATCATGGATCTCCGAATCGAAAGGCTGACCGGCAGCATTCATTTCCTCAAGACCTTTCTGGGTCAGTGTCTTTTTAAATTTATTGTAGATCAGCGTGATCCCTTCACGTACAGCAGGAACATCTGAATCATCTGTGATCGATTTCATTGCACGTTCGAAATCATCGATCACTGGTAATAGACTTTTAAAAATGTCTTCACCTGCTGTCTTGCTCAGTTCTATACGTTCCCTGGCAGTTCTTTTTCTGTAGTTATCAAACTCCGAGTACAGTCTCAGGTATTTATCATTCAGCTCTGCGATCTTCTCTTCGTAGCCTTCCTCTTTATTGTTTTTGTCAGGTGCCGGAATCTCTGGCGTCTCCTGTGTTTCATTTCCATTTTCAGGCTTGCCCTGTTCGTTCTCCTTTGTTTCTTCCCTGTTGTTCATTTTCTTCATTAAAGTTTGGCGGTCAAATATCTCAAAATACCTGCCAGCGGGCAAATGACGACATTTTGACAGATTTATAATAACAAAAAAGACAGAATTGCTTCTGTCTTCTCCGAATATTCAATAAAAAAGCGAGATCTATTTCTTCACGAGTTTTTCAAGTTCCTTTTCCAGGGTTGCACCACGAAGGTTTTTAGCGAGGATCACGCCATTTGCATCCACAAGGTAATTCATCGGAATAGACGAGACGCCATAAATCGCGGCAGCCTGTGAATCCCAGCCACCAAGATCGCTCACATGATATTCCCATGTCAGGCTGTCTTTTTTGATCGCTCTTTTCCATGCATCCTTGTCTTTGTCAAGAGAAACTGAATACACAGTGAATCCTTTGGCGTCTTTAAACTTTTTAGTTTTGTAGGTTTCATAAGCCTTTACAACTGCCGGATTTTCGAAGCGGCAAGGAGAGCACCAGGAAGCCCAGAAATCGATCAGGACGATCTTTCCTTTGTTCACATCAGCCAGACTGTACTTTTTACCATCAGGGCTGAGCATGTTCAGTTCAGGTGCTTTGTTACCTACCTGCGTTCCTTCAACACATTTTTCTTTGCCGTTCTGCTTTGCGAATCCGAATGTGATCAGACCGATCCCTGAGAGAATGAGTAATAGATGCAGCTTTTTCATGGTAATAAGATGATGGATGATTTCTAAAATTACGGCTTTCTTACAATTTTAGCGCCAAGACGGTTCAAACGCTCATCGATGTGCTGGTATCCGCGGTCAATCTGTTCAATGTTATGGATCACACTCTTTCCTTCAGCACTCATGGCTGCGATAAGAAGAGCTACTCCTGCACGGATGTCAGGTGATGTCATGGAAATACCGCGTAACGGAAACTGTCTGTTCAATCCAATGACCGTTGCTCTGTGAGGATCGCATAAGATGATCTGGGCACCCATATCGATAAGCTTGTCAACAAAGAACAGGCGGCTCTCGAACATTTTCTGGTGGATAAGCACAGAGCCTTTTGCCTGCGTCGCCACAACAAGCACGATGCTAAGAAGATCAGGAGTGAATCCAGGCCAGATGGCATCAGAAATGTTCATGATCGAGCCATCAATGAAGGTGTCTATCTCATAACGCTCCTGGCTTGGAATGTAAATATCATCACCACGGCGTTCCATCTGGATTCCCAGGCGCCTGAAGGTATCAGGTATAATTCCCAGATGTTCGTAGCCAACATCTTTGATCGTGATCTCCGATTGTGTCATGGCAGCGAGGCCGATAAAGCTACCGATCTCGATCATGTCAGGCAGCATGCGATGTGAGCATCCACCAAGGGAATCTACACCTTCGATGGTCAGCAGGTTCGATGCGATCCCTTTGATCTTTGCGCCCATAGAATTTAGCATCTTGCAAAGCTGCTGGATATATGGTTCACATGCGGCGTTATAGATGGTTGTTGTTCCTTTTGCAAGGACAGCAGCCATCAGGATGTTAGCGGTTCCGGTTACAGAGGCTTCATCAAGGTGCATGTAGGTTCCCTTGAGGTTTTTTGCTTCAACCCTGTAGAAATCTTCATTGTCGTCGTAAACGAAATCCGCTCCAAGCTTCTGAAATCCGATGAAGTGTGTATCGAGTCTTCTTCTGCCGATCTTGTCACCACCGGGTTTCGGGATATATCCTTTTCCGTAGCGGGCGAGTAAAGGGCCAACGATCATGATGGAACCCCTGAGGCCTCCTCCCTTTTTCTTGAACTCCGGGGAGTTCAGGTAGTCTACGTTGACATTGTCAGCCTGGAAGGTATATTCCTCGTGGCCTGTTTTTTCGACTTTTACACCCAGTTCACCGAGCAGGTCAATGAGCTTGTTGACATCAATGATGTCGGGCACATTGGAGATCGTTACTTTTTCAGGTGTAAGAAGCACAGCGCAAAGGATCTGTAGTGCTTCGTTTTTAGCGCCTTGTGGAATCAGTTCGCCTTTCAGCTTTGTTCCACCGGTAATTTCAAAAACTCCCATTTATCAGGATTGGTGATACTTTCTTTTAAACTGGCCACCCTGGCCACCTTGCTGCTTTTGTTTTTTCTTGTTCCTTCTTGGATTATTCTGCTGTGTCTGCTGGCGAGGCGCGGCATCAACGGTTACGCTCAGGCGCATGTGCTCTTTCAGCTTCAGCTTGTTTTTCGACAATGTCACCAGATGTTCACCGATTACTTCATCACTTACAGTATCGCGGTTCCACATCATGTAAGAACGTTTCATAAGGTTAGCGATCGATTCAACGAGTGCATCTTTCATTTCACCTTCTTCCATCGCGATCGCTTCAGCAATCAGCTTTTCAACGATCTTCCCGTAGTGCTTGAACCGGATATCATCATGCGGATAATTGACCCTGTCAGGTTTTGTCTGGAAAGTTTCCTTGGAAGGACGCGGATATGGAGAATCAACATCAAGCTTGAAATCAGAGATGATGAACAGGTGATCCCACAGCTTATGCCTGAAATCGTTCACATCACGCAGGTGGGGATTTAACTGTCCCATGATATCAATGATCGCGCGGGCGACCCGGTTTCTTTCCTCCTTGTCTTCAACAGTGCAGGCAAAGTCGATCATTTTTTGAACGTTTCGCCCGTATTCCGGAATGATCAGATGAGGAAGGCTTGTGTTATATTCCATGTAAACCCGTGGTTTTCAAATGTACTTTATAAATTTAAAATCTCCTGACGTTCAAAAAAGAACAATCAACAATTAACTTAACAATGTTCCGGCCTTTTTCAGCGCATTATCTATGCCTGAAGGATTATTTCCTCCCGCAGTAGCGTAAAATGCCTGGCCACCTCCGCCACCCTGGATCTCTTTTGCCAGGTTTTTTACGATGTCGGATGCATTCATTCCCTTGTCTTTCACGAGCGCATCACTCAGCATGACCGTGAGATGTGCCTTCCCGTTTAGTTCCGCCCCGAGAACAAGGAACAGAGGTTCAAGTTTATTTTTCAGATCGAATGCGAGGTCTTTGATCACTTCCGCAGAATCAAGCCCGATCTTTTGTGTGATCACTTTTACGCCATTCACTTCTTTTGCCGATGCGATGAGTTCATCACGTAAAGTATGCGCTTTCTCCCGAAGTAAGGCTTCGATCTTTCTGCCCAGAATAGAATTCGATTCCTGGAGATCATCGATCGCTTTCACGGGATCTTTCGGGTTTTTCAGATGATCTTTAACTGCAGCGAGCATATCAAGCTGCGCGTTAACATATTTTTCTGCCATCACTGAAGTGACTGCCTCGATCCTTCGGATACCTGCTGCCACTGCAGATTCACTTACGATCTTCAGAAAGCCGATCCTTCCGGTGGATGGTACGTGTGTTCCTCCGCAAAGCTCGATAGAATACGCCGGATCAAAAATGACCACACGCACTGTTTCGCCATACTTTTCTCCGAACAAGGCCATGGCGCCCAGTTTCTTTGCTTCATCAAGCGGCATCACTTCTGACTTCCTTGAAATGTTTTCGCGGATCTTCCTGTTCACGATCTCTTCGATCTTCCTGATCTCTTCATCCGTTACTTTCGAGAAATGTGAAAAGTCGAAACGTAGCTGTTCTTCATTTACAAGCGATCCCTTCTGTTCAACATGTGTTCCTAAAACCTCACGCAATGCGGCATGCAGAAGGTGGGTCGAGGTGTGATTGTTTTCTGTAAGAAGTCTTTTATTTTCGTTAATCCTCGCTGAAACAATACCTGTCAGGTCAGCGGGGATCTTATCAGTGAAGTGTACGATGATGCCATTTTCTTTTTTTGTATCTGTTACTGCAAGATGTTCACCACCGATCGTGAGCGTACCTGTGTCACCTGCCTGGCCACCACCTTCAGGATAGAATGGTGTCTGTTCAAGCACGATCTGGAACTGCTCTTTCCCTTTTGATTTAATTCTTCGGTAACGCAAAATCCTTGTCGTTGCCTCATAAGAGTCATAGCCAACAAATTCATTTCCTCCTTCACGGCCGTCCTCAGCAACAATTTCCCAGTCAGCAGTATCGATTGCTGCCGCTTCACGTGATCGTTTCTTCTGTACTTCGAGCTCCTTTTTAAATCCTTCTTCATCGATATTCAAACCGTATCCTTTGGCAATTAACGAAGTCAGATCGACAGGAAATCCGTAGGTGTCATATAGTTCGAAAATGGTTTTTCCATCCACATCCTTTGCCTTGGAGCTTACGAGGTTGATGCAGACCTGGTCAATTCGTTTCAGACCCTGCTCGAGAGTACGGTAGAAGGAGTTTTCTTCTTCACGAACTACCTTTTCGATGAGCAGCTTCTGAGCATTGAGTTCAGGAAAGGCTTCTCCCATCTGGTGCGCAAGCACAGGCACGATCCTGAAAAGGAAGGGCTCTTTAAGATTCAGGGATTGATAACCATACCTTACTGCGCGTCTGAGGATCCTTCTGATCACATAACCTGCTCCTGAGTTTGAAGGCAGCTGTCCGTCCGCAATTGAAAAAGAAATTGCCCTGATATGATCAGAGATCACGCGCATGGCGACGTTGATGATCTCCGCCTGTTTATGGCCAGCTTCTTCGGGTTTGTAACGAAGGCCGGAGATCTCTTCGATTTTGCTGATGATCGGGGAGAATACATCGGTATCGTAGTTTGATTTTTTTCCCTGGAGAACCATGCAAAGACGTTCGAATCCCATCCCGGTATCCACGTGCTGTGCAGGAAGCTTTTCGAGAGAACCATCGGCTTTCCTGTTGAATTCCATAAAGACATTGTTCCAGATCTCAACCACCTGCGGGTGTCCCTGGTTTACAAGGTCTTTCCCGGAAATGACTTCACGGTCTTTGTCATCACGAATATCCACATGGATCTCAGTGCAAGGCCCGCAAGGCCCGCTGTCGCCCATCTCCCAGAAATTGTCTTTTTTGGATCCTTTAATGATGCGTGAAGGATCAATGAATTTTTTCCAGATATCGTAAGAGTCCTGGTCAAAGCCAAGGTTGTCATCTGATGAGCCTTCAAAAACCGTCACATATAAACGGTCTTTCGGAATATTATACACATCGGTAAGAAGCTCCCAGGCCCAGCTGATCGCATCGGTTTTAAAGTAATCACCAAAGCTCCAGTTGCCAAGCATCTCAAACATGGTGTGATGATAGGTGTCAACACCAACCTCTTCAAGGTCATTGTGTTTCCCGGATACACGAAGGCATTTCTGTGTATCTGCAATTCGCGGATATTTTACAGGAGCATTTCCGAGGAACAGATCTTTGAACTGGTTCATGCCTGCATTGGTGAACATCAGTGTCGGGTCGTTTTTGATGACCATCGGCGCGGATGGTACAATAACGTGCTGTTTTGATTTAAAAAAATCAAGAAAAACCTGGCGGATCTGGTTTGAGTTCATCATGTCTTTAACCGGTTAAAAGGCTTGGAAGATAAAGGCTCTCCTGCCTTTACAGGGTTGCAAATTTAGATTATTTCGTTAACTTCGTGTCTCTTTTTTTAAGGCTTCATTCACATGTCGAAAGTTAAGTTCTACTATAACACCAAATCCCTCAAGTATGAGCGGGTTCAGGTGCGTATATGGGACCGTATCCTCCGCGTTGTCTGGTTCCTTGCTACAGCTGCTGTATTTGCTGCTGTTACCATCTACATCGCATATACCTATTTTGATTCTCCGAAGGAAAAAAAGCTGAGAAGGGAAATTTCCGAGCTGACCTACCAGTATGAAGTGCTGAACCGCAAAATGGGCCAGCTTGCTGTGGTTCTTGAGGACATGCAGGAGCGTGATGACAATCTTTACCGTTCGATCTTTGAAGCGGATCCAATTCCTTCCACTGTGCGAAATGCAGGCTTTGGTGGTGTGGATCGCTATAATGACCTTGAAGGATTTGATAATTCCGAGCTGATGATCGAGACTTCGAAAAAACTTGACAGACTATCAAAGAAGATGTATGTGCAGTCGAAGTCATTCGATGATATCGTGGACATGGTGAAGAACAAGGAAGTGATGCTTTCGTCGATCCCTGCTATACAGCCAATCTCAAACAAAGATCTCAAGCATGTCCCATCAGGTTACGGATGGAGAACAGATCCAATTTATAAGACACCTGATTTCCATCCCGGTATGGACTTCACGGCGAACATCGGTACAAAGATCTATGCTACAGGTGATGGTGTTGTTGATCGGGCCGATGATCTTGCGCAGGGATATGGAAATCACGTCGTGATCAATCATGGCTTTGGATACCAGACACTTTACGCGCACATGAGTAAAATGCTTGTTAAGCCTGGCCAGAAGGTGAAACGGGGAGAGCTGATAGGTCTTGTCGGTAGCACAGGCCGTTCAACAGGCCCACACGTTCATTACGAAGTGATCAAGAATGGAGAAAGGATCAATCCTGTGAACTTCTTCTACAATGATCTCACTCCTGCAGAGTATCAGAAAATGATCGAGATATCTTCAACTGCCACTCAGGCATTTGATTAAGCACCAGCACCCCTACATGTCGAATCGTACGCTCGGCTTTCTTACAGCCGTTTCCATTGTTATTGCGAACATGATTGGTACAGGTGTTTTCACAAGCCTTGGTTTCCAGGTGTTAAGCATCCATTCAGTTTTTGCATTGATCTGCCTGTGGATCTTTGGTGGCATCATCGCCTTATGCGGTGCACTCACCTATGGTGAACTGGCGGGAAGAATGCCTGTTTCAGGAGGCGAATATCAGTACCTCACAAAAACATTTCATCCTGTTGTAGGATTTCTTTCAGGGTGGACCTCTGCAACAGCAGGATTTTCGGCCCCTGTAGCACTTGCTGCCATGGCGCTCGGGACATATTTTTCAAAAGTGACGGGATACAATTATCCTGTGATGGTTGCCATTACCATTGTTGTCTTATTGACTTTGCTGCATGTCAGCGACAGGAATGTAGGCGCAAAAGTTCAGAATGTATTTACACTTTTTAAGGTGCTTCTGATCATCGCCTTTGTAACAGTGGGACTTGTTTATGATGGAGGAGAAGCGATCAGTGTGCTTCCGCAGATGACCGGTGAAGTGACATCAAGCTGGACATCCATCTTTACGGGCGGCTTTGCAGTGTCGCTTGTTTATGTTTCCTATGCATATTCCGGATGGAATGCTTCAACTTACATTGCCGGTGAGATCAAAGATCCGCAACGTAATCTTCCTCGTTCGCTTTTCAGAGGTACACTTATCGTGACTATTCTGTATGTCCTGCTGAATTATGTCTTCCTGAAAACAGTGCCCCTGGCGGAACTGGCTGGAAAGGTCGAGATCGGATACCTCAGTGCTGAAAAGATCTTTGGATTGTCAGGAGGAAAGATCATGGGTTCTCTGATCACCATCCTGCTTGTATCGTCGGTGAGCTCAATGATCTTTGCCGGACCAAGGGTGGCGCAGGCAATGGGACAAGATTTGAAGTCACTTTCATTTCTATCTGTGACTAACAGGAAAGGTGTTCCGGTTTCAGCCATTGTATTACAAAGTGCAATTACCATTATCCTTATCCTGACTGGTTCTTTTGAGCAGGTTCTGACCTATGTAGGCTTCACCCTGAATCTTTTTACATTTCTTACAGTCGCTTCAGTTTTTGTTATCCGTAGAAGAGACAAAGGAGCTTACCAGGGATATAAAACATGGGGCTATCCTGTGACACCATTGCTGTTTCTCGCATTGAGCGCCTGGAGTCTTTTCTTTATCATATCTGAAAGACCAACAGAGTCATTGATGGGACTTGTCACGATCATGGCAGGATTGCCTGTCTATTTCCTTAGTTCAAAAAAAAACACAGCTGATGATTCAGCTCAATTCATTCAAGACAATGAAACTTTCCCCGAAAAGTAATCTGTTAAGGATTGCTGGTATTCTTGTTTTTTTCAGTGCATGTCAGGATGGTCCTGCAAGTAAGGATCAGAAGACTCAACAGGATTCTGTGCGTACGGATACCGCTGTTACTGTCCAGGCAGAGAAGCAGGAACCTGTAATGGTTGACAGGAGATACAATGATGTATCGAGGTTCCTTGCAGCATTGCCGCAGGAAGAAGGAAGTCCGCTGAAAGAACTTGAATCGAAGCCTGAATGGATCAGCTATAAAAAATCTTTTGAAAGCAGCTGGAACAAGCTTGATTCGGGAAGACTTAAAAGGATGCGTGAATTCGCAGCTCAGGAATTCGCGGCAATCAATGCTGAAGAGAGGACCGTGTTTTATCCGTTCTCAGGACCGGACTTCCTGAATGTTTATACATTTTTTCCGTCAGGTAAGGAATACTACATGCTGGGTCTGGAGCCTGCAGGGTCATTGCCTCCTGTGTATGCGGGAATGTCCGGAGATTCACTGAATGTTCTTTTTAGCAGCCTTAATAAATCATTGTACGCGATCCTGAATTATAGCTTTTTCAGAACGATCAGCATGGCTGAAGATCTTAAAACAACCCAGCTGCATGGCACCCTGCCGATCATTATGCTGTTCCTTTCAAGGACAGGGAATACTGTACTCAATGTTGAAGAGGTGACGATCAATTCTGAAGGTCTTGTGATTCCGAAATCAGAGGCTGCACGTTCTGATTCAACTGCAGGAAAGGTCAGGGGAACACGCGTGCATTTTAAGAATGGGAAGTCTGGCGAAGCGTGTTCTGTTACATATTTCTCTGCGGATATCGTTGATCAGTCATTGAAAAATATTCCCGGTTTTACGAAGTTCACTGACAGGCTGGAGAATGTTGTGACGTATCTGAAGTCCGCATCTTACCTGATGCATAAGACCTACTTCTCCGGAATAAGAACCGCGATCCTGAATAAGAGTGATTATATACTTCAGGATGATTCAGGTGTTCCACTCAGGTTTTTAGCTGACAGTACAACATGGGATTTAACGTTTTATGGAAACTATATCAAGCCGATTCCATTGTTCGCAAACTGGTACCAGCAGGATTTATTGGAAGCATATAAGGACAAGGCATCGAATAAAGTGAAGCCGCTCGACTTCGGGATCGGATACAATTTCAAGTCAGGATCGAATTTACTTCTTGCCAGGAAAATCAAGTAGTTTAGAAAAAAATGAAATGAGAAAGGGGCTGTCAATGACAGCCCCTTATTTACTTCCAGCCAACGCTAACCTTCCCCTCAATCAATTACTAGCTTTGTTGTCTGTTCCCCACTTTCAGAACTCACATGGAGGAAGTAAATACCTTTTGACAAGCCTTCAACTGCAATAGCCTGTCTTGTCATATTTGAAAATTGCTTTTCAATGATCTTCTGTCCTGCGATGGAAGTGATCCTGATGCTGCAATCTTTGATTAATTCTGAGCTTTCAATGTAAACCAGATCCCTCGCAGGGTTTGGATATACCGTGATGTCTGTCAGATGATCTTTTTCGGGAACATCCAGTATGCCCTGGCTTGTTACCTTGATCAGCCATGCATCGTCCATTCCTGCCCCGGTGCTTTGGGTGTGACCAACAGAAACAAAGTGTCCATCAGCTGTTTCCTTCGTTGCATAGCAATGTTCGTGGTTGATCCCGCCATAGGTTTTCTTCCATGATTCATTTCCTGCAGCATCAAGCTTGATGAGCCAGAAGTCAGGGTTGATCAGACCGAAGCTTCTTGTGATCCCGGAGATGATGTATCCACCATCAGCGGTTTTCTTCACCATTTTGACCACATCTTTTTCGGTGTCGCCAATGAGCTTCGACCATTCCTCAATTCCCTGAGAATTCACTTTGGTAACGGCTATGTCAAAATCTCCCATGCTGTTGCTCGACGCATCATATACAAGAATGTAGCCGCCATCGTTTGTTGTTTCAACATACTGACCTTCTTCTTCGCTGGGCCCGCCAAACATGTAATTCCATTCAATGATCCCGGTGTCTGTAATCTTGATGAGCCAGGCATCACCTGCACCGTTACCATATGAGTAGGTTGTTCCCAGGAGCACATATCCATCAGCGACTGCTTTCACAGAATAGCCGTTTTCAAACTGGCCGCCTCCATAAACCTTGCGCCATTGTTCAGTTCCGTTGGCTGATGTTTTCACGACCATGATGTCGTAGCCGTTGCTTTGTGTATATCCGATGAAGATGTATCCACCATCCGGAGTTGGTGCGACCTCCCGGCCTATATCGATCTGGGAGGTACCGAACGTCTTATCCCATACCTTGTTTCCCGAGTCGTCGATCTTCACCATGTAGAAATCATCGCTTCCTGCGCCGTAGCTACGGGTAGAGCCCCCCAGGATATATCCGCCATCCTGCGCTTTGATGATGGAATAGACATAATCGTCTCCTATACCACCTATTGTTTTCGACCATACCTTGGCTCCTCCTGCATCAGTTTTTACAAGATAGATGTCATGCCAGCCCGCTCCAGAGCTGAGCGTGTGCCCGGCGACCAGGTAACCACCGTCAGCCATGAATTCAAAATCACGTCCTGAGTCGTTGTTCGACCCTCCATAAGCCTGCTGAAAAGTTTGAGCCGATGCAAGTTGAACTGCTCCGGAAAAACTTACTATCAAAGCTGCTTTCAAGTATATATTTCTCATCTCCACATTGCTTTCCCGATGAGAGTATATAAATCTTTGCCAAGCTTTGAGAAATGGCTCAGACAGTGGGTTTATGCTAATTTATATCTGAAAAGTCAAGAAAATTTAACCAGATAATTTTGCAAAAAATCGCAATGCAGTGAATTCGCTTCTACAATTTGGGAAAATGAGCGGATTGTTTTAGATCGTGAGATCAAAGAAGGATGTAAATCCGGGATAATCCTGTTCCTGGTGATTTGAACTGACAACAATTGTCCGATGACCAGCATGCTTCAGTAATAATTCCTGGTACCAGTTAATTGCGTTTTTATCAAGGTTTGAAGTTGGTTCATCCAGGAGTAGCATGTCGCTTTGTGTGCAGATCGCAAGAAGCAGCCTCACACGCTGTTTCATTCCAGATGAATAATGGCGGATAGGCTTTCCGGCGGAACGTTCCAGGCCACTCATCGTAATCGCGTCATTAATGGAAATTCCAGGAAGAAGCATTCTGAAACGTGTGTGAAGGGTAAGCAGCTCTTTGAGAGTCAGCTCTTCGATCACTTCAAGATAGGGGGCAGCGATCGTAATTTGAGCCGGAACCTGTTCCACAGGTATGAGATTGCCGGTCTTTGTGTATTTCATTGTTCCTTCGTCATTGATAAGGAATCCGGAGATGATCTGAAGCAGGGTTGACTTTCCTGAGCCATTAGGACCCTGGATCACTGACCTGGAGCCCTGAGTGAGTGTCAGGTCAATTTTTCGAAAGATCCAGGTCTTCCCGAATTTTTTCCCAACCTGTTCTAGGGTAACCTTCATATCAGGAAATGCCGCGCATGATTCCGTTCGTGGATTCGCGGATAAACTTGATGATCTGTTCCTTTTCAGGACTTGTAGGTGCTTCAAGTTCAACAATGTTCACTGCATTGGTAACATTGTAGCCTTTTACATAGATGGTCCTGTAAATATCTTCTATCTGAAGAATGACTTCGTTGCTGAGGCCTCTTCTCCTGAGGCCAACCGCGTTGATCCCCACATACGAAAGAGGTTCTCTGGCAGCTTTCACGAAAGGAGGAACATTTTTTCTAACAAGGCTTCCACCTGTGATGAATGAATGACTACCAATCCTTACAAACTGCTGAACAGCGACGAGGCCTTCGAGAATTGCGTGGTCCTCAATTTCCACATGACCTGCCAGGTTTACACAGTTCGCAAGAATCACGTTGTTGCCGATGAGGCAGTCGTGGGCGACATGTACATAGGCCATCAGAAGGCAATTGGCACCTACGACGGTTTTGAATTTATCTTTTGTACCACGGTTAATGGTTACACATTCTCTGATCGTTGTATTGTCACCGATCTCTGTAGTTGTGATCTCACCTGAGAATTTTAAATCCTGTGGAATAGCTGAGATCACAGCTCCCGGAAAGATGCGGCAATTTTTTCCGATCCGGGCACCTTCCATAATGGAAACATTAGGACCAATCCAGGTTCCATCACCGATAACAACATCTTTGGCAATGGTGGAAAATGGTTCTATAGTGACATCCTTCCCTATACGGGCATCAGGATGTATGTACGCTAAGTGCTGCAGGTTCATTTTGTTTTACTTTGACAATCTGTGCCATCATCTCTGCTTCCATTACCACCTTTTTTCCAACATAAGCCTGGCCTCTCATATGGCAAATCCCTCTCCTTACTGGTGATGCGAGAGCAAGGTCAAATACAACGGTATCACCCGGAGTCACTTTATTTTTGAAACGAACCTGGTCGATCTTTATAAAATATGTCAGGTAGTTTTCTGGATCCGGAACTGTTTTCATCACAAGCACTCCGCCTGCCTGTGCCATGGCCTCTATAAGCAGAACGCCTGGCATTACCGGGTTTCCAGGGAAATGTCCTCTGAAGAAATCTTCATTCATTGTGACATTCTTAACACCCACTACATGTGTTTCAGATAATTCGATGATCTTATCTACAAGAAGGAAAGGAGGACGGTGCGGAAGAAGCTTCATGATGTCAGTGACATTCAGAAGCGGCTCTTTATTCACATCCCATGTAGGGACATCCTTTTTCTTGTCCAGTTTTTCTTTTTTGATGATCTCCTTGATCTTCTTGGCAAATGCCACATTACCGGCATGTCCGGGACGGGCAGCAAGGATATGCGCTTTTACAGGCATCCCGATCAGGGCAAGGTCTCCGACAATATCAAGAAGCTTATGACGTGCAGGTTCATTGAAGAAATGCAGGGTCGTATTATTTAAAACGCCTTTTCCTTTGATCTCAACATTTGGCTTATTGAACACCTTTGCCAGGTGAGAGAATTTCTCCTGGGAGATCTCTTTGTCAACAAGGACGATCGCATTGTCAAGGTCGCCACCTTTAATCAGGTTATGCTCCAGGAGTGTTTCGAGTTCATGAAGGAATACGAAGGTTCTGCTTTTGCTGATCTCAGATTTGAATTCAGCCACATTGTACATGGATGCATGCTGTGTGCCGAGGACCGGAGAGTTATAATCCACCATAACGGTGATCCTATAGTCTTCAGAAGGCACTGCAAGCATTTCCACTTTTTTATCAGGGTCTTCGAACGTGAGGTTTTCTTTTAGAACAAAATATTCTCTCTCAGCATTCTGTTCAAGGAATCCGGCAACTTCAAAAGCTTCAATGAAAGGGGCGCAGCTTCCGTCGAGGATAGGCACTTCAGGGCCATCCACTTCAATAAGCGCATTATCCACCTGCATGCCCAGCAGTGCTGCGAGAACATGTTCTATCGTGCTCACCCTGGCTCCATTCTTTCCAATTGTAGTACCGCGTGATGTATCAATGACATTGTCAACGTCAGCTTCGATCACTGGCTTTCCCGGCAGGTCAACCCGCTGGAATTTATAACCATGATTTTCAGGCGCCGGCTTGATCACCAGGGTTACTTTTTCGCCTGTATGAAGCCCCACACCGGCTATCGATACAGCCTCCTTCAGTGTTCTCTGTTTTTCCTTCATGCGGTTAACTTACTAATTTTTCTTAATCTTTCTTTCCAAACAATTCCGGAAGTTTCCGGAACAGTACATATGAGCGTTTATAATCACCAATGTTAAAGGCTGGTGAACCTTGTACGATGTCGTTCTCTGCAGTGATGCTGTGACCAACGCCGCTCTGTGCTGCGATCTTAACACCATCGGCGATCGTAAGGTGTCCTACAATGCCAACCTGTCCTCCAATCATGCAGTTCTTTCCGATCTTTGTTGAACCAGCGATGCCTGTCTGTGCAGCGATAACTGTGTTCTCTCCGATCTCTACGTTATGTGCAACCTGGATGAGGTTGTCAAGCTTTACGCCTTTGCGGATCACCGTGCTTCCAAGAGTTGCCCGATCGATCGTTGAATTTGATCCGATCTCTACATGGTCTTCGATCACGACATTGCCTGTCTGTGGCACCTTTTTATAGTTGTTCGCTGCATTCGGTGTAAACCCAAAACCATCAGCGCCTATGACAACACCTGAATGGATCGTGCAATCACTGCCCACTACGCAGTCATTATAGATCTTCACACCCGCATTGATCACGGTATTATCGCCGATCCTGCAATTGTCGCCGATAAAGACATGCGGATAGATCTTTACATTCTTCCCGATCTGAACATTTTCTCCGATATATCCAAAGGCAGCAACATAACAGTCTTCACCCATTTTGGAAGTGGCAGCGATATAGGATGGCTGCTCGATCCCTTTCTTACTGTTACTGACTGCCTGGTACATTTCAAGCAGGGCTGCGAACGACTCATAGGCATTCGGAACCCGGATCAATGTCGCATTCACTGGCCGGGTAGGACTGAAGTCCGTATTGACAATGACCACAGACGCTTCGGTATCGTAAATGAAATCGGTGTATTTTGGATTGGCCAGGAAAGACAGGCTTCCCGGTTTGCCCTCTTCGATCTTTGAGAGCTTATTGACTTTGACAGCAGGGTCTCCGTCCACTTCTCCCTTCAGGACCTCTGCAAGCTTTGCTGCTGTAAACTCCATGTGAATTCTAAATAACGTAATCTTTAGGGTAACACAAAAAATATTTTTCAACGGGCTTCGACAACACGGAAATATTCAGCTGATCAGCTGCTTCCGCAATATCTACAAGCTTCCCATCTTTATACAAAATATTGATCTTTTCACTTCCCGGATCATAAGCGCTGTTCCTGATCGTATTTGTAAACACGAAGTAAGGCAGCTCTTCATCCGATAATTTATATTTCTTTTTTACCCATTGCCTGATGGCTTCGATCTTCTCCTCTGAAAAAGGTTTTGATTCGAGCTCGATCCTGTACAGATGCCTGTTCACCATATTGCTGCACAACCTGGAAAGCACCTTGTCGGAATGGTTGCACCATACTTTCACCGAAGTGAATATGTCATTGTCATCAAGGGAAGCAAAGGTGTCGAGCACACTGGCTTTCCGCTTGAATTCCTGCTTTCCGACCTTATTATACAGGAAGTAGTGAAATGCCGGAGTGCAGAAAAGTTCTTCTCCCCTGAGCGCAAGTTCTTTGGCTCGTTTCAGAATATTCACGAGGAGGTATTCTGCCGAGATCACCGTCTTATGCAGATAGACCTGCCAGTACATCAGGCGGCGGGCAATGATGAATTTTTCAATGGAGTAGATCCCTTTGGATTCCACTGCCAGGTCACCATTTGCAACAGTGAGCATGGTTATGATGCGGTCGGAGTTGATGATGCCTTCCGATACACCGGTGAAGTAGCTGTCGCGCTTCAGGTAGTCGAGTCGGTCAACATCCACCTGGCTTGATACAAGCTTATGCAGGAATTTCTTTTTGTATTCATTCCTGAATATGCAGATCGCCAGTTCAAGTTCCCCGTTAAACTGGGTGTTGAGGCGATCCATGAACAGGCCTGAAATATATTCATGGTTTATTCCATCCACGATGCTATGCTCAAGTGCATGCGAGAATGGCCCGTGTCCTATGTCATGTAATAGAATGGCAATGGTTACCGCACGCGCTTCTTCGTCGGTGATCTTGATGCCTTTATGACGCAGTGATTCAATGGTTTCGCCCATTAAATGCATGGCACCGATGGCATGATGAAAACGGGTATGCAAAGCACCGGGATAGACAAATGGTGTTAATCCAAGTTGCTTGATACGTCTGAGCCTTTGGAACCAGGGATGTTCAATAAGATCGTATATTACGGGATACGGAATGCTTACAAAGCCGTAGATGGGATCATTGAAGATCTTCCGTTTCTGTAACTGGTTCAACCTTTGAGGAAATTTGACTGCCCTGGTGAATACCGGATTGTAAATTGCTTACTTTTAGGATTCGAGGGCTGAAGATAGCTATTTTTTATGGAAAAGATCAATATTCTGTGGGCTGATGACGAGATCGACCTTCTAAAACCGCATATTATTTTTCTTAAGGAAAAGGGATATGAAGTTATTACTGCAAACAATGGCAAAGATGCGCTGGAGCTTCTAAGGAAGAACCGTGTGGCGCTTGTCCTGCTGGATGAAAACATGCCTGGTCTCTCAGGTATCGAAACCTTAAGTAAGATCAAGAACGAGTTTGCGGATATGCCGGTGGTGATGATCACCAAGAGCGAAGAGGAGTCGATCATGGAAGACGCGATCGGGAGCAAGATCTCCGATTACCTCATCAAGCCAGTGAATCCTAAACAGATCCTGCTATCCATCAAAAAGAACCTGGATAACAAACGCCTGATCAGTGAGAAAACAACCTCAGGATATCAGCAGGATTTCAGAAACATTGGAATGACCCTGAGCGACAAGCTGAACTTTACCGAATGGATCGAAGTTTACAAAAAGCTTATCTACTGGGAGCTGGAGCTGGAGCAATCCACGGACAATAGCATGAAAGAGATCCTGAACATGCAGAAGACCGAGGCCAATGCGCAGTTCTTCAAATTCATTGAATCAAATTACCTGGGCTGGCTTAAAGGACAAAACCAGCCACCCCTGTTATCACATACTCTGTTCAAGAATACCGTGGCGCCATTACTGGATAAGGAAGGGCCCGTATTCTTTATCCTGATCGATAACCTGAGATACGATCAATGGAAAGTACTTCAACCGGTGTTCAATGAATATTTCAGGATCGAAGAGGAGAATGTTTATTGCAGCATACTTCCAACTGCCACGCAATACGCACGTAACGCGATCTTTGCAGGACTTATGCCTTCTGAGATTGAAAAACGCTTCCCAAAATTATGGATGAACGACGAAGAAGAAGGCGGCAAGAACCTGCATGAAGAAGCTTTCCTGGCTGATCAGCTGAAGAGGTTGAACAGAAACATCAAGTTCAGCTACAACAAGATCTCTAACCTTACAGCAGGCAGAAAGCTCGTTGAGAATATGCCGAACCTGATGTCGAACAAACTCAATGTGATCGTATATAATTTTGTGGACATGCTGTCGCATGCACGTACAGAGATGGAAATGATCCGTGAGCTTGCATCCGACGAATCGGCCTACCGTTCACTCACACATTCCTGGTTCGAGCATTCACCCTTGCTTGAAGCGATAAAGATCATTGCAGATAAAAAAGCAAGGATCTACCTGACCACAGATCATGGAACCATTCGAGTGAATGAGCCTTCCAAAGTGGTTGGAGATAGGAACACCAACACGAATTTAAGGTACAAGCAAGGTAAAAGCCTTGACTATGTAAAGAAAGACGTGTTTGAAGTCAGACGGCCAGAGGAAGCATTCCTTCCAAAGCTGCATGTGAGCTCGGCATTCATCTTTGCCAGAGAAGACAGATTCTTTGCCTATCCGAACAACTATAATTATTACGTGAGCTATTACAAGAATACATTTCAGCACGGAGGGATCTCACTTGAGGAGATGATCATTCCTTATGTTGTCATGAGCAGCCGATAATGAACGAAAAAGCAGCGAAGCTTATATTGCATACTCCGGAAGAAGGGGAGAAGGTGGCATCAAAAATACTTGAGATGTTTCCAGGCAAAAAGGTGTTTACATTTACAGGACAGATGGGTGCAGGGAAGACAACACTGATCAAGTCATTTTGTAAGGTGCTTGGAGTAACAGATAAAACATCGAGTCCTACTTTCTCAGTAATTAATGAATACCATACAGAAGCAGGGAATAAGATCTACCATTTTGACTGCTATCGTCTTAAATCTGCGATAGAAGCATTGGATTTGGGGTGCGAAGAGTATTTTTACAGCGGGAATTATTGTTTCATTGAATGGCCGGAGCTGCTGGGAGAATTGATACCACCTGATGCAGTGAACGTTACCATTGAATTAAAAGACCAGAACAGAGAATTAACGATACACTAAATGTTGTCTTCAAAAAACATTATCAAAACACTGGCATCCGGAGCGGCCATGATGCCGCAGGAAGAGATGCTGGAGGTTGGCCGAAAGAAAGGAAAGCTTTACATCGGAATTCCTAAAGAGCTTTCTTTCCAGGAAAACAGAATTGCACTTGTACCGGATGCAGTGGCACTCCTGGTGAACAATGGCCATCGTGTAGTGATAGAAACGCAGGCAGGGAAAGCGGCGAATTTTGAAGACAAGGATTTTAGCGAAGCAGGAGCGGAGATCGCATATGATGTTCAGGAAGTATATAAAGCGGAGATCGTTTTAAAAGTAGCACCACCTTCTGCTGAAGAAATAGAAATGATGCAGCGAAAGCAGACATTGATCTCTGCATTGCAGCTCACTGTTCAGCCTGAAGATTATGTGAAGAAACTGGTTTCAAAAAAGGTGACTGCCATCGCGTACGATTTTATTAAAGACAAAGACGGCATATTTCCGGTGATCCGGTTGATGAGTGAGATAGCAGGTAACACCTCGATTCTCATCGCAGCTGAATATTTAAGCAATGTGCACAATGGACAGGGGTCGATCTTCGGAGGAATTACAGGAACACCACCTACTGATGTGGTGATCCTTGGTGCTGGTACCGTCGGTGAATTCGCAACACGTGCCGCACTTGGTCTGGGTGCATCGGTGAAAGTATTCGATGACTCACTGTATAAATTAAGAAGGTTGCAAAGTGTGTTAGGAACCAGGGTCTATACTTCTGTTCTTCAGCCGAAAATACTTGCGAAAGCTTTGAGAACCGCGGATGTTGTCATTGGAGCCATCAGGGCAAAAGAAGGAAGGACACCGTGTGTGGTAACAGAAACCATGATCCAGGATATGAAGTATGGATCTGTGATCATTGATATCAGCATTGACCAGGGAGGATGTTTTGAAACATCAAAGGTGACTAATCATTCAAAGCCTGTGTTCAGGAAACATGGTGTGATACATTATTGTGTTCCGAATATTGCTTCACGCGTTTCGCGTACAGCTTCCTATGCATTGAGTAATGTGTTTGCTCCTGTTCTGCTCTCTATTGGCGAAGAAGGTGGCATTGAGAATATGCTCCGAAGAGATTCAGGAGTACGAAACGGCGTGTATGTTTACAATGGAATTCTGACAAACAAGTTCCTGGGAGAGACATTCAATCTGCCATATAAGGATATTGATTTACTAATGGCTGCATTGTGATACTGGATAAGGATACAAAAAGAAGATTTAAGCTTTTCGGAATTGGTGTGCTGCTAGGTTCAGTGCTCGTTTATTTTATGATCCTGAAGGATCGCAATATTTTTAAAGGTCCGCAGGAAGTGATCTTTGAAAAGATGAAGCATGGTGCCCTGGTGATCACGGATAATGGCAGATGCAGGATGAATTGCAAGAACATATCGGAAGACGATGTGAAAAACCTGATGACCCACGGTGATGTGAACTATTCAGAAAGCCAGGTGCATGAAAAGCCTTGTCCGTTTTACGCAGTGGACGGTAAAAGCAAAGATGGCAGGGAGATCCGTGTTGTTTACAGGCTCTGTACCAACGACAGTCTTACCGAAGTGATCACTGCACATGATCTGTCAGGTGTTGCGGATACCTGTGCATGTAAGTAGCATTCATAAAGCAATCGCTTGAGAAGTTTCGTGTATTTATTGATGTTCTTATCTATGGGTGTGTTTTCAAAACCCGTGATGGGAGCGGGGGCAGACAGCTTGTCAAGAGATAGCTTGCTTTACTGGAACGCCGGTTTCAGCTTTAGTCATGATGACAGGATAGGATGTCAGCTCGGCATTTCGTATTCACAGAAAAGGGTGCATACATTTCGGGCAATGTACCTGTTTAGCAAGGAAGTGAGCATTATGGAAAAAATCCAGCTAGACCGTGTGGTTAAGACAAATACCCTGATGGTCTCATATGGATTTGTGATGGATTTGAATCGCTTTCGCATGATGCCCACAGCCGGAGTTTCATTAGGAATATCAAAATTCAGAACGAATGCAGTGGATACCATCGTGAATCAGTCAGGCTGGTATTCAGTGAATACATACAAGTATAATTATAACACGATCTGCGATGCAGGATTAACGTTCAGTATCGCATACATGTATGCCGGTGAAAGTGTAGGCGTTTCCGCAGAGCCTTATGTGACATTCAAACGCAATGTCGAAGCCGGAATAACTTTCAATCTTCTTTTAGGAAGACTGGATTGAAGGACGAACACAAAAACTGAATACAGAAGAAGTAAGTTTATGATTCAATGAAAGATATCAGATTACTTCATTATCTGTTTAGTTAATAAAGAAGGCTTACCTCACCCTTGTACTATTCCTGCTGTCTTTCGCTGATTTCTTCCTGCTCCAGCTTTTAGGAGAATTTACCATGGGAGTGGTTTCCGTCTGAGGATTTTTTGTGATCTTTTTTGCAGCCGTTTTCGATACACCTGACTTCTTCTGAGGCTGTGTTTGAGAGCGGGTATCTTTTTTCGACAACTGTTTTGGAAGCGCCTGATTTTTCATCGCCATTTTTTTTGACCCTGCTGTTTTCTTTGAGCCAATTGTTTTCCTTGCGCTTGTCTTTTTTGTCGGAGATGTTCTTTTAGTTGCTACAGACTTCTTAGCAGAAGCGGATTTCTTAGCAGAAGCAGATTTTTTAGAAGCAGTTGTTCTCTTTGCCGCTGTTGATTTTTTTGCTGCAGATGTTTTTTTAGCGGACCCGGCAGTTCGTGCGTTGGAGCCTGACTTCGATTTTTTAACCGGCCTGGTTGCCCTGCCTTTTTTTCTCGATGTGTTTGCCATGTGATCTTTTTTTTGACTGATCCACGGCAAATTGCAGTCCATTATTCAAACCTCAGCGCTTCGATAGGGTCCAGCCTGGCAGCTTTCATCGCCGGATAGATGCCAGCAATAAGGCCTGTGACATAGCAGATCGCGATTCCGCCAAGGATCCACATCCATGGAATTACAAAGCCTGAACCTACCATCATACCAACAAGGTTTCCAATCAAAATACCCAGAATGATCCCTAATATTCCACCAAGCTGGCAGATCACGATCGCTTCCATCAGGAATTGCTTTCGTATGCTTTCCTGGTTCGCGCCAATGGCTTTTCTGATCCCTATCTCCCGTGTACGCTCGCTTACTGCTACAAGCATAATGTTCATCAGACCTATAGCTGCCCCGGCCAAAGTAATGATGCCTATGATCGTTGCTGCCCATGTCACATAGCTGATGTTTTCAATGAGCATGTTTGCGAGGTTATCGCTTTTCATGATCTCGAAATTATCCTCTTCATTCAGGTTCACTTTTCTTATCTGCCTCAGTACACCACGTGCTTCACCCACCGCGATATCCAGCAGTTCTGTTCTGTCAACCAGCACACTTGCACTATAGGAAATATCCGGCCTTGAAAAATAAGTTCGTGCTATGCCGAGTGGTATGATGCATGACTTGTCACCCCCGAAGCCCATGCTCGATCCTTTTTCTTTGAGTACACCTATCACTTTGAATTTGCTGCTCCCGATGGAGATCACTTTATCAAGCGCGCCAGTCTTAAAAAGCTTCTTTTCAATTTCGTTTCCAATGATGACAACAGGACTGTTACGTTCAATTTCGTTAGCTGAAAAGTTTCTTCCTGAAGCGAGCTCGTAGCCTGATGAAGCGAGGTAATTTTCATCCGTTCCCATCACCTGGATGTTGGGATTGGTTTTCTGTGACTGATATTTCACTGTGGCGATTCCCGTTGCCATCATGGAGATAGACGTGCTTGCCGGAAAAACGAAACGTTGTTTGAATTCTACAGCTTCTTCATACGTGATGGGACGGAACTTCTTTGGACGTTTTCCCCCTTTCCCGATCCTGATCGACATTTCCCGATTCCGGATGGTGAACGTATTCGCCCCCATGCTCGTGAAATTGCTGTTTATACTGGCTTTAATGGATTCAATCGCCGTGAGAATTCCAACCAACGCCATGATCCCGATACCTATGATGGCAACCGTTAGCACCGTTCGAAGCATCTGCCCTCTGATAGAGGATAAAGCGAGTCTGAGGTTTTCGAGGTCCGGAAATTTCACCGTGCAAAGGTATTTAAAGCAGCGAGCAGCATTCAAATTAGCCAAAGTTTTCTGGCCCCAAAAGG
Source organism: Bacteroidota bacterium (assembly GCA_036675075.1). GTDB lineage: Bacteria > Bacteroidota > Bacteroidia > JAKFFM01 > JAKFFM01 > JAKFFM01. The sequence goes on from JAKFFM010000026.1 coordinate 147,853, forward strand.
TATATTTTCTGTAAATTGCGGGGGAAAATTAGTCATTAACAGAAATCAAATAAAAACTCCCCTATGGCTTTTGACATAGATATGATCAAGGCGGTTTACGCCCACATTGGAACACGGATCGATGCGGCTCGAAACCTTGTTGGCCATCCGCTGACACTCACTGAAAAAATCCTTTATTCTCACCTTACAAACTCGCTTCCATCAAAGCCATTCGGAAGAGGTAAGTCGTATGTGGATTTTAATCCGGACAGAGTTGCGATGCAGGACGCTACTGCTCAGATGGCATTGCTTCAGTTCATGCAGGCTGGCAGACCAACCGTTGCGGTTCCTTCAACAGTGCATTGTGATCACCTTATTCAGGCTGAAGTAGGCGCTGAACAGGATCTTGAAAGAGCAAAAACACAGAACAAGGAAGTTTATGATTTCCTTTCTTCTGTTTCGAATAAATATGGGATCGGCTTCTGGAAGCCAGGCGCAGGGATCATTCACCAGGTGGTTCTTGAAAATTATGCGTTTCCTGGCGGAATGATGATCGGTACAGATTCACACACGGTTAATGCAGGTGGACTTGGAATGATCGCGATCGGTGTTGGTGGAGCAGATGCATGTGATGTGATGGCTGGTCTTCCATGGGAACTAAAGTTTCCAAAGCTGATCGGTGTAAAGCTGACCGGAAGGCTCAATGGCTGGACATCCGCTAAAGACGTTATTCTTAAAGTGGCAGGTATCCTTACTGTAAAAGGTGGTACCGGAGCGATCCTTGAATATTTTGGTGAAGGTGCAGACAGTCTTTCATGTACTGGTAAAGCGACCATCTGTAACATGGGAGCAGAGATCGGAGCAACCACTTCCATTTTCGGATACGATGAGAAAATGGCGGATTACCTGAGAGGCACAGCACGTGCTGATGTTGCTTCGGCAGCTGACAAGGTAAGCGAACATCTTAAAGGAGATAAAGCAGTGTATGAGGATCCTGAAAAATATTTTGACCAGGTGATCGAAATTGATCTGTCGGAACTTGAGCCGCATATTAACGGACCATTCACACCGGATCTTGCATGGCCTATCTCAAAATTCGCTGCTGCGGTGAAAGAACACAACTGGCCGGCAAAGCTTGAAGTGGGACTGATCGGCTCATGTACAAACTCTTCGTATGAAGATATCACGCGTTCTGCATCTGTTGCCAAACAGGCAGTTGACAAAGGATTAGTTTCCAAAGCTGAGTTTACGATCACACCAGGATCAGAACAGGTTCGTCATACCATTGAGCGCGATGGCTACCTGAATATCTTTGATAAAATGGGTGGTGTTGTACTTGCAAATGCTTGTGGTCCATGCATCGGTCAGTGGGCGAGACATTCAAAAGATCCAAACTACCGTAACTCGATCGTAACATCGTTCAACAGGAACTTTGCGAAAAGAAATGATGGTAATCCGAATACACATGCCTTTGTTGCTTCACCTGAGTTAACTACTGCGCTGGCGATTGCAGGTGATCTGACGTTCAACCCGCTTACAGATTATCTTACAAATGATAAAGGTGAAAAGGTTAAGCTTGAAGAGCCAACTGGTCTTGAACTTCCTACCAAAGGATTCTCTGTTGAGGATGCAGGATACCAGGCACCGGCAGAAGATGGTAACAAAGTGCAGGTGATCGTTGATCCTAAGTCAGACCGACTGCAGCTGCTCGAACCTTTTGCAGCATGGGAAGGCATCGACATCAAAGGATTGAGATTGCTGATCAAGGTAAAAGGAAAATGTACGACCGATCATATTTCAATGGCAGGTCCGTGGCTGAAGTACAGAGGCCACCTGGACAACATCTCCAACAACCTGCTTATTGGCGCGATCAATATTTATAATGAAGACAATCCAGGAAATGTGAAGTCGCAGCTCGATGGTACTGTGGATATGGTTCCTGCTGTTCAGCGTAAGTACAAGGCTGCAGGAGTTGGAACGATCGTAGTTGGAGATGAGAACTATGGAGAAGGTTCATCAAGAGAACATGCAGCGATGGAACCAAGATTCCTTGGCGTACGGGCGATCCTTGTAAAATCTTTTGCACGTATCCATGAGACCAACCTGAAGAAGCAGGGAATGCTTGCATTAACATTTGATAACAAAGACGATTACAATAAGGTGAGAGAAGATGATGTTATCGATGTACTTGGACTCACTTCATTTGCACCTGACACACCACTGACAATCGTTCTTAATCACTCCGATGGAACGACAGAGCAGTTCAATGTTCTGCACTCCTATAACGAAGCACAGATCGAATGGTTCAAGGCAGGCGGGGCACTTAACATTATAAGAGCCCAGGTTAAAGCCTGATGATCATGTTTCAAGAAAGAAAGCTTCCCGTAACTGTTTCGGGAGGCTTTTTTCTTTTATGCCTTTTGTTCTGCTGCTCTACATTGGCGGCACAATCAACAATGCTTTCTATCGCTGTCGAGGTGCAGGAACCCAATGGAACTCCCGTTGCCTTTGCTTACGTGGTGAATAAAAGCAGCGGACAGGGAACTGTGACTGATTTTAACGGTCGCGTGAGAGTGAGTGGGCACATGAGTGATACGCTGGTTGTTTCACACGTAGGATACCAGGTTCAGAAGGTTGCGGTGATGTCCTGGAAGGATTCAATCGTAAATAATTCATTAAAGCTTCGTGTCATACTTTTTGAGCAGGTGTATAAGCTGAATCCTGTGGTGGTTCGATCGTTTGACTGGACACCAAATGAGAAAGAGTACTATAAAAGGATCGCGAATGCACCAGAGCCAACAATTCAGAGCCCTGTTTCCTATCTGTATGATATGTTCAGCCATGAAGGGAAAGTGAAAAGAAAGATGCAGGAAATTTACCAGGGGATCCTGCTGGAAGAAATGATATCTGAGAAGATCGATGATGAGAAAGTCAGGCGGATCACAGGCAACCAGAAGATGACATTTGATTCGATCAGGAAGGCTTGCTTCATACCGGATCATTTTATATTATCGTCATCCGAATATGACCTGTACAAACGGATCAATGATTGTTACAGGCAACAGATCATTCCAAAGAAAAGAAGAAGATGAGTGACCTTTCCGAAATTGTCGCCGGCTCCATCGTTGACCATGAAAATTATGGCAAAGGGAAAGTGGTCGCGATCGATCCGCTTTTTTTCAGAATCGATTTTGCTAAGCGGGGAGTTCTGGAGATCTCTAAAAGGACAGCTGGAAATGTTCTGACTGTAATAAGTGTTTCATCAGACCTAAACATATTAGATATGGACCAGGAAGAATTAAAGCAGCTGTTAAGAGATGTGATCGAAGAGTATTCTGATCTATCGAAACCGATACCATTGACTGAGAAATGGAAAGGAGGCAAGATGATTCTGCAGCCTGGAAATACGAGTTTGAAAAGCAAGGAAGTTCCGATAGAAACTTTCTTTCATAAGATTGTGATGGTAAGAGATCGCTTGCGGGTGCTGGAACAGAATATAAACAGCAACAGCAAGCTGGATGATGATGAGAAGGTGAACCTTCAGCAGTATATCACGAGGATCTATGGATCGCTAACGACCTTCAATATTTTGTTTGATGACGAAGGGGATCAGTTTGTAGGAGAGAAGGTGAAATAAGTTGGCAGTTTTGAGTTGGCAGTTTTAAGTCGCCAGTTGGCAAGAGTGATTTTGGTTTCGGGTAGTCAGGCGGGTAATTGAAAGCAATCGTTCACACGCGTTGCAAACGAACGCGAGAGCAAGGCAAGTTGGCAGGTACTGTCTTAAAAATCAAATCCCACCCAGTCCGCAGTCCCTGCGCACGTTCTAAAGCTCCAGACTACGAACATACAGGAGAAGGTGAAATAAGTTGGCAGTTTTAAGTCGCCAGTTAGCAAGGGTGATTTGGGTATTGCGTTGATTTTTTGGTCGGATAGGTGATTGAGTGCAATCGTTCAAACGCGTTGCAAACGAGCGCGGGAGCAAGGCAAGTTGGCAGGTACCGCGTATGTCCGTAGTCTGGAGCCATTGCATTGTGGGCAGGGACTGCGGACTGGTAATATGTTCAGTTTGGAGTTGACAAAGCTTCCCCTTCAATCTCGTCTCTGGCGCGAGATTTCCTGCGTTTGCTTTGCGCGTGAGAGAGTCTTGTGCCACGCAGGATGATTTAACATCATTAATAAACTGCTGGTACTCCAAGGCTAATCCTGATTAATTAAATATTATAAATGAAGTATAAAGATTGGAATTTATATGGCACAAGTCTCGCCTCCCTTCAATCCACACCGCGTATGTCCGTAGTCTGGAGCCATGGCATTGTGGGAAGGGACTGCGGACTGGTAATATGTTCAGTTTGGAGTTGACAAAGCTTCCCCTTCAATCTCGTCTCTGGCGCGAGACTTCCTGCGTTTGCTTTGAGCGTGAGCGAGTGCTACGCAGAATGATTTAACATTTTTAAAATACTGCTGGTACTCCAAGGCTAATCCTGATTAATTAAATATTATAAATGAAGTATAAAGAATGGGATTTATATGGGAATCTTACCTCAATTTTACAACTTTCCCGAGAAAACCATCTTTATCAGAAATAGAATAAATACCAGGAGGTAACGAGCTTATATCTATTTGAGAAGAAGAATTAGATTGATAACTATCAATTTGAACAATTCTCCCCGAAATATCTGAAAAGAAAATATTTCCGACCTTTCCACTTACAATATTAATTGTACCAGTTGTTGGATTGGGAAAGAACTTAAATGTTTCTTCGTGTGAATTATTTTTAAATGAAACTGGCGCCGGCGTCCATTTTGCTATATGTGAAACAGGCATACCACTTGCATTTAAAAATTCACCCCCCACATAAAGTCCCGTGGAATCTGCTAGTATAGCCCAAACGGTTGTATCCACCCCTAAATTTAATGTAGAATACGTTAATCCATTCCAGGAAACTATATTATTTGCGGGTGATCCCCCTGCCAATGAAAAATCACCAGCCATATAAAGATCGCCATTTAGATTTTCAAATGAGTTTACAAAGTTACCAGTTATTCCAGATCCTAAAGTTGACTAATTTAAACCGTCATATTTTGCTACTTTGTAAGCCATCATTCCACCAGCAACCGAAAAACTTCCACCAAGGATTAACTCGCCATTGTAAACTCCAAGAGCGGCAACTTGACCATTAGTCCCTACACCTCCAGCATTATAACCATGTAAGGAATGCCAATATGTACCATCCCATGAAGCAATATTTTTGGCGGCAGTATCAGAAGCATAAAGGAATGAACCTCCAGCATATAATTCTCCATTATAAGTCTTAAGACATTCTACATAAGCACCACCAGGAGTAATTGGAAGTGATACCCCACCCCCTGGGTCAGACCATCTAGAGCCATCCCAGGAAGCAATATGAGATACAGAATCGTATCCTGCTTTTAAAAAATGGCCACCTATATATAATTTATTGTTATACACCTCTGTGGCCCCAACCCAATCAGAAGTAAAAATTCCCTTACTGACAGTATCCCAAACCACTCCGTTCCATTTAGCAACTTTTATTACGAGTTTACTCCCAGTAAGAGTAAAGAACCCTACTGCATATAATTCTCCATTATAAACCTTTAGAGAATTTACAGCATTATTAAATCCCGCTCCAAGTGGTGACCAACTAGAACCGTTCCACTTAGCAATATTCTTCGCCGAAATCCCGCCTGCAGTAGTGAATGCACCTCCTGCAATTAAGTCACCATTATAAAATGTTAAGCAAGATACAGGCCCATTCATTCCAGTCCCTAATGGACTCCACGTTTGGGATGCACTTACTAATGGGACAATAAAAAAAACAAAATATAAAAGCTTGAATAGGGATACTCTAAACTTTTTCATGAGGATTATTTTTATGTGATTCAATATTATAGATAGACAACAAATTATCAAGTAGAATAGATTCAATAAGATTCTGTTTAGATTTAAACAATCGATTTACGCTCATGTGAATTAAATCTGAAACAATTCCATTTTGCATTACTTCCATATCAAGATTGATGGCACAAATCTCGCCGCCTTTCAATCCACATTGTTAGACTCGCGTCAGTGTGGGGGCGAAAATATCATAGTTAATGCACTAGGGTTAAACTGCCACGAACTATTTGTTTGTCATGAATGGTGATAATATAATAGTACACTCCATCTGGACATGGAAGTCCCGAATCTGTATATCCATCCCAGGAATTCTTGTCGCTAAAAAGTGCAACCTGCTTACCCCATCTATTGAAGATTTGTACAACTGATTTAACAGGTAAGTTCTTTATTTCAAATCTATCATTTATTCCATCATTGTTTCTTGAGAAGACATTTGGGACATACAGTTCTTCCTCTGGACATACTCTAACCAATACACTATCTACAAAAGGTTTTGAACACCTTTCAGTGGAACTAATTGTTAAATAGTAACGAGTATCTGTTTTTGGTGATGCCTCAGTAATGGATGAATTAGGTTCAGAAAGTCCTGTCTTAGGAATCCAATCATACAGATATGAAATATTATTAGAAGAACCAATTACAGCAGCTTCATCCCGACAAATCGCTTTGTCATCACCAGCATTCCC